>DASTEQ010000125.1:0-2882 GCA_035709505.1 Candidatus Limnocylindria bacterium
CGACGACCTCTGGGGTCATTTCCTGAAGCGAGCTGATCGAGATAGCCAGGTCGAACGGCCTGGCCAGACTGTCGGCGTCCGCACCGTCAACGAACGTGATGTCCCGATTGGGGAACAGCGCCGTCAGGTACCACCGGGAGATCTCGATCGCTGGTCGGATGTCAACGATGGTGTAGGACGCGTCAGGGTAATTGGACAACACGGCATAGGCGGTCCGGCCATAGCCCGCCCCGAGTTCGAGAACATGGTCGGGCCGACGGCCATCCAGCGCTTCTTCGATGGATCGCATTTCTAACGCGGTGTTCGCCAGGTCCTGGGAGATCAACCGGCCGCGCCAATGGATGGGGAAGGGCGACCCGAGAGCCGGCTCCGGCAAGGCAAGCGTCGCCGGCGAACCATGACGGCGGGCGACATCCCATGCCAGGCGGGTTGCGATCGCGTACAGCCACCGCTCCCCTCGGGGCCACGTCACGGGTGCCCACGCACCCTCGGAGAGGTCTACGCGACCGAGTGCCGCCCTCAGCCAGCTGCTCGGCCACGAGTGCGTCAGGAGGTACCGGCCTTGGTGCCCCAGCAGAGCACGCCGCATTCCCCATCTCCAGGTGAAGTAGCGCAATGCCTGAACGCGCTTGACGGAATCGAATCCATGAACCTCGAGCGCGTCGGCATGCTCGGCCGCCAGGTCCTCCCAGAACTTCCCACCATCGGTCATCTCCCGACCTCTCGCACGCAATGACTGCTCCCAAGTCTGGCGGTTCCCCATGGTTCGGCGCAGGCACCGCATCGAATCCTCCGGGGAGACGGGAAAGGCGGTACCGACAGCGGGCCGCTTCACACCGCTCGCGAACACCGCGACCCGGGTTCTAGGCTACCCCACCACGGGTGTCGGGTATTACGGCCCGATGAGCTTGAAGTAGCCGGTGACGTCGAACACGAGATGCGTGCTGCTCGCCGCAGCCAGCGTTCCGCTGAGAGTGCCTCCAGGGCCCAGGGCGAGGGTCACCGCGTTTCCGCGGGCATCGCCGTACGGGAAGTTCACGGTCGAGGTGGTCGGGTCCGCCACCGGATCGGGCCCGAGGACGATCCAGCCTGCTGCCGACTGGCCGGTGACCGTCGCGTTGCCGGTGACGGCCTGAGCCGTGCTCTGCACGCCGCCGAGACCCGCGACTTGGAACGTCCGGGGGCTGTAGGCCGTAAAGGGACCGGACAACCCGGTGCCGTACCGCGTGTCGACGACGCGAGAAGGCGACAGCGGGACAAACCAGGCTCCGGCCGCGCCCGGCAGGAAGTAGCCGGTGACGTCGAACACGAGGTGGGTACTGGTCGCCGCGGCCAGCGTCGCGCTCAGGGTGCCTCCCGGACCCAGGGCCAGCGTCACCGCGTTCCCCCGGCTGTCGCCGTACGGGAAGTTCACCGTCGAGGTGGTGGGGTCGCTGACCGGATCAGGCCCCAGGACGACCCACCCGGCGCCCGACTGTCCGGTGACGGTCACGTTGCCGGTCACCGCCATCGCATTGGTCGGGACGCCGCCGAGGCCCGTGACCTGGAAGGTCCTCGGCGTGTTCGTCATGACCGGGCCGGCCAATCCGGTGCCATTTCGCGTATCGAGGAGGCGGGCCGGGGTCACGGCCGCGTATCCGGCGCCTGTTGCGTTGGGCACGAAATAGCCGGTGACGTCGAACACGAGGTGGGTGCTGCTCGTGGCAGCCAAGGTCGCGCTCAGCGTGCCGCCCGGACCGAGGGCCACCGTCACCGCGTTGCCCCGACTGTCGCCGAACGGGAAGTTGACGCTCGATGTGGGCGGGTTAGGGAGCGCGCTCGGCCCGAGATACACGTACCCGGGACCGGACTGGGCGGTGACGGTCAGATTGCCGGTGACCGCCGTCGCGTTGGCTGGGACGCCGCCGGTGCCCGCGACCTGGAATGTCCGCGGCGCGTTGGCCTGGAACGGGCCGCTCAATCCATTGTTGAACCGTGTGTCGAGGACGCGCGCCGGCGTGACGGGGACGTAGGTCGTCGGCTGAGGAGCGGTGACGGTCACGTAGCCGGACTTCGTGACCGAGTCCGTGCCGAGGCTGTTCGTCGCGGTCAGTGACACGGTGTAGGTGCCCGCTGTCGGATAGGTCCATGACGGATCCCGCGCGGTGGAGTCGGTCGTACCGTCGCTGGTGAAGTCCCAGGCCCAGGTCGTTGGCCCGAAGGTCACCGTCTCGTTGTCGAACGCGACCCACAGCTGCTCGATGCCCGAGGTCGGGGTCGCAGTGAAGTCGGCGATCGGTGCCGTCGGTCCCGGCGCCTCGTTCGGGTCGCCGGCGAACGCGTACCAATAGCTCATCAGGCCGCCCGGACCGCTCGTCCGCTGGATCCAGGCCTCGTCGCCGCTGGACAGCGCGTGCGGGAAGTGGCGCTGGGCCGATGGGCTGTACCCGTTCCCCATCTCGAAGATGTCGCCCAGCGACCGATCGGGGTTGTCGAGGATGGCCTCCACGACCGAGCGAGAACCGAGGTCGGAGGCGAAGTAGTTCCCGCCGAGCGCGAGATATGGGCGCGAGAAGTATTGGACCCGGGTCCGCGCCACGGACTCACTCGTCGGCGTGGTGGACTCCGATTCGCCGGCACCCGGGGTGTAGCACGCGTTCGAGAAGACCATGACGAAGCCCGGAGCGGGATGAATCGGTCCACCCGCGCACCACTGGCTCCAGCTGACGGAGCTCGGCTTGGGCTTGCCCTCGATGGCGGCCTCGCCGCAGTAGATCATCTGGGTCGACAGGTTGTGGCCGTGCCCGGTGGGGTCGGCCGAATCGGCGCCCGCGATCCGGTTCAGGCCCCAGCCGTTGTTCCAGGCCGTCTGGAGCGTGGCGCTGTACGGGTTCGGATAGCCG
>DASTEQ010000126.1:0-6460 GCA_035709505.1 Candidatus Limnocylindria bacterium
GCCGAGATCCTCCGCCTCCTCCGCGAGGCAGGCACGAGGGTCAGGACCCGCCGCTGAGACATGACCCCGTTCGCGGCGCGACACAAGGTGCTCCTGGCGGTCGTCGTGTTCGTCATCGGCTGCCAGCCGACCATCTCCTCGCCCCCGTCCACGATTCCGTCATCGGCCGCGTCGCCAGCGGCCGGTGGCGGGCTGCCTCCGGGCTGCGCGCCGATTGACCTCCGCGATCCCGACGGAGCCCGTGTCGAGCTGACCGGCGAGTGGGAGGCCGAGAACCCCCTGACCGCCCCCGAGGAACAGGTCTTGCTCCAGCAAGTCGGAGACTGCGTTTGGGGGACGGTCCACGGCGTCTACCGCCCCGCTTCGGAAGAGGAGCGCGAGACGTTCGTCGTCAACCTCGGCGGTGACGTGGCCTCCGCTTTCACGGTCGATCTCGAGGTCGTGATGGTCTACCAGGACGCCCGCTTCCCATTTGCGCCCTACAGCACGATGGCCATGTTCATTGAATGGGATTCGGACGGCCGGATCCGCCTACGCGAGGACCGGGATCCGAACGAGCGCGCCGGCTACTGCGCCGCCCAGCCGCAGTTCGACTGCCCGCCCCCCGTCATCTGGTATCGAGCCGACGACGGCCCGTAGCCCCCGCGGGGAACGAGGTCACGCTCCGCTGGACAGCGCGACGCCGAGCATGGAAAGCGTCCGAGCCGTCGCGCCCCAGATGCGGTGGCCCTCCCACCGGTAGACCCCGGTTCGGAGGACGACGCCGGGCACGGTGATCTCCTCCTCCGCGACGCCGTCCTCGGACAGGACGAGGCGGAGCGGCAGCTCGACAAGCTCGGCCACCTCCTCGGATCCCGGGGCCAGGCTCGGGCGTCGGTCCGCGACCGCCACGACCGGTGTCAGCTCGAAGTTCGAGACCGGGATCCAGACCCGGTCCAGTCGACCAACGACCCGGACCGCATCGCGCGACAGGCCGATCTCCTCCCAGGCCTCGCGGAGGGCGGTGTCCTCCAGGCTCGCATCGCCCGGATCCACCGCGCCGCCGGGGAGGCTGATTTCGCCGGGATGAGCGGGGAGCGCGTCGTGGCGAACGGTGAGCGGGATGACCAGCTCTTCGTCGGCAGGGTAGATGAGCAGGAGCGTGG
Organism: Candidatus Limnocylindria bacterium; assembly: GCA_035709505.1. Taxonomy (GTDB): domain Bacteria; phylum Chloroflexota; class Limnocylindria; order QHBO01; family QHBO01; genus DASTEQ01. The sequence goes on from DASTEQ010000126.1 coordinate 1,146, forward strand.
CCGCCTCCCGAGCGGCGGGAAAGCGGGAGCGGTCGAACCGGCGGGTGTCCTCCTCGTCCAGGGCCGGGTCGGGCACAGCCCGACGCGGCATGAGCCGTGGGTCGACCGGGATCGGCCGCGGAACCCGGGTCAGCGCATCGGCCACCCACCCCTGCCAGTCGCCGTCACCTCGTAAGATGGCCGTCATGACCTCCGCTCCGCGCAGTCGGGACGACTCCACCCGCGCCGCCCTGCGCCAGACGCGCATTGTGGCCAACCGCGTCCGCTTCAGCAGCGGGACGCGGAAGGAGGTCAACCGCGCCCTCGACACCCTCGAGACCCAGCTCGGCCGGAACCAGGTCAATGCCACCGAGACAGCCCGGGCCCTCGAGCTCCTGAACCGTGCCCATCCCTCCCTCCTGTTCGGCCTGCTTCGGGACCGCGCGGTGGCGGAGCGCTATTCGGCCGCGCTCCGCGAGCTGGGGCTGCGGGGCGTCGGCCAGCGGCTCGACGAGGTCCCGCACTCGGTGATGGCCGAGCCGATTCCCGGCCCAACCAGCGGCCGACGACACCGCGACGAGCTACCCGCCGAAGAGCGAGTCGACGCCACCGGCCAGGTCCTCCCCCCGCCCCGCGCTTCCTAGTCCGGCGCTCCCTAGCCCGGGGCTTCCTCGCTCTGCGCTCCTTCGCTCGCGACCGGGGCCCTGACCAGGGCAGTGACCAAGGCCGCCTCGGTTGCCAGCGGACCCACGCCCAGCTGCTCGGCGAGGACCGCGGCCACGGGTGGCTCGAGGCCGGTGCCGCGCAGGGTTTCCCACGCGCCGGCTGCAAATACCTCGTCCGGCGGTCCGTCGAGCACGACCCGACCGGCGCGGAGGACGACGACTCGACCGAATGTCTCGGCCACGAACCGCAGGTCGTGGCTGATCGTGATCACCGTCCGCCCCTCATTCGCCACCGCCGCGACGACATCGCGGATGCGGGCGACCCCCGCCCGGTCCTGGCCGGTGGTCGGCTCGTCGAGGACGAGGATCGGTGTCCGCATGGCGAGGACGGAGGCCACGGCCAGCAGCTTCCGCCGGGCGGCGCCGAGGTCGTACGGATTCGTATCCTCTTCGCCCTGCAACCCGACGGCCGCCAGCGCGCCCGCCACGGCCTCGTCGAGCGCCGCGTCCCGGAGCCCGACGTTCCGTGGCCCGAATTCGACCTCCTTCCGCACCGTGCCGGCGAAGATCTGGCGATCCGGGTCCTGGAACACCAGCCCGACCTGGGCGGCCAGCCGCGCGACCCGCTGGCCGGCGGCGTCTGCTCCGCCGACCACCACTCGACCGGAGGTCGGTCGCAGCAGCCCATTCAGGTGGCGGACGAGCGTCGTCTTGCCCGACCCGTTCTGCCCGATGAGCGCGACCGTCTCGCCCGGACCGATCCGCAGGCTCACGCCGTCGAGGCCGCGAACGCCGCCGGGGTAGACGTGAGTGACGTCCTCGACCGCCAGCTCGATCATGCCGGCACGGCCAGTCGGGCAGGATCGATCCCGGCGTCGCCGGCCAGCCGGGTCAGCCGGACCGATGTCGGCGGGTCCACGCCGAGCGTCTCGAGCCGCGGATCGGCGAGGACCGATGCGGACGGCCCCTCCAGGACCACCCGTCCCTGCGACAGGACGACGACCCGGGTGCAGATCGCGGCGAGGACGTCGGTCTTCTGCTCAGCGACGAGAATCGAGGCGCCCCCCGCCGCGAGGCCGGCCAGCGCGTCGCTGACGAGCCGCGTCCCCGCCGGATCGAGCATCGCCGTGGGCTCGTCGAGGACGAGGTGGCGCGGCTCCATGGACAGCACCCCGGCCAGGGCGACCAACTGACGCTGTCCACCGGACAGGTGGTCCGGGTCGCGGTCAGCCAGGTCGGCGATGGCCACCGTCTCGAGGGCCCGCTCCGTGCGGACCATGACCTCCGCCCGCGCCACGCCGAGGTTCATCGGTCCGAAGGCAACCTCCTCGTAAACCGTGGAGCAGATGCCGCTGAGGTTGGCCGTCGCGAAGCCGATCCCGACCAGCCCCGCGACCTCGGCGGCAGGAAGGGCGGCCAGGTTCCGCTCGTCGACCCGGACGCCACCCTCCAGCGACCCGCCCACCGCCCGCGGTGCGAGGCCGGCGGCCACCAGGCACGTGGTGGACTTGCCCGCTTCGTTCGGCCCCACCAGCCCGACGACCTCGCCCGGCCGAAGGGTCAGCGAGACATCGGTCAGCGACGGGCCTGCGGCGCCCGGGTAGCGGTAGGTCACGCCGACCAGGGTGAGGGTCATGGCAGCCAGCCCGTCACCCGTGCCAGGAGGAGGCCGGGAATCGAGAGGGCCAACAACCAGCGCGCCACCCGTTCCCACCCTCGGTCGGCAGGAGCCCACAGCAGGGAGCGGCGGCCGGGCCGCGAGAAGCCGCGCGCCTCGAGGGCCATCGCCCGCTCCTCCACCTCCCCGATCGAGCCGAGCAGGACCGGTCCCACCATCGGGATGAGGCCGCGCAGCCGTCGCCAGATCGTGCCCTCGGTGTCGAGCCCCCGCGCCCGCTGGGCGTCGGCGATCTGGCCGGCACGCTCGACGATGGCGGGCACGCTGCGCACTGAGCTGCTGACGACGAACGCGAGGCGGGGGCTGACCCCGCGTCGCTCGAGGTCGACGACCAGCGAGCCGATGGGGGTGGTGAGGTAGAACAGGGCCAGAGCGCCGGTGATGGCAACCAGCCGGACCAGGGTCTCGATCGCGTACGCGAGGCCCTCCGCGGTGGCCGTCACGGGTCCGATGCGGAACAGGACGGTGGATCCGGACGGGTAGAAGAAGAGGTTGACGACGAGGACACTGACCGCCAGCGGCAGGGCGAGCAGCAGGCCGACCCGCAGGAGACGGGGGAGCACGCCGGCCAGCGCCCCCGGCAGGAGGACCGCGAACACGGTCAGGCCAACCGGGCCGATGACGCCACCCAGGATCGTGGCGTTGACGGCGGTGACGGTGGCCGCCACCAGCCGGGTCAGGGGATTGAGCCGATGCCAGGCGGTCGGTGCCGGCGGGATGAGGAACGCCGGCGCCGCCGGCTCGGTGGCTGCGCTCAGCCCGTGCTCTCCGCGGTCGTGGCCCCCGACGCGCCCGCCGGGCCCGCCGGGTCCGCCGGCTTCTCGACCAGCTGCTCACCCTGCGGGAAGCGGGCTTTCAGCCGGATCGCCATTGCCAGCGTGATGAGGTAGACGATGACAAAGGTCGTTGCCTTGTCGATCGGGTCGCTGATCAGACCCTGTCCCGTGGTCGCGGCATAGATGTCGACGCCGGCCTGGCGGAAGGCTGCGACCAGGAAGTCCGTGCCCGCCCCGGTCACCCCGCCGAACACCCCCGCCGCGATGGGGGCGCTGATCAGCGCGGCCACGATGCCGGTCGCGACGCCTGTCACCACCGCGTAGGCGGCGGTCAGGTCGCGCCGCCCGAAGAGCAGCGCGAACACCCCGAGCACCGCGGCCACCACCAAGAGGATCGCGAGATAGCCGAGCACCAGGAACAGCTGGTTGTCGCTGGACGGCAGCGGGTTGATCTCGGTGTCGAAGATGAGCTGGTAGCCAACCGAGGCCAGCCACGCCAGACCGATGATGATGGCGCCCACCAGTACGCCGGCCACCACCAGCTCTCCGGTCGGGCGGTTCGGCCGCGGGCGCATCAGGCCGTAGCGACCCGCCAACCCGGCGGCGATGCCGATGACGGCGGCCACCACCGCGAATGCGGCGGCGGGCGGGTACTGGAACGGCGGCGGGACGACGTAAGACCACAGGATGTTGGTCAGCGCCCCGGTGGCCGCGCCGGCGATCGGCCCGGCGAGGACGCCGACCAGGACGGTGCCGATCGAGTCCAGGTAGATGGGGATCTTCAGCGCGGCCGCCACGGTCTGGCCGAGGACGATGTTGATTGCGATCGCGAACGGCATCAGCACGACCACGCGCAGGGTGAACTGGCGCGACAGCGACTCCAGCCGCCCGGTCTGGATCCTCTCCAGGGCGAAGGTGACCGCCGCACCGACGAGCATCGCGATCGCGAGGATGAGCGCGAACGAGTTTGCGGCGGTGGCGTTCGCCCCGGTGTTCGGATCCACCTCGCCGCCGGGCGCGAATCCGCCGACCGTGACGATCCCGACCGCGGTGGCGATCAGGAACGCCACCACTCCGGCCGCGACGCGGAGCCAGCCGGTCCCGCCGCGCGGGTCGGTGCTCGCCTCGGTGATCGTCATCGGTCTTCTCCTTTTTTCAACTGCGGCTCATGCCACCGCCGTTGCCAGCCGCTCGAGGACCTCCTCGTGCATGGCCGGCCCATTGATATCGGTCACCATGTTGAGCATCGGTCGAGGGTCGTCGTCCGCCGAGCGGATGGTGCCGGCCCGGGCCGGGTCCGCCGACGTGTCGCAGGCCAGGCGACCGTCGCGGGTCGCGGTCACGAGGTCCGGTCGCAAGAGCGCGCCGACCAGGGTGACCGGGTCGTGGAGATAGCACCCGTCGATCCCGTCGGCCTCGCGGTGGTAGCCGACGTAGAAGCGGATGGCATCCCGGACGACGTCCGCCAGGTCCGTGTCCGGCAGCCGGTCGAGGTCATCGAGCGTGAACACCGCCTGCTGGGTGGCGTCGAGCGGGAAGACCCGGTCCAGGGCCCCGCCCGAGAGGCAGATCTCCGCCGCCTCGGGGTCGAGGCAGGCGTTCCACTCCCCGTGCTCGGTGGTGTTGCCCCGCACCGACAGGGCGCCGCCCATCCAGATCACCTCCCGGGCCCCGCCCGCCAGGTCCACCCCGTTGTTCGCGGCCGAGGCGACGTTGGTCAGCGGGCCGGTGGCGACGATCGTCATCTGGCCCGGATGTCGGGTGAGGTGCGCCTCGAGGTAGCGGGCGGCCGGAACGGCCGTGAAGTCGGTCGTCTCCAACGCCCGCTGCTCGCCCCGCAGCTCGGCGTAGCCGGTCCCGGTCGGCCCGTGGGTCTCCGGGGCGGTCCGCAGCCGCCGGGTCAGCGGCCGGGCAGCCCCGATGCTCACCGGCACGTCCCCGCGGCCAACGAGCTGGAGCAGCATCCCGGTGTTGCGGGCCACGTGCTGCAGCTCGACATTGCCTGCCACACAGGTCACGCCACGCAGGTTGAGCTCGGGCGCAGTGGCCGCGATGAGCAGGGCGACCATGTCGTCGATCCCGGTGTCGACGTCGAGGATCACGGGTCGCCGATCGGGGCGGGCGTCGGCCATCATCGGCATCCTACGCTGGCCAGCCCCCGGCCTGGCCGACCTTCGAGGCCAACGGACGCCCGAGCGCCTCGGCGATGAAGCGCGC
>DASTEQ010000127.1:0-26966 GCA_035709505.1 Candidatus Limnocylindria bacterium
TCGTCGAGATTCGCCGCAACCTCGTCCTCGAGGAGAGCCGCTTCCCCAAGGAGCTCACCACAGCCTTCCGGAACATGGAGACGGCCGGCAACCCTTGGGGCCAGCCGCGGTCCTCCCGCCTGGACTGGGCCAAAGGGCTGGCTGTATCAGTCCTGGGCCAGTCGAATGGTCAGGCGCCGACATCGGTCGTGGCGGAGCAAGCGAACAGCCATACCGATAGCGAGGCGGTAGCCGAGAACGCATCGGTACCGGAAGGGATCCTGTACTGGGTCGGCTGCGCCGGTGCGTTCGACGAGCGGAACCGCAAGGTCGTGCGAGCCATGGCCGCCCTGCTGCGCCAGGCTGACATTCCGTTCTGGGTCCTCGGCAGCGGGGAGACGTGCTCAGGTGACCCGGCCCGGCGCGCGGGCAACGAGTACCTGTTCCAGATCCTCGCCGAGGAGAACGTCGCGACCCTGACCGCGGCCCACGACGACCACGGGATCCGGACGATCGTGGCCTCCTGCCCCCATTGCTTCAACACCATCCGCAACGAGTACCCGCAGTTCGGCCTGACCGGGATCGAGGTCATCCACCACACCCAGCTCCTCGAGCGGCTGGTGGCCGAGGGCCGGCTAAAGCCGATGTTCGGGGTCAGCCATCGGGCCATCGCGTACCACGACGCGTGCTACCTCGGCCGGTACAACGAGGTATACGAGCCCGGCCGGCAGGTGGTCGAGAGCGTGCCGGGGAACGAGGTGGTCGAGATGGACCTTCATCACCGGAAGGGGATGTGCTGCGGCGCGGGCGGCGCGCGGATGTGGATGGAGGAGCACGAGGGGCGGCGGATCAACCACGTCCGGACCGAACAGGCGCTCGGCACCGGGGCGGCAGCGATCGCAACGGCCTGCCCGTTCTGCCTGGTCATGCTCCGAGACGGGACGACGGACCTGCAGCGGGACGACGTTCCCGTGCGGGACGTGGCCGAGCTGCTCGCCGACGCGACCGGTGTATGGATTCGCGACGCCAATGGTCCTGCCCGTCTGACCTGAGCGGCGCGGTATCCTCGCCCGAACGCCGCATCACAGGAGTCGAATGGCGATCACCGAGACGGCCCGGATCAACCGGCAACGCCTCGCCCAGCTGGCCGGGCGGGAGCAGGAATCGTACGTGGCGCGCACCGCCCGTTCGCGCGAGCTGCTCGAGCGGGCCAAGGCCTCCCTGCCGATGGGGATCGCGAGCTCGTTCCAGAACTACGACCCCTATCCGACCTTCATGGCGGAAGCCCGCGGCTCGCGGATCAGGGACGTCGACGGCAACGAGTACATCGACTTCGACATGGCCTTTGGCGTCCTCGCGGCCGGGCACAGCCATCCCGCCGTCGTGGAGGCGGTCCGCGACCGAGTCGGCCGCGGCACGATCTTCACCTTCCCCTCGGAAGACACGGCGATCGCCGCGGAGGAGATCAAGCGGCGGTTCGGGATGGACCTCGTGCGGTTCGGGAACTCCGGGACCGAGGTCACCATGGACGGGATCCGGATCGCCCGCGGATTCACCGGCCGGGACAAGATCGTGAAGTTCGAGGGCGGCTACCACGGCCACCATGACGACGTCCTGGTCAGCATCGTCCCGCCGGCCGAGCTCATGGGCCCAGTCGACGCTCCGAACACGGTGCCGGCCACAGCCGGCATTCCCCGCTCGCGGCTCCAGGACACCGTCGTTGCCCCGTTCAACAACGCGGACGCCCTCGAGGCGATCCTCGACCGCCACCAGGGCGAGATCGCAGCGATCATCGTCGAGCCCATCCAGTACAACATCGGTGTCGTCCCGCCGCTCCCCGGGTTCCTCGAGCGGGTCCGCGAGCTGGCTACCGCACATGGCGCGGTGCTGATCTTCGACGAGGTCAAGACCGGAGTGGTCATCGCGTATGGCGGGGGGACGGAGCGTTTCGGCGTCGTGCCGGACATGGTGTGCCTGGCCAAGAGCATCGGCGGCGGACTGCCGGTGGCGGCCATTGCCGGCCGAGAGGCGGTGATGCGGGCCATCGAAGGCGTGGCCACCACGACGACCCTAGGCACGGCCGAGTACGTTGCCCACCAGGGGACCTACAACGGGAACCCGGTCTCGATCGCAGCCACCGTCGCCACCTTGACCCGAGTGCTCACGCCCGACGTGTATCCCGCGCTCGAGCGGCGGGGCAATCGCCTGACCGAGGGTTGCCAGGCTGTCCTCGACGAATATCGCCTGCCCGGCTATGCCATCAACGTGGGAGCGAAGGGCGCGGTCCTGTTCAGCCCGAAGCGGGTGACCAACTACCGCGACTTCATCGGCATCGACGAGGAGCTGTGGACCGCGTTCTACTTCTTCCTGGCCAACCGCGGCATCCTCCTCCCGCCCGGCTCCGACGAGCAATGGACCCTGTCGGTGGCGCATACCGATGAGGACGTCGAGCGCCACATCGAGGTGTTCGGCGAGTTCGCGAGGGAGCTGAACGGCTAAGACTGGCCGATGGTGAGCACAGAACCGGCCTGCTAGGCTGGCACGGCATGCTGGAGCGGGCAGGAGCGCCTTTCCGCGGCTTCGGGGACTGGCTCGCGCGCGTGGTCGATGGCTTCTACCGCGTCCTCGGCCGGCCGGGGAAGTGGCTGCAGGACTTCGTCAACGGCACGTGGCTCGGACACCCGCTCCATCCAGTCCTCACCGACGTCGTCATCGGCGGGGCCACCCTGATCGCCGTCTTCGACCTGTCCGTCCTGGTCCTCGGCGCCGAGGGTCTCGAGACGGCGAGCCTGGTGGCCGTCGGCTTCGTCGCGCTGTCGGCCCTGGGAGCGACCGCGTCCGGGTTGACCGATTTCAAGGACACGCACACCGGGAACGAGCGGAACGTCGTGGTCATCCACGGGCTGATCAACATCGTCGCCACGGCCGTCTACGTCGTCTCGTTCCTCCTTCGGTTCGGCGGCTCCGACGACATCGGTATCTGGTTCTCGCTGGGCGGGGTCCTCATCCTGACCGTCGGCGGCTACATCGGCGGTCATGTCGTCTACAAGTACGGCTACACGGTGAACCGCAACGCCTTCGCCAAGGGCCAGCGGGCGAAGGAGTGGACTCCGGTCATCGCCGCGGCCGACGTGCCGGAGAACACCCCGACCAAGGTCATGCTCGGCAGCACGGCGCTGGTGGTCGTCCGTCGAGGCGACATGGTCCACGCCCTCAAAGGGACGTGCTCGCACGCGGGCGGCCCGCTCGATCAGGGAGAGCTCGTCGGCGACACGATCGTCTGCCCGTGGCATTTCTCCGCATTTCGCCTCTCGGATGGCGCTGTCCGGCACGGTCCGGCCACGTCCCGACAGGTCCGTTACGACACCCGCGTGAACGACCTCCAGATCGAGGTCCAGGGGCCCATCGACTGACCGGTCGGGTAGACTCGCGGCGATTTGGCGAGCCCACCTGCCACCACGAGCCAATCGGTGCCCGCGTATCGGCTCACCCGTGAGCACGACGAGCTGCGCGCGCTCGTTCGGCAGCTGGCCGACGAGCGGATCGCGCCCCGCGCCGCGGAGATCGACGCCACATCGGAATACCCCTGGGATCTCAAACAGCTGCTCGCCGAGCACGACCTGCTGGGCACCGGGTTCGAGGAGCGACACGGCGGAACGGAGCTCGACGGCATCGGCCAGGCGATCGTGGTCGAGGAGGTCGCCCGCGCAGACGCCACGACCAGCCTGATCCCGGTCATCCAGAAGCTCGGCGCGCTGCCGATCATGCTGGCCGGCAGCGAGGAGCAGAAGGACCGCTACTTCCCGCGCCTCGCCTCGGGGGAGTGGCTGCCGGCCTTCGCCCTGACCGAGGCCGGGGCCGGGAGCGACGTCGCCAGCATGCGGATGCGCGCCCGGCGCGATGGCGACGACTACCTGCTCTCCGGCACGAAGCGGTTCATCACCGGCGGCTCGGTGGCGAACGTGCTCACCGTCTTTGCCCTGACCGATCCCGAGGCCGGGGGCCGCAAAGGGATGAGCGGGTTCATCGTGGAGACCGATACGCCCGGCTTTGCCGTCGCTCGCCTCGAGCACAAGATGGGCATCCGCGGCTCGCCCACCGCCGAGCTGACGTTCGACGATGTCCGGGTGCCGGTGGCCAACCGGCTCGGGGAGGAGGGGGAGGGCTTCAAGATCGCGATGGCCACCCTGGACCGATCTCGGTTGGCGATCGCGGCCCAGGCGGTCGGCATCGCCCAGGGCGCGACCGATGCGGCCCTCGCCTACGCGTCCGAGCGGCGCCAGTTCGGCGACCGGATCATCGACTTCCAGGCCATCCAGTTCATGCTCGCCGACATGGCCTCACTGACGGAGGCCGCCCGCCAGCTCACGTACGCGGCCTGCGCCCGCGTCGACGACGACGATCCAAACCTCGCGTATTGGACCAGCGCCGCGAAGCTGGTCGCCGGCGACACCGCCATGCGGGTCACGACCGATGCCGTCCAGGTGTACGGCGGCTACGGCTATTCGTCCGAGTACCCGGTCGAGCGGATGATGCGCGACGCGAAGATCACCCAGCTGTACGAGGGGACCCAGCAGATTCAGCGCCTGGTGATCGCGCGGCGCCTCATGGCCATGGCCGGCATCGGCCGATGAAGATCGTCGTCTGCGTCAAGCAGGTTCCGGCGACCACCTCCGAGAAGCGGTACACCCCCGACCTCCGGCTCGATCGTGCCGCGACCGAGGCGGTCGTCAACCCGCTCGACGAGTACGCCATCGAGCAGGCGCTCCGGCTGAAGGAGGCCGGCGCCGCGGACGAGGTCTCGTACCTGACGATGGGCCCGGAGCCGGCCGCCGAGGCGCTTCGACGCGCGTTGGCCATGGGCGGCGACGCGGGGTTCCACGTGACTGATCCCGCGCTGGCCGGGGCCGACGAATGGGTCACCGCCCGCGTCCTCGCTGCGGCGCTCGACCGGCTGGCACCTGAGGTCAGCTTGATGGGCATGGCATCCGACGACGCCCGCGGCTCGCTGGTGCCCGGCGCCGTGGCGGCCATCCGCGGCGTGCCCCTGCTGGCCTACGGCTCCGAGCTGCGACTGACCGATGGCGCCGCCGCCCAGATCCGGCGCCTGAACCCGACCGGATTCGACATCCTGGAGGCCCCGCTGCCGGTCGTGGCCAGCGTCACCGACCAGGTGGGGGAGCCGCGGTACGCCAGCCTGAAGGGGATCATGGCCGCGCGACGGCTGGAGCTGACGGCGTGGTCCCTGGCCGACCTGGAGCTCGACGCGGCCGCCCTCACGGTGCGGACGCGGATGGTTGAGGCGAAGCCTCCGGCCGCCAAGCCCCCCGCCGAGCGCATCACCGGAGTCGGGCCGGACGAGGCGGCCACCAGGATTGCCGACTGGCTCGCCGCACGGAAGCTCATCGCCTGATGGCGGACGTCGCTTTCCTGGCAGAGTTCGCCGACGGGCAGCCCTCCCGCGCGGCGCTCGAGCTGGCCGCGGGCGCCGCTGAGCTGGCCGAGGCCACCGGCGGGGCGGCGGTCGGGTTGGCGTACGGTCCGGGCGCCGCCGACGGGGCCGGGGCCCTGGGACCAGCCGGTGCCGACCGGGTCCTCGTCCTCGATTCGTCGGCATCGCCGGCGGTGACCGTGGCCGGGCAGCTGGCCGACACCGTCCAGCGCGAGGCCCCGACCGCCGTTCTCGTCGCCGCCACGCCGAATGGGCGCGACCTCGCCGCTGTCCTGGTCGGCGCCCTCGGCCTGCCCGCGTTCGGCCCCATCCGCGCAGTACGAATGGATGGTGGTCACATCCGGTGCGAGATGTCCACACTTCAGGGGTCCGTGATCACGATTTCCGAACCAACCAGTGACGCGCCATCCACCGCCGTCATCCTGGTCAGCGCGGGAACCTACTCCCCGCGCCAGGACGGCGCCGGCAGCGCTTCCGTGACGACCGTCGACCCCGTCGATTCCCCGCAGGCTGCCGTGCGGATCGTAGAGTCGGCCACCGAGGCGGCGGCGATCGCCGCGCTCGAGGAGGCTGACGTCATCGTGGCCGGCGGCCGGGGCGTGGGCAGCGCCGACGGATTCGCGGAGCTCGAGAAGCTCGCGTCCGCGCTCGGCGGCGTCGTCGGCGCCTCGCGCGCGGCGGCGGACGCCGGCTGGGTTCCGTACCAGCTGCAGATCGGTCAGACTGGCAAGGTCGTGAAGCCCGCGCTCTACCTTGCCGTCGGCATCAGTGGGGCGATTCAGCACCGCGTCGGGATGCAGGCTGCCGACAACGTGGTCGCGATCAACCGGGACCCGGATGCCCCCATCGGCGAGTTCGCCGACCTGTTCGTGGTCGGCGACCTGTTCGAGATCGTGCCGCGCCTGACGGCGGAGATCGAGCGGCGGGGAGCGTGAGCGAGTTGGCCCTCTTCCGCCGTCGTGCCTCGGATCATGTCGACTCGGCCCAGCTCCAGGCGTACCGCGCGTTTCTTTCGCCCCATTTCGAGCAGATCGAGGGGATCTGCGACACTGTGGGCGAGATCGCCGACGACCTGCGACGGCGCATCCGCGAGCCCGACGAGGTCTCGGACCGGCTGACCGCAGCGGAAGCGCAGCTCGACGAGATCGCGCTGGCGGTGGCCGAGCAGACGGCCCCCGAACCGCTGCGCGCGCTTCACGCAGAGTTCGACGCCAACCTGGAGCGCGCCCTGCGCGGCGTGGTGACCATCGAGCGTGGCTGCGGGCTGACCCGCCTCCCGCACGCGTCGATCTACGACGACGAGCCGCAGGCGTTCTGGAAGCGCGGCCACCTGAACATCATCCACGCCCAGATGCGCATGCGCGAGATCGCCGACGTCCTGTTCGCCTGGAAGGCCGGTGCACCAGCGGAAGCCTCGGTCGCGGCCCGCATCCAGCAGATGGGAGCCTAGCCAGGGCCTGAGAACGGCACATCTTGTGGTATCGTTGCCATCGGTACCACCCGTGGTGTAGTTCGTGCCGGAGAGGAGCCTATGCGCTGTCCCCGCTGCAGCGAGTCGAGCACCCGTGTCATCGACTCCCGCGACCTGGAGAACGGCAGCACCATCCGCCGTCGCCGCGAGTGCGAGCTGTGCGCCTATCGATTCACCACCTACGAGCGGCCCGAGGGTGCGCGACTGGTCGTCGTCAAGCGAGATGGCACGCGCCAGGAGTTCGAACGGGCGAAGCTGCTCGCCGGCCTGATGAAGGCGTGCGAGAAGCGGCCGGTGACCCTGGCCCGCCTCGAGGAGGCGGCCGACGAGATCGAGACCCGCCTGCGGGAGCGTGGTGACGCCGAGGTCACGTCCAAGGAGATCGGGAAGCTGGCCACCGAGTCCCTGCGCAACATCGACCAGCTGGCCTACATCCGGTTCGCATCGGTCTATCACAGCTACGAGGACATCTCGACCCTCAAGCGCGAGGTGGACCGCCTCATCCGCCACCGGAGCGGCCCCGGCGAGTGATCCTGTCCGACCGGGACATCCGGGCGGAGCTGGCGGCCGGCCGGATCGTGATCGAGCCGTTTGACGCCGACGCGGTGCAGCCGTCGAGCGTCGACCTGCACCTCGATCGGTCCTTCCGCGTCTTCCGGAACACCCGGTACCCGTTCATCGACGTGCGCGAAGAGCAGCCGGACCTCACCGAGCTGGTGTCCGTCAGCGGTGACGAGCCGTTCATCCTCCATCCAGGAGAGTTCGTGCTCGGATCGACGTTCGAGCGGGTGGCCCTGCCCGATGACCTCGTGGCCCGCCTGGAGGGGAAGTCCAGCCTCGGCCGGCTGGGGCTGCTCATTCACTCCACCGCCGGCTACGTCGACCCCGGCTGGGACGGCAACCTCACCCTCGAGCTGTCGAACGTCGCGAACCTGCCGATCACCCTGTTCGACGGGATGAAGATCGGCCAGATCAGCTTCCAGCGACTGTCGAGCCCGGTCGAGCGGGCCTACGGCGACCCGAGCCTGGGCTCGCGCTACCGTGGGCAGACCGATCCGACGGCCAGCCGCTACTTCGCCGATTTCGCGCGCACCCGGGCCCGGCGGCCCGGCGCCTGACGCCGCCCGGGCGGGATCCCGCGGGCATGACCGAGCCGCAGTACGCGATCACCCCGCCCGAGGAGGCGCGGGTGTTCGGCGGTGGGGTGTCGGTCCGGATCGTCCGCGCGGGCTGGTTCCGGCCCGATGCCGGCGTGTTCTTCGGCGTCGTCCCCCGCCCGCTGTGGGAGCGACTGGTCGATACCGATGACCGCGGGCGGATCCTGTGCCGCCTGAACCTGCTCCTGATCGGGGTGGACGGCAAGCGGATCCTGGTCGAGACCGGCACCGGATTGCGAATGACCGCTCGCGATCGCGACATCAAGGGCGTGGAGGGAGGCGATCCGGTCGCCGCGCTCGAGGCCGTCGGGGTGGATCCGGCATCCATCGATTTCGTCGTCGTCAGCCACCTGCACTACGACCACGCCGGCGGGATGGTGAACAGTGACGGGCGGCCGGCGTTCGCCAACGCCCGCTATGTCGTGCAACGGGACGAGGTCCAGGCCGCTCACGGCGACGAGCTGCGGCTGGCCGGCATCATGGAGCGCGACCAGCTCGATATTGTCCAGGCGGCCGGACAGCTGGCGGAAGTCCACGGCACGGTGGAGCTGGTCGAGGGCGTCACCGTGACCCGGACTGGCGGCCACACCCGAGGATCGCAGGCGGTGCTGCTGGGACGTGCAGACGCGGAAGGGGAGCAGGCTGTCTTCTTCGGCGATCTGATCCCGACCCGCTGGCAGCTGCCGATCCGCTGGACGAGCGCCAATGACGACTACCCGGTCGAGGCGGTCGAGATCCGCCGCGAGCTCGTCACCCGCGCCGCCGACGAGGGCTGGTGGTGCTATTTCACCCACGACCCGGGCGACATGCCGATCCAGGTCGAGTTGACCGACCGGGGAGCGGTCGTCCGGGCCGAATGACCGTTCGGTAGGTGGTCCTCCCGGCCTGACCCATCAGTACCGTGCCGCCTGCGCGAGTGGGTGTGGCATTCTGGCAACGGGTCCATGGAGTTCATGCGCACTGCTTTCCGATCCTGGTCGCCTCCGCCGCTGCGCGCGGTGGGGGTTGCGTTTGCCCTGCTTCTCGCGCTGAGCGCGTGCGACGCGCTGGGGGGCAGTGGGTCCCTCACGCCCGACCCATCGGATGGTCCTGCCGCCACGCCCCGGCCGACGCCGCTGCCCAGCCCGCCAGCCGGCACGATCCTCCTCGAGGCGCGAAATCGGCAGTACAGCCTCGCGACGATCGAGGGCGTGGCCAACGTCCCGACCGTCATCTACTTCACGAACAACGACGACCAGAACCACAACGTCACGATCTACCTCAACGCCGCGAAGGACCGTGAGCTGTTCCGCGGTGAGGTGTTCGTCGGCCCAGGCGTGACCGTTGTCTACGAGGTGGATCCGCTCCCGGCCGGCCAGTACTACTTCGCCGACCTTGTGACGCCGTCCATGCACGGGACGTTCATCGTTCGCTGATTCCCGGCTCGCCGGGCAGCAGATCGCCGCGTATCATCCCGCCTCGTGCGTGCCCTGATCGCCCGTCGACCCGTTTCTCTGCTCCTCGGCGTCACCCTGCTCCTCGCCGCCTGCGGCAGCAGCAGCCCGTCCGGATCGGTGGATTGCCGGGCCGCGGTAGACGGCGAGCTGACGATCACCGCCGGCAACCTGGCGTTTGACACTGCCTGTATCGCCCTCCCGGCTGGCGAGACCATCACCCTGATCCTGGTGAATGACGACACCGATCCCCACAACATCGCGATCTACACCGATTCATCGAAGGGGACCGAGCTCTTCGCCGGCGAGATCGTCGACGGAGGCGAAACCGTCGAGTACCAGGTCGGACCCCTGGAGGCCGGCACGTTCTACTTCGACTGCACCGTCCACCCGACGATGAGCGGCAGCGTGGTGGTCCAATAGGCGTACCCTAGTTGGCGGGCCCCCGTAGCTCAGTGGATAGAGCGGCACCGTCCTAAGGTGCGCGTCGGCGGTTCGAGTCCGTCCGGGGGCGCCACTGCGATAGCGAGCCTTCTCCACGCTCCGGCCCCGCACGCCGAGATCGAGTAGCCTTGCGGGGGCCCTCGGCCGCGCCCTTTCAGATCGGCCGGCCAACCCGAGGGTCCCATGCAAGCTCCTGACGTACCCCACCGCGAGGTGGGCGGCTCGCGTGCCCAGCGGTGGCAGGCCGCCGTGACGCGGCGGATGACGCGGTTCACGCTCGGCTGGGCTCTTCAAGCTGGCCTCCCGGTCGCACGACAACGAAGTCGGTTCACTCGGATCGCGCACCTCTCACCGGCGCCCCGCGACGTGGAGTACCGCCCCGGCGTGACTCACGGCGGCGTCCCCGGCGAGTCCGTCAGCCCTCCGCGGGCGACGCGTTCTGGTCGGACCGTCTTGTACCTGCACGGCGGTGGGTACTGTGTCGGCTCATCGGCGACATATCGGGTCATCACCGGCAACATCGCCCGGCGGTGCGCAGCCGAGGTGTTCGCTGCGGACTACCGACTGGCGCCGGAGCATCCGTTCCCGGCAGCTGTCGACGACGCGGTGGCAGCCTATCGCGGGCTTCTGGACAATGGGGTCGCTCCGGGCGCGCTGGTGATCGCGGGCGATTCGGCTGGCGGAGGGCTCGCGATCGCGACATCGGTTCGGCTCCGTGAACTGGGTCTGCCCCAGCCAGCGGCCCTGGTGCTCTTCTCGCCGTGGCCGGACGTGTCCATGGCGGGGCTCGGACCGGTACCGTCCGGCGACGTGGTCAGCAGGACGTTCATCGACGATTGCGCGGCCCACTACCTTGCCGGGCACGCTGCGGACGAGCCCCTGGCCTCGCCCGTTGGCGCGGACCTCCGCGGCCTGCCTGCCACACTCATCCAGGCGGGCGGCGACGAGCTCCTGCTCCCCCAAATTCGGCGCCTCCACGCGGCATTGCTGAAGGCGGGCGTCGCGGCGGAGTTGGAGGAGTACCCGCATCGGTGGCATGTCTTCCAGCAGACCGCCGGCTTCCTCGCCGACGCCGGCCGCGCCCTCGACGCGGCGGCCGTCTTCGTCGGATCGAACACGGACGCTCCGGCCGGGACACCGTCTATGATCGGGGTGCCGAGCGCAGTTGGAGGGTCCCGTCCTTGATCGAGCGGATACTCAGCGTCCTGACCGGGGCGCTCGTCACGTTCCTGATGCTCATCATCCTCAACCCCACGGATGCCGCCGACCCGAACTCCGAGTACCTGACCGCGGTCGTGGTCGGTGCCCTGGCGAGCCTGATCTGGCCAATCGTGTGGCTCGTCATGATGCGGCGCCGCCGTCAGAACAAGATCGACAAGCAGGTCGCCGAGGAGGTCGCCAAGCAGACGGGCGGCTGATTCGAGTTTGACCGCCCTCGGGGCTACGGCTCGGGCTCGCCCAGTCTCTGTTGGAGCTCGATCAGCGGTCGCTGGCTGACTTGCAGCAGGCCCTCCCGTGGCCGGTCGAGATCGACGACCAGCGTGAACGTGGCGCCGAGGGCCACGATCATCAGGGTCGCGCTCACGAGATTCCGACGGCCCGCGCGTCCCGCACCGAAGCCGATCAAGGCGGTGGATCCAAAGGCCAGGATGAGCAGGAACACGATCACCGTGTCCGGGACCCTGGCGAAGATCCCGGCGGTGACCCGCTGCGCGTGGACGGTGATGATCTCGTTCACCGACTCGATGTAGAGCGCGGTGATGTCCGTCGCCTCGAGCTCAGTCGCCACCGTTTCGGTCAACGCCCACAGCTCGTCGTGGATCTCCTCCGAACGAGCAATGCTGGCTGCGACGTCCACCACCTGCTGGCCCGCGGGCGCGATCCGCAGCGGGACGTACTCGCGGAGCAGGTTCCGAATCTCGGTCTGGTAGGGGTCGGGCAGGTATCCGGCGCGCAGGTAGGCGGTGTTGATCGTGGTCGCCTCGGTGAGGACGAGCCCGCGCCTCGTGTCGAATCGATCGGCGGCCATGCCCATCGTGATCGCGAGCAGGAACGCGAGCAGTCCGAGCAGGGAGCCGACCAGCACGCCGCTTGCCCCCTCCACTTCGTCCGGGTCCTTCGCCTTGCGCCAGCGGCCAATGCGGAATCCCAGTTCGAACGCGATCCAGGACACGCCGACGAACGCGAGGAAGACGCCGATGAGCGGGATGGGGTCGAGGAGCTGCTGGGGCATCAGGTATGGGCTCCCGAAAGGTTCAGCAGGACGACGCCAAGGACGATCAGGGTGATGCCCGCAATGCCGACCCAGCCGAGGGTTTCGCGGAAGAATACGACGCCGATGATCGCGATCGCGGCCGTCCCGATGCCGGACCACACCGCGTAGGTGATGCCCAGGGGAATGTCGCGCAGGGTCAGCGACAGGAAGTAGAAGCTCGCCGCGTAGCCGACCACCACCACGACCGCCGGAACGAGGCGGGTGAACCCGTCGGAGGCCTTGAGTGCGCTCGTGGCCACCACCTCCGAGCCGATGGCGAGCAGGAGCCAGACGACGGGTTGCATCTGTTCGATAGCATTACCGATCGGTCGATGCCGCTGCAGGAGTTCGGCGGCGCAGAGAGGGAGGGTCCCCATGCAGGCGTCCGTTCCCGCCGTCGTCGCCGAAGGCATCGGCACGTTCCTGTTCTTCTTCATCGCCGCTGGCGCGGCTCTGGTTGCCACGGGAGACCCGGCCGCCACGCTGCTGATCGTCGCCCTCGCCCACGGGGTGGTGTTGGCTGTCCTCGTGTCGTCGCTGGGTGCCGTGTCCGGAGGGCATTTCAACCCGGCGGTCACGCTCGGGCTGGCCGTGGCCGGGCTGATCGGCCCGGTCAAGGGGGCTGCATATCTCGTGGCCCAGCTATTCGGTGGCGTCGCGGCCGGATTCGCGCTGGCCTTCTTCCTCGGTGACGTGAATGGCGCGGTTCCGGCGCTGGGAGAAGGGGTGGATGCCACTGAGGGCATCCTCATCGAAGCGATCATGACCACGGTCCTGCTGTTTGCCGTATTCGGCACCGCCGTCGACCCACGTGGCCCGAAGATCGGCGGCCTGGCCATCGGGCTCGCCGTTGCGGCCGACATCCTGCTTGGTGCCTCGCTGACCGGCGCCGCCATGAACCCGGCCAGATGGTTTGGGCTCGCGATCCCCGCCGGCGACTACGCGAACTGGTTCGTGTGGTGGATCGGTCCGTTCCTTGGGGCCATCGTGGTGGCGCTCCTGTATCGGTTCCTGCTCAGGCCCCCGGACGAGGCCACCACCTAGAGGAAGAACTCCCCGAACAGGCCGGCGAGGGCGGTGAACGCGTCGAGCACGATCAGCACGCCGACCGCCATGACCGCGAGGCCCGAGGCGATCCGAATCGGCCGCTCATGGGCCCGCAGCCAGCCGAGCGCGGGCCGGACCCGGGGCAGGAAGGCTGCGACGAGCAGGAACGGGAGCGCGAGCCCCGCCGAGTAGGCGACCAGGAGGAGCGTCGCCGCGGCAACGTCCTGGGTCGAGGCGCCCATGGCCAGGATGGCGCCCAGGACGGGGCCGATGCACGGGGTCCACCCCACCGCGACCAGCGCCCCCAGTCCCAGCGAGCGGGGACCCGCGCCGCCTCCGCCGCCGGATGCCGGCGCGAACCCGACCGGCGACGGGACGCGGTCGAGAACCGGTCCGAACACCCCGGTCATGAGCAGGCCCAGGCCGATGACGATGGCACCCGCGATCTGCCGGACGACCGGTTCGCGGAACAAGGTCATCCCGATCACCCCGACGGATACGCCGAGCAGGATGAACACGATGCTGAATCCGAGGCTGAAGAGGGCCGTCGGGACGAGGACCGAGCGGCCTCCGACCGCAGCCTCGGCGAGGACCGCGAGGTAGACCGGGACGAGGGCCAGGACGCAGGGGGTGATGAATGAGACCACGCCGGCCGCGAAGGCCAGGGCGAGGCTCAGCTCCACGGCCTCAGACCGGCTCGATGACGATCGGCTGGGCGATGATCCACAGGGACAGGATGGTGTAGCCGATCATCAGCGCCACCAGCGGCAGGCCGGCCAGGATCGGTCGCGAAGCCTGGTCGCGCAGGGCCAACCGATGCGCGAGCACGACGGCCGCAATGTGCCCTCCGACGATGGCGCCCACCGACAGGTACCAGATGAACGCGGTGGGGATCCAGTCGATCACCGGCGCAAGCGCGTTCGGATCGACGATGAGCAAGGGCAGCCACACGATTCCCTCGAACACGAAGGTCAGGTAGTGGGCGATGAGGTACCCAGCGGCGATCGGGAGGAGTGTGGGACCGTACATGCCGGCCAGCCGGCCGAGCGGCACGCGCGCCTGGTCTGCGGGGCGGTGAGCGATGCGCCGGATGAGCCATACCGCCGCCGCAAAGGCCGCGACGAAGAGGGCGAACAGTCCGGCCAGCATGAGGGTGGGCGCGAGGAAACTCGCGGCGAGCGGGCCGAACAGGATCGACAGGGGAGTGAACAGGGCGGACAGGATCTGGGCGCCGATCGTGGTCTGCTGCAGCCCATCGAAGGTGACGCCCGCCAACGCGAGGATGATGAATGCGGCGTCGCTCCACCCGCCGGGCACGCGCTCGGTCAGCCCGGTGATCCACCACCGCAGCTCGACGACCTGGTCGCCCCCGTCGCGCGCGGCCGTGCACTCGGCGCAATCGACACAGTGTTCGGGACGGCAGTCCTCCGTGCAGCCCGCACAGAGGTCCGTGCGCTGAGTGCTCCGACCGACCGGTCCGACTCTTCCGAACCAGCCGTTGAGAATTTCGAAGATCTCGAACGAGCGCAGCCAAGTCACGCTGCCGAATACGATCATGCCGATGAGCGTCAGGACGGTGTAGGCGACCAGCACCGACGCCAGGGAGACCGGGTTCAGCCGATCGGGCCAGATCAGCTCCAGGACGAGGAAGATGAACAGGATCGCCACCGCCGGGGCGCGGCCGAGGTTCGGAATCCGCACCCCGAAGTCGAGGCGGCGTCCGCCGGCGAGCCACCGCACGAGGGCGTCGAGCGCGTCGTAGGTCGTCCGGAATGGACTGAGCGACGGCCAGGGGTTGCCGAGCAGGGTCGCCGCCAGCGGGACCCCCACCCAGATCCCGATCCAGAACAGGACGGCCGGCAGGTAGGTGATGCCGCCGATCACGAACCCGGTGGCGATCGCCCCGTACCACCACGCCAGGCCCAACAGGCGCAGGATCAGGGCGCCGGCACGGGCCGGGCGGTCGGCCACCGGTCGGGTCGGGTAACGCGGCGGGTCCGCGGGTGGCTTGACCACGACCACCGCCACCACGAACGACGCTCCAACCGCGACCGCCGCCCCGGCCAGGTAGAGCCACAGCGGGACGGGGAGCGGGAACGCGGATCCGAAGGCATGCGCCAGGGCCGGTCCGGGCACGAGTGACCCACCGACCGCCGCCGCGACGGCCGCGGCGAACGGGCTCACGCGGCGCCAGGCGCGCCTACGGCTCATTGACGGTGAGGACGCCGATGTCGGTGCTGTCGCCGCCGGATTGGGCATGGAGCTCGATGATGAACTGCCCGGCACGGTCGGCGGTGAACTCCAGAGTCGTGACCTCACCGGGCTCGAGCGACGTCGCCGGCACCTGCTCATCGTAGCCATGGATGTGGAACACGCCATCGGTCTCGCTCGCCAGGTCGAGGGAGACGTCCTGGTCTCGGCAGACCGTCAGCGCGGACGGATCCATCCCCGTATCGCCGACGGTGGCTTCCAGGAAGACCGATGTCTCCGCGCAGGCCGGATTGCCCGTTGGCTGGCAGCCGGCAACGAGGAGCCCAACAGCAATCGCGATCAGGCGTGTGCGCTGCATTGACCTCACATCCTAGGGAGATGATCCGGGAGAAGCCTGCGGGGCCTGGTACGGCCAGCGCGAGCGGAGGAAGCTCACCAGCTCCCAGCGCTCGCCCTCCAACAGCGTAGAGCCAAAAGCGGGCATCTGTGTCCCAGCAACGCCTGCGCCGACGATCCAAGCCAGCTCTCCGTCAAGCCGATACGGGACGATGCCGGCCAGGTCGGCTGGGGGCCGCGCGAGGTCATCGGCGGCCGGGCCGTCGCCGGCCCCCGTGGCCCCGTGGCAGCTCGCGCAGTTCGCGCGATACACGTCGTCTCCCGCCGGGATGGCCGCCAGGTCATCGGCCAGGGGGTTCGCGGCGGCGACCCAGGCCGCCGGCGGGCGATTGGTGACCGCCACCACGTCCCGAGCGAGGAGCGACACGCCGACCATCACTCCAACGCCGACAAGGGCGAGGCGGACGGCCCACAGCGCTCCTCGGCGCGGGACGGATAGGCCCCGCCGTCGCTCGATGGCCATGACCACGCCAGCCACCCCGAGGAGCCCCACCGGGACCGCCCACCCGGCCGTCCCGCGAGGCAGGCCCATGGTTGGCGCCGCGAGGGCTCCAAGCGCCTGGCTGCCGGTGGTCGGCGGGGGAAGTGGCCTCGCGCGCAGGACCTGTCGCACATCGAGCGGCACGGCCATCCGGTCCTCGACCAGTCGGCCGCGACGGACACGGATCTCCAGGTCCCAGGTGCCCACCACCGGGGTGTAGGCGCCGCGCAGGGTCCAGATCCACGGCTGCTGGGTGGGTGAGGCCAGCACGGTGGCCGGCGGCAGGGCGGAGCCGGGCGGCGGAACGAAGGTCACCGTGACCTGGGCCACGTCCTGCCGGCCGGCACCCGTCTCCGGATCCGCCACCGCAAACGAGTACGACTGGACGCCAGGCTCGGGCAGGTCGACGATGCCGTGGAGGGCGGATTCGCCGCCCTCGGTGTACAGGTGGGCCACCCCGAGCCGCGGATCCACCGTCGACGGCGGGCGATCGGCGGCCGGCGGGATGCTCACCATCGTCGTGCCGACGAGCACCGCCACGACCGCGACGGCGGCCTCCCCGCCGGCCAGAATGGCCAGTCGGCGCGGGTCTCCGCCGCGGGCCAGGAAGTAGTTCGCCGCTCCCAGCCCCAGGGCCAGCGCCACGAGCCCGGCCTTGGCGAGCAGCAGATTCCCGTATCCGGCCGCCGCCAGTTCGCGCGGCTCGTCCACCACGAGTGGCGAGTTCGCGAGGCCGGTGAGCACAACCAGGGGAGCGGCGACGAGCGCCACCCGAGCGTGAACCGTGAACGCCGAACGTCCGCCCCCGGATCGCCGGGCGAGGAGGACGATGGCGGGCAGCGCGCCCAGCCAGGCGGCGATCGCGAGCAGGTGGAGGATGTCGACAGCGGCCCCGACTGGGCCGCCGAGCGCCGCGGCGTGCCCGGTCAGGCTCATGCCCAGCAGGACGAGGCCAGCCGACACGCCAATCGCCGCGAGGCGCCTTCGCCCCGCCGCGGGCCCGGCGGTGAGCGCCAGCACGACCGCGGCCACCGCCCCAGCGAGCGAGATCCGCAGCGCGATCGCGAAGGGCGTCCAGCCGAACGGGGCGACCGGATCGAGCGGGAGGCCGTCCACGTGGCCGCCATGCCCGCCGGCAAAGGCCACCGTTGCCGACCAGGCGACGTAGGCGAGGAGGCTCACCAGCGCCGTCAGCGCGAGGCCAGCAAGCATCCGCTTCGGCACGGGGGCCCGGCTTTCCGCCCCGATCCAGCGACGGTGGTACAGCCAGACCGCCGCGCTGCCGGCCAGGAGCAGCCCGGCGAGGGTGGCAACCCAGCGCGCCGCGATGGTCGCCGGATCTGGCGGGGTCGTTGGCTCCGTCGGCAGCGGCAGGCTCGGCGGTGGCTCGGTTCCGGTCGGGTCGACGACGAAGGCGAAGACCTGGGTGGCCCGGTGACCGTCGACCGCGGACACGACGGTGTAGTCCACCGTGTAGGTGTCCGGATCGAGCTCGGGCAGATCCGCCGTCAGCACCTGCCCCGTGGCGTCGAGCCGCGGCGCGCCCATCCCGATGACCGGTTGCCCCTCGGAGTCGACGACGCGGACACTCATGGTCTCCGGGTCGATCGCCTCGCTGAAGAACAGGGCGAGTCGCGGTGGCGAAGCAGGAACGACGCTGTTGGGGGCGGGGTCGGCATCCACCAGCAACGCGTGGCCAAGGACGGGCAAGGGGAAAAGCAGAACGCTCGCCTGGAGCCCGAGCGCAAGACCGACGACGAGGCCCAGACGGCGGGCCCGCCGCAACCGGTCAGTCTTCGGCAAAGAACGGATCGTCGCCATAGACGTCGAGCCAGGATCGGCGCATCTGGCGGACGGTGGCGATCACGACGGCTTCCGGCGTGCCGGCCGGAAGGAGGGATGCGACGCCGGCTCGCACCTGTTCGCTGCTCTCGGTCCCGAGCAGTCCGAGGTAGTCGGCCACCCGTTGAGCAGGCGTCCGCCCTTCCCCACGCATGCGGACCATGACCTCTGCCTCGTGCACGAGGGCACCGTCGTAGTCGGTCTCCGGCCGCTCGATCTCGGCGAGCAGCGCAGGAACGGCATCGATCCGCGGATCGGAGTACGCCCACCGGACGAAGGAATCCAGTGACCCGGATTCGCGCTCCGCGTGGCCATGGTGGAAGCCCTGGAGGTAGCGCTGGCGCTCGGCATCGGTCCGGGTCAAGGCGATCTGCGCGATCTGCCGCATCTCCGGCGTCCAGCGCCGGAGAGACTCGACGAATTGGCGAAGCGTGAGCGAGCCTGCCGGCTGATGCCGGAACCGGTGTTCGTGGGCCTGCTGCACGGGCACCTATACTACCGGCCGTGCGCCGCCGATCGACGACGCCGGCCTGGTCCCGGAGCCGCCCTTGACCCTGGCATGCGCCGCCTGAGCGCGGCGGCCGCGCTGCTCCTGGCCGCCCTCACCCTCATCGTCGTCTCCGTCCCTGCCGTCCAGCCCGCGGTGGCCGGCGACCGTCCGCTGCGTTACCTCGCTGGCCCGGCCGGGACGCTGGATCCGGCGTTCATCTCCAGCGCGAGCGACGTCCAGCTCCTCCTCCAGCTGTACGCGGGCCTGACCAGGATTGCGGAGGACGGATCGGTCTATGCGTCGCTGGCGGAGCGCTGGACGGTCGGAGACGATGGGCAGACCTACACCTTCCGCCTGCGGGACGGTGTCGCCTTCAGCGACGGCTCGCCGCTGACCGCCGAGGACGTTCGCCGATCGTGGCTCCGCGTCCTGGACCCCGCCACCCGCGCCCTCGCTCCCGACGTCCTCACCGTGATCGAAGGAGCGAGCGCCTGGCGCTCGGGAGCCGGGTCGGCCGATGAGGTGGGGATCGAGACTCCCGACGAGCGAACGCTCGTCGTCCGCTTGGAGCACGCCGCGAGCCACTTCCCGGCTCTCGTCGCTACGCCGACGGCCTTCGTCGTGCCACCCACCGCGGACGCTTCGCCCGACTGGCAGCTGGTGGGCAGCTTTGTCGGTTCCGGCCCGTACGTCGTGGATCGGCTCGACGGCCTGGATCTCGTGCTCGCCGCGAACCCGGAGTACGTCGCCGGTCCACCACCGATCGACGAGATCGTCTGGGTGGCGGATGTCGAGACGAGCATCCCCGAAGCATTCGTCGCCCAGGACGTGGACCTGGCCAACGTCTTTGCCGGCGATGCGTCGTGGCTGCGCTATGACCGCTCGCTCGGGCCCTTCCTCCACGAGGCCGCGTCGCTGAGCGTCCAGTATTTCGGCTTCGACACGACCCGGCCGCCGTTCGACGATCCCCGCGTTCGTCGGGCCTTCGCCCTGGCCCTCGACCGATCTCGCCTCGTCGAGCTCGCATCCGGCCCGGCAGCGACCGCGGCCACGAGCCTCGTACCACCGGCGCTGTGGCCCGATGGCGCGCCGACCGACGACGACGCGGATCCTGATGCGGCGCGCGACCTGCTGGCCGAGGCCGGCTACGCTTCCGGCGCCGAGCTTGGGACGATCACGGTCAACGCCAACGGCCTGGACGTCGGCCCGGCGGCAGCGGCATGGCGCGAGGAGCTGGGCGTCCACGTAGCCATCGAGTCGATGGATTTCGCCGACTTCCTCCGCCTTCTGCCGCTGCGTCCACCGCCGATCTTCACGATCAACTGGATCACCGACTACCCGTCGCCCTACGCGCTCTACAGCCTCCTCCTGCTGCCGGATGCGGCGTCGAACTACGGGAAGTGGACCGATGACGAGTTCGTCACGCTCATGGAGACCGCCGCGCGAACCACTGACCCGGCGGAGCAGCGCGAGGCCTACCTCGCGGTAGAGGACCGGGTCGACGCCGAGGCGCCGGTGATCACCTGGTCGTGGGACGCGTCGCACTGGCTCGTGCGCGACGGACTGAACGGGGTCGGCAACCTCACCGTTGGGCTGCTCGACTTCGGGCGGGTGTCGTGGGCCGACTGAGAGCGCGGAACGCCGCTGTCCTGCTGGCCCTCACCCTCGTGGCGGCGGGTCTTGGCCCGTTCGGCGTGGCGGTGCCGACTCGCGCGGGCGGCGGCTTCTCCGCGCTCCAGGCCGACGCCACGTTCGGCGAGGAGATGACCTTCAGCGCGACGTGGGGCGGCGACGAACCGGACTACGTGGAGCTGCTGCTCGGCTTCGGCGGCGAGGACCGGCTGGTCGTTCCGGTCGAGCTGGATGACGGGCGTGTGGCGCACCTCCGCGACATGACCGATGACTACGTTCCGCCCAACACCACCGTCGAGTACCAATGGCGCGCCGTGTCCGGCGCGCAGGTCACCCTCAGCCCGGAGCAGGAGCTGCTGTATGACGACGACCGGCCGCAGTTCGACTGGGACCAGGCGCGGATCGGATCGGCCACGGTGCACTGGTACGGGCAGAACGAGGAGATCGCGCGACGCTTCGGTGACCTTGCTGGCGACGCAGCCGATACGGCCGGCGACCTGCTGGGACGGCCGCTCGCCGACCCGATCGAGATTTTCGTCTACGACGGACGCGAGGACTTCCTCGGCGCGGTCGGACCGAGCACGCGGGAGTGGGTCGGCGCGGCCACCTACCCGCACCTGCGCACCGTGTACATGTGGCTGGGGGCCGGGTCGTCGGGCTTTCTCGAGACGACGATCGCCCACGAGGTCACTCACGTCGTCTTCCAGGACGCGAGTGACAACCCGTTCCACGACCCGGCTTCCTGGCTCAACGAGGGGATCGCCACCTGGGCCGAGGTGGGGAATGCCGACACGGAGGCGGCCGTCGTCCGGTCGGAGGCCGGCAGCGCGGACGGCCTGATGGCGTTCGAGGCGCTGACCAACCAGTTCCCGATCGACACCCGGGGTGCGACGCTCGCCTACGCCCAGGGCGCGACCATGGTCGACCACCTTCTCGGGGAGTACGGAAGTGACGCCCTCGCAGAGATCATGGACGCCTACCGATCCGGAGCGACCGATGACGAGGCCATCGCGGCCGGCACCGGCACGCCGTTCGACGAGATCCGGGCCGACTACTTCGCGTCATTCGGGGTCAGTGAGCCGCAGCCGGTCGGGGCCCAGTCGCTCGGCCGCTCGGATGTCCCGCTCCCGCCACAGCCGGGCGGCGTGCCGGGCGCGTCCGACGGGCCGGAGCCGCAGCCCGGGCCGGCCGCCGGTTCACAGGACGTGGTGTGGTGGATCATCATCGGTCTCGTGATCGTCGGCGGCGTGTTCTTCGGCGTGGTGCTCTGGCGCGCGCGCCGCGCGGCACCGCCGTCCGGAGGAACGGCCCCGTGACCGGCGCCCAGGCCGCGCCAGGCCGGATCCGGATCCGATCGGGCTGGATCCTGAGCATGGCCCTCGCCCTTGGGGCGCTGGGCTTCGTCGCGGCCGCGCAATGGAACAGCGAGGTCCAGCGGACCACGTACACCACCAGCGCCCAGCAGACCCTCGCCGAGCAGGCGCTGGCGCTCGAAGAGGAGCAGGAGCTGCTCCAGGCCCAGCTCGCGGGAGTCGAGGCGGAGCTGGCCAGCATCCAGGCCGCGAGCGAGGGGTCGCAGACGGCCCTCGCGGCGGTGAACGAGGAGTTGGCTGAGACTCGTCTGGCCGGGGGCCTGACGGCGGTCACCGGTCCGGGAGTGGTCATCGAGATCGCCGACTCCCGCCGCGTCCTGCTGGTGGGGGAGAACCCGGCCAACTACATCGTCCTTGCCGACGACCTCCGCGACCTCGTCGCCGCCCTGTGGCACGCCGGGGCGGAGGCGATCGCGATCAACGGTGAGCGGTTGGTGGCGACCACGTCGATCTACGGCGTCGGGTCGTCGGTCCTCGTGAACACCGCCTTCCTCTCGCCGCCGTTCCGCCTGGAGGCCGTCGGTCCGGGCCAGCTCGAGGAGCGCTTCCGCGTGGAACCTGCCTACCTGGGTCGGGTCGCGCAGCGGATCGACGCCTTCGACCTGGAGTTCGCGATGGTGTCGAGCACCGAGCTCAGCCTGCCGGCGTTCATCGGCTCGACGGGGCTGCGCTGGGCGGTCCCGGTCGAGGGGAGCGAGGAATGAGCACCCCGCTGGCGCGCTTCAGCCTGGCGCTGATCGCGTTCGTGATCGGGCTGGCCCTGGTGGCCCAGTTCCGGTCCCAGGCCAGGCCGACCGAGCTGACCAGCCTGCCCGTTGCCGAGCTGTCGACCCGGATCCAGACCCTGTCCGACGCGAACGGACAGCTGCGGACGGCCCTCGCCGAGCAGCGCAGTCTGCTGGCCGAATACCAGGCCGCCGGGGCGCAGGGCTCGAGCGCCCTCGACGTCAGTCGCGAGGAGCTCCGCCGCATCCGCGCCTACTCCGGGCTGGCCCCGGTCGAGGGGCAGGGAATCATCCTCCGCGTGAGCGGCGCGCTGGACGCGATCGCTCTGAACGACCTCGTCAACGAGCTCCGCAATGCCGGAGCGGAGGCGCTGGCCGTCGACGAGACGCGACTCACTGCTCGATCGGTGGTCGTCGAAGGGCCCCGGACCCTGGAGATCGATGGAGCCCCCATCGGTCGGACCTTCACCCTCGGCGCAATCGGCGACCCGGATGGGCTGGTCGCCGCACTCCAGCGGCCGGGCGGGATCGTTGCCCAGCTCGAGCAGTTCGTGAGCGCGACGATCACGATCACTCAGACCGATACCCTGCGCCTGCCGGCAACGGCAGCGGACCTGGTACCGGAGGCCGCCAACCCGGTGGAATGATCGGAGACCGATGATGGATGACCTGATCGAGCGCGCGATCGACACCGCCACCGGTTCCGGCGCTGCCTACGCTGACGTTCGCGTCGTGGAGCACCAGACCGAGTCACTGACCGTGAAGAACGGCTCGCTTGCCGCAGCCAACAGCGCGCGATCGGCCGGCTTCGGGGTCCGCGCCCTGGTCGATGGGGCGTGGGGGTTTGCCTCGAGCCAGGACCTGGATCTCGCCGAAGCGGAGCAGGTGGCCCGCCGGGCCGTGGCCATCGCCCGCGCCAGCCGGCTTGCCGGCGGGGCGCCGGTGGAGCTCGACGACACGCCCCCGGAGACCGGGGCGTGGGCGACGCCCTACGTCGAGGACCCGTTCGCCGTCCCTTTGGACGAAAAGCTCCGGATCCTGTTCGAGGCAGACGCGGCCATGGCCCGCGCGCCGGGGATCTCACTCCGCGAGACGACGATGGAGGCCGCTCGTGACCGGAAGCAATTCGGGTCGAGCGATGGAGGACGAGTCGAGCAGGACCTGGTGTCCTGCGGAGCCGGCATGTCCGCGACGGCCGTGAATGACAACGAAAGCCAGGAGCGCAGCTATCCGAAGTCCCTCGGCGGGCAGGTTGCCGGCAGCGGCTTCGAGGCGGTGCGCGAGATGGACCTCCCGGCCAACGGTCAGCGCATCGCCGAGGAGGCGATCGCCCTGCTCGACGCTCCGCAATGTCCGTCGGGGGAAATGGACGTCATCCTCGAGGCGTCGCAGGTCGCGATCCAGGTCCACGAGTCGTGCGGTCACCCGACGGAGCTCGACCGCGTGCTGGGCATGGAAGCCTCGTTCGCCGGCACGAGCTTCCTGACCACGGACCGACTGAACAACTTCACGTACGGGTCGCCGATCGTGAACATCGACGCGGACGCGACCGCGCCCGGCGGGCTGGGCACGTTCGGCTGGGACGACGAGGGGGTGCCGGCCCAGAACGTGCCACTTGTGAGCGGCGGACAGTTTGTCGGGTATCTCACGTCCCGTGAGACGGCCCCGGTCATCGGTCGGCGCTCGATGGGCAGCAGCCGGTCGGCGACCTGGCGCAACCTCCCCCTCATCCGGATGACGAACGTGAGCCTGCGTCCGGGAGACGCCGGCACGCTGGAGGACTTGATCGCGGATACCGATGATGGCCTCCTGCTCGGGACGAATCGGTCGTGGTCGATCGACGAGCGCCGCCTGAACTTCCAGTTCGGGACCCAGATTGGCTGGCTCATCAAGCGCGGCAAGCTCGCCGGCATGGTCCGCAACCCGACATACACCGGCATCACGCCGCGCTTCTGGGGCTCGTGCGACGCGATCTGCGGTCCGAGCGAGTGGCGGCAATGGGGTGAGCCGTACTGCGGCAAGGGCGAGCCGATGCAGACAGCCGCCGTCGGCCACGGCGCGGGGCCTGCCCGCTTCCGCGGCGTCCAGGTCGGAGTCGGCCGATGGTAGGTCGCGACGTGGCCGCGGCCGCTCTCGCCAGGCTCGACGCCGGCATGGAAGGTGAGGCGACGGTCACCGAGCGAGATCTGGCCCTGACTCGCTTCGCAGGCTCGCGCATCCACCAGAACCTCGCGGAGCGGGACGTGACCCTCCGGGTTCGGGTCCGCCGCGACGCGCGGACCGGGGTGGCATCCACCAACCGTCTCGATCCGTCCGGCATCGAGGAGACCGTCGCGCGCGCGACCGCGATCGCGGCTCTCGCCGCGCCCGAGCCTGATCCGGCGCCGCTCGCCAAGGGAACGAGCAGCGACTCGGAGCTCGGCTGGGTCCAGGCCACCGCCGACGCGGACCCGGTTGATCGCGCGGAAGCGGCCCGCACGGTCATCGCCGCCGGTGTCGCCCGGGGCCTGACCGTCAGCGGCGCGTACTCGAGCGAGGCGCAGCGCCTCACGGTGGCGAACACCACCGGCCTCGCGGCTTCTCACCGGGTGACGCAAGCCAAGCTGGTGACGGTCATGCTCGGCTCCGCCGGTGAAACGGGGTACGCCCAGGCCATCAGCACCGACCATCGGACCATCGACCCGGAGTCGGTAGGGGAGGAGGCAGCCGATCGGACGGCGCGGGCGGCGTCACCCGGCGACGTCGGCCCCGGCGAGTACACCGTCGTGCTCGGCGAGTACGCGGTCGCGGAGATCCTCGAGTACCTTGCCTTCATGGCCTTCTCCGGCCTCGCCATCGAGGAGGGCCGTGCATGCGTGGAGCTTGGCAAGCGCGCGTTCGGCCAGGACGTGACGATCTGGGACGACGGCGCGGACCCGACCGGCATCCCGTCGAGCATCGATTTCGAGGGGGTCACCAAGCGCCGGGTGGCGCTCGTCGAAGACGGCGTGGCCCGCGAGACGGTGCATGACACGGCGACTGCCCACCGGGCGGGAGTGGACCCCACGGGGCACGGGCTGCCGGCCCCGAACACCTTTGGGCCGCTGTGCTGGAACCTGTTCATGGCACCCGGGGACACACCGCGCGGGTCGCTCGTCGGCGGCATCGAGCGCGGCCTGCTCGTCACCCGCTTCCACTACGTGAACATCGTCCATCCGAAGAAGGGGATCCTGACCGGAATGACCCGTGACGGGACGTTCCTGATCGAGGACGGGGTCGTCGCCGGCCCGGTCCGCAACCTGCGATTCACGCAGTCGATCCCCGACGCGTTCTCGCGGATCTCGGCCATCACCGACACGACGCGCCTCGTGTCGGCCGAGTACACCGGCATCAACAGCCGCGTGCCGGCCGTCCGAATCGACGGCTGGAACTTCACCGGCGTGACCGCCAACGAGGCCGCCGTCTGATGAGTGTTCCAGTGGACCTGCGCATCGGGGATCGGATCACCCTGCGCAAGCCCCACCCGTGTGGCGGCCACGAATGGTCGGTCGTGCGCCTCGGCGCCGACATCGGTCTGGTGTGCGCCAGCTGCGGACATCGGATCCTGATCGACCGCCTCGAGGTCGAGCGGCGCTACACCGGTCACCTCGAGCACGGGCCGGAGCCGGCATGACCCACATCGAGCTGTCGGAGGAAGCCCAGCAGGGCCTCCCGCCGGGGACGGGAAGCGTCTTCCGCAATCGGAACTTCGTGTTCCTGTGGACTGCCCAGGTGCTCAGCCAGCTGGCGGGCAACATGGTCTTGGCCGCGTTGATGGCGGTCGTGGTCGGAACGACGGGCTCGAACACGGCGAACGCGCTCCTGATCCTGACCTTCCTGGCCCCTGCAGTCGTGTTCAGCGCGCTGGCCGGGGTGTTCGTGGAGCGGAGCGACGCGCGGCTGATCATGATCCTGTCCAACCTCGGCCGGGCGATCGGCACGGCGCTGTTCATCGTGGTCGGCGCCAACGTGTTCCTCATCCTGGTTCTGAACTTCGTGATCTCGACCATCAGCGCTTTCTTCGGACCGGCCGAGCTGGTCGCCATCCCCCGGCTGCTTGAGCGCCGCCACCTGATGGCCGCGAACTCGATCTTCATCCTCACCGTGAACGCCACCTTTGGAATCGGATTCGGCCTCATCGGGCCGCTGCTCTTGACCACCCTCGGGCCCAACGCGGTCTACGTCGTGGTGTCGGTGATGTTCGTCCTTGCCGCGCTCGCGATCCTGCCGCTTCCCCATGTCAAGCCGGAGACCGCTCCCCGGCCCTTCGTCGTGGGACGAACCCTCACGCACGTATTCGAGGAGCTTCGCGAGGGCGTCGCCTTCGTCCAGCGCACGCCGAAGATCGAGTGGTCGCTGCGTTACCTCGGCATCGGGGCCTCGATCATCGGCGTGCTCGGCGCACTCGGGCCCGGCTATGCCACCACGGTCCTCGGCCTCAGCGCGGAGGACATCTTCTTCATCATGGGCCCGGCGGGCCTCGGTGCGGTGATGGGCATCCTGTTCCTGAACTCGTTCGGGCAATACCTGCCGCGCCGCCTCCTGATCGACGTCGGCCTCT
>DASTEQ010000128.1:0-6296 GCA_035709505.1 Candidatus Limnocylindria bacterium
CCGCTGGCGGTGAGAATCAGACGCGCAACATCCTCGATTCGTTCCCCGCGCAGGCATTGCCAGATCGCCGAGTGCTCGCTGTCGACCGGCCGCAGCCAGTCCAGCCCGTCCTCCACGTCCGCGGGCAAGGCGGCCCGCACGAGGTGCCCGCCGGTGACCAGCGCCTCCTTGTTGGCCAACGCCACGCGGCGGCCGGCGCGGAGCGCGGCAAGCACCGCAGGGAGGGCGGTCATCCCGGTCGTGGCGACGACCACGATGTCCACCCCGTCGGCCGTGGCCAGCTCCTCCAGCCCCCCGTTCGCCCATCGAACCCATTCCAGGTCAGGGATGAGCCCGTCCGCTGCCCAGACCGATGCCGCCGGCCATTCCTTGACCTGGGCCTGGAAGTCGTCGTCGGCATGGCCGGCGGCCAACGCCTTGAGCTCGTATCGGTCAGGCGCCGCGCGCACGACGTCCAGCGTCTGCTGACCAATGGAGCCGGTGGAACCCAGGAGCGCAATCCCCGTCACGGGGTCACCCACATCCCCCCAAGCACCAGCGCGAACGCCACCACCACCGGTGCGGCGAACAGGAGCGAATCGATCCGGTCCAGCATCCCGCCATGGCCCGGGAACAGGTTCCCGGAGTCCTTGCGGTCCGCGGCACGCTTCAGGAGGGACTTGGCAAGGTCGCCACGCTGGGCGACGGCGGCGGTCACCGCACCCATCGCCGCGCCGAGAACGGGGGCCAGTCCGAGCAGGAGCCAGCCGAGGCCGGCAGTGACGAGCGCCGACACGACGATGCCCCCGTAGAAGCCCTCGACCGTCTTCCCGGGGCTCACCTGAGCATGGAGCTTCCGCTTGCCGATAGCACGACCGACGAAGTACGCCCCGGTGTCACAGCTCCAGACGAGCCCGAGAAGGACGAACAGCCATCCCGTGCCTGCCTCCCAGCCGAGAGTCCCCATCGGGCTGTCGGGCGTACCCCCCACGGGCCCCAGGTGGCCAACCAGGATCAACATCGGTCCGAACAGCCCCAGCCACGCGACGACGAAGACGGAGCTGGCCCACGCCTGGAGCCCGAGGCGCGGGTCCGCGTTCCGCAGGGCAGCGGCTGCCAGGCCGATGACCGCGAGCACGAACAGCGCCAGCGAGAGGCCAAACGGACCGAATTGCTGGATGGCTGACACGTCCGCGAGCCTTTCCCCCGCCAGCAAGCCGAGGGGAGCCGCAGCGGCCACGATCAGCCCGGCGGCGTAGGTGGCCCGGCGGGGCACGGTCCAGCCGGCGGCGTTCAGCAGGTCAATGGCCTCCCCCAGGGCGAGTGCCACGACAACAAGCACCCCGAGGCTGAGCCACGGCTCACGGAACCAGGCCACGGCCAGGACCAGGGGCCCGAGGATGAAGGCGGTCACAACGCGGGTGCGGAGCACGGCGTCAGGCCCCGAACCGTCGGTTGCGGCTGCGGTACTCCTCGAGCGCGCGGTCGAAGTCGGCCGGGGTGAAATCCGGCCACAGTCGGTCGGAGACCACCAGCTCCGCATAGGCGCCCTGCCACAGCAGGAAGTTGCTCGTGCGGTACTCCCCGCCGG
Source organism: Candidatus Limnocylindria bacterium (assembly GCA_035709505.1). Classification (GTDB taxonomy): domain Bacteria; phylum Chloroflexota; class Limnocylindria; order QHBO01; family QHBO01; genus DASTEQ01. The sequence continues at coordinate 1,571 of DASTEQ010000128.1, forward strand.
TGCGGATGATGAGGTCAGGATCAGGCTGGCCGGCGGTGTAGAGGCGTTCCGCGAGCGTGTCCTCGTCGATCTCGGTCGTCGGGACGCCGGCGGCGACCAGGGCTCGCACCGCGTCGATGATCTCGGATCGACCCGAGTAGTTGAACGCGATGTTCAGCTGCATCCGCGCCCCGCCCCGTGTCCGCTCCTCGGCGTCGCGGATCGAGCGCTGGACGTCGCTCGGTGCCTCATGCAGTCGACCAATGACATGGACCGATACGCCTTCGGCGATGAGCTGGTCGGTATGCTGCCGCACCGCACTGTCGACGAGCGAGAACAGGCCGCTGACCTCCGCCTCGGTCCGGGTCCAGTTCTCCCGGCTGAAGACGTAGAGGCTCAGAACGTCGATCCCACAGTCGGGGGCGTGGCGGACGATCGGGACGATGGCGTCGACCCCCTGGACGTGGCCGGCGATCCCCGGCAGACCTCGCGCCGCCGCCCAGCGGCGGTTGCCGTCCATGATGATCGCGACGTGGCGCGGGCCCTCGATTGTGGACAGGTCGGTCAGACCTCCATGATCTCCGCTTCTTTGCGCTCGCCGCGTCCCTCCGCGGTCTCGATGAACGCATCGGTCAGGCGCTGGAGCGCCTCGAGCTCGCGGTGCTCCTCGTCCTGGCCCAGGCTGCCGTCGCGCAGGGCATGCTTGAGGGCTTCCGCCGCCTCACGACGGAAATTCCGGATCTCGACGCGCGCGTCCTCGAGCCGCCGCCGGACCTGCTTGACCAGCTCGTGGCGGCGTTCCTCGGACAGGGGTGGGACGTGGAGGCGCACGACGCTGCCGTCGACGTTCGGGACGAGCCCGATGTCGCTCTTGGTGATGGCCTTCTCGATCGCGGGAAGGGCGCCACGGTCCCAGGGCTGGATGACGATGAGGTGGGGGTCAGGGGTCGAGATGCCGGCCAGCCCGTTCAGTGGCGTGGAGGTGCCGTAGTAGTCGACGGTGATCCGCTCCACGATGGCGGTCGAGGCCCGGCCGGTCCGGATCGCGGCGAAGTCGCGCTCCATGGCTTCGACCGCACGCTGCATCTTCGGCTCGACCGCTTGCAACGCCTCGTGGCTCATGCCGGCACCTCGTCGCTGATGAGGGTTCCGATGGCCTCGCCCCGCAGGGCACGGAGAATGTTGCCATCCACGGTCATGTCGAACACGACGATCGGCATCCGGTTGTCCATCGCCAGGCTGACGGCCGTGGCGTCGAGGGCCTGGAGCCGATTGGCGAGGAGTTCGGTGTAGCCGATCCGCGCGAACCGGCGCGCATCCGGCTCCTGCTCGGGATCGGCGTCATACACCCCGTCCACTCGGGTGGCCTTGAGGATGACCCCGGCGTTGATCTCGACCGCGCGCAGCGTGGCCGCCGTATCGGTCGTGAAGTACGGGTTGCCGGTGCCGGCGACCATGATCACGACCCGCCGCTTTTCGAGGTGGCGGATGGCCCGTCGACGGATGTACGGCTCACAGATCTCGTTCATGGCGATCGCGCTCATGACCCGCGTCGGCGCACCGGCCTGCTCCAGAGCGTCGGACAGCGCGAGGCCGTTCATGACCGTGGCCAGCATGCCCATGTAGTCCGCGGTGGATCGGTCCATCCCGGTCGACGCCGCGGCCAGGCCGCGGAAGATGTTCCCGCCGCCGACCACGATCGCCACCTCGATCCCCTCGGCATGGGCCTCAGCTGCCTCGCCCGCGATCCGGCGGGCGACCTCCGGATCGATGCCGTACGGGCGGGCGCCCAGGAGCGCCTCCCCCGACAGCTTGAGCAGCGCCCGTCGGGGCCCGTCCGCGCCGGCCGCGCCCTGCTCGCTCACTCTGCCGGCGACGCCCCATCCTCGTCGGTCGCGCTCTCCCCCACTGCCATCCGGGCGAAGCGGGCGACCCGGATGTTCTCCCCCATCGTGGCGATCTTGTCGGTGATGAGCTCGCCGATACGCCGGTCCGTGTCTCGGTACGGCAGTTCGAGCAGGCAGACCGATTCGAACCACTTGTCGAGCTTGCCCTGGACGATGTCCTCGACGCGGTCCGCCGGCTTCCCGCTGGCCGCCGCCTCCTCAGCGAACTTCGCGCGCTGCGCGGCCACCATTTCGGCTGGCACGTCCTCGCGGGCCACCCATTGCGGGGCCAGCCCGGCGACCTGCATCGCCAGCTCGCGTGCGAGCTGCTGGAAGTCATCGGTGCGCGCCACGAAGTCCGTCTCGCAGTTCAGCTCGAGAAGGACGCCCAGGCGCGATCCATGGTGGATATACGAGGCGATCACGCCCTCGCGCGCCTCGCGGCTGGCCTTGTCCCGCGCCGTGGCGAGGCCCTGCTCGCGCAGGTAGGCGACGGCCGCCTCGACATCCCCGCCCGAGGCCTCGAGCGCGCGCTTGCAGTCCATCACCCCGGCCCCGGTGCGATCGCGGAGGGCCTTGATCTCGGCTGGGCTGATCATCGGAGTCGTCCCCATCTCAGGCGGTCTCCTCGACCGGCTCGGGGACATCCGCCTCGGCGGGCGCCTCTGCGGGCGTCTCGGGGGCGGGTGCCACCTCCGCCGCGGCAGCCCCATCGGTGCCATCGGTCACGTCGGTCACGTCGGTCACGTCACCGGCGGCGGCCGCTTCGTCCAGCTCGCTCTCGAGCCCCTCGTCGAACTCGAGGCTGGCCGCCCGGCGGGCGCGGGCCCGACGCTCGGTCTCCTCGTCCTCTTCCGGCTCCGGCTCGAACACGAGCGCCTCGCCGGAGGCGAGCGCTGCGCTGTAGTCGGCGTCCGGGCCGAGCGCGGCCTCGTCCACCGGGGGCAGGGCCTCGACCGTCTCCATTTCCTCATCGATCCGGGCCTTCCGCTCGGCCAGGCCCTCGAGGCACGCGTCCGCAACCTGGGCGCACAGGAGGCGGACCGAGCGGATGGCATCGTCGTTGGCGGGGATGACCCAGTCGATCAGGTCCGGGTCGCAGTTCGTGTCGGTGATGGCGATGACCGGGATCTCGAGCCGGCGCGCCTCCTTCACGGCGATCGCCTCGCGGTGGGGGTCGACCACGAACACCGCGCCGGGCAGGCGACGCATGCGCCGGATGCCGCCCATCGCCGCGTTCAGCTTCTCGATCTCCTCGGTTAGCTTTCCGGCTTCCTTCTTCGTGAGCCGCTCGAACTCCCCGGCCTCGCGTCGCGCTTCGAGCGCTTCGAGGCGCTGGATGCGGCGCTTGATGGTCATGAAGTTGGTCAGCAGCCCGCCGAGCCAGCGGGTGTCGACGTAGTGCTGGCCAGCGCGGGTCGCCTCATCGCGGACGGACTCCTGCGCCTGCTTCTTGGTCCCGACGAACAGGATCGATTCGCTGCGACGGGTCGTCTCGCGCACAAACTCGAGGGCCTCCTCGAGTCGGGAGACGGTCTGGGCCAGGTCGATGATGTGGATCCCATTGCGCTCAGCGAAGATGTACTCGCGCATCTTGGGATTCCAGCGGCGGGTCTGATGTCCGAAGTGGACGCCCGCCTCGAGCAGCTGCCGCATGTTTGCAGCCATGGTTCCTCCGGTTGTGTTCCTCGGTCTCCGTCAGTTCCGCATCGGTCCACCTGGCGGACCAGGCACCGGGACCTGCGAATCGGGAGTCCTGTGAGATGGATCGGCCGGCTCGGTTCACCCGGGCCGGACCGCCCGCGAGTATAGCATCGGCTCGCGGAGGGCCCGTCTTAGGCCGCTGGAGCGGCGACCAGCGGATCCGGCAACGGTACCGAAGTACCCCGCACCCCACCAGATCGGCCAATTGTCCACCTCGCTGTTGCGGTCGAGGATCGCGGCCTGCACCCCTGGAGGCCGGATGCTTCGAATCGCTCGATCGCGCCGCGGGCTGTCCGCGCTGCTGCTCACGAGCCTGCTGACCCTCTCGATCGCCACGCCGGCGGCGGCGGGTGGCGAGCTGGTCGTCAGCCGCGGGGACACCCTCTGGGACCTCGCCCGGCGCCACGGTGTGACCGTCGCTGACCTCGCGGCCTGGAACCGGATCGAGAACCCGTCACTGATCCGGATTGGGCAGCGTCTCGTGCTCCAGCCGCCGGCTTCTCCGGTTGCGGCCGCGCCTCTGCCTCCGGCGGCACCGGTCCCGCTCATCCACGTCGTCCGGGCCGGGGACACGCTGTGGGACATTGCCATCCGGTACGGCACGACCGTGGGCGACATCGCGGCCACGAACCAGCTCGCGAACCCGTCGCTCATCCGCGTCGGGCAGGCGCTCGCCATCCCGCAGGCCGCGCCGTCCGCTCCCCCGCCGGCATCGGCTCCTGCAACGGCGACTCCGGCGCCCGCGCCGGCGACATCGGTCACCCACATCGTCCAGCGCGGGGAGACGCTGTGGGCCATCTCCGCACGGTACGGCGTCTCGATCCAGGCGATCGTCGACGCCAACGCCCTCGCCAGCGCCTCGTTCATCCGCACCGGGCAGCAGCTGGTCATTCCCACCAGCGGCGACTCGGCAATCCAAACCACGCCCCCGGCGACGGTGTCGACCGCTGGCATGTCACCGGACATGGCGGCCAAGGTCGCGGCCCGGGGCGCCGCTCGCGACCTCCTGCTTGCCGCAGCCGCCGAGTTCGGCGTCCCGGCGCCCTTCGTCCTGGCGGTCTCGTGGCACGAATCGGGCTGGCAGCCGGGCGTGGTCTCGTACGCCGGGGCGGTGGGTCTCATGCAGCTCATGCCCGCCACCGCGGACTGGGTGGCCG
>DASTEQ010000129.1:0-29709 GCA_035709505.1 Candidatus Limnocylindria bacterium
TACATGCGCTACTGCGCGCTCGAGGCCGCCGAAACGCTGGCCCAGGACGGGATCAATGCCGAGGTCGTGGACCTGCGGACGCTACGCCCGCTGGATCGCGACGCCGTCCTCGCCTCGGTGGTGAAGACGGGCCGCGCGCTCGTCGTCCACGAGGCCAACCGGTTCGGTGGATTCGGGGCGGAGGTCGCCGCGCTCATCGCCGAGGACGCCTTCGAGAGCCTCGATGCCCCGGTCACCCGGCTCGCGGGGCCCGAGGTGCCGGCTGTGCCCTATGCCCATGACCTGGAAGAGTGGTTCATGCTCAACCCCGAGCGCATCGCGGAAGCCGCCCGCCGGCTCGCGGCCTTCTGATCGGCTAGTCTTCCGGACCGATGGCAACCACGATCAAGATGCCGCAGCTCGGTGAGAGCGTCACCGAGGGCACCATCGAACGCTGGCTCGTGAAGGTGGGTGACTCCGTCGCCCAGTACGACCCGCTGTTCGAGGTCGTGACCGACAAGGTCAATGCGGAGGTCCCGGCCGAGGTCGGCGGCGTGGTGACCAGCATCCTGGTCGGCGATGGCCAGACCGTGAAGGTCGGCACGCCGTTGGCCGAGATCTCGGAGGACGGCGAGGGAGCCGCTGCCGAACCCGCGGCGGTCGAGCCTGCTGCGGCGGCACCCGCGCCGCCAGAGGTCGAGCTGGACGCTCCCGCGGAGGCAGAGGCAGCCGTTGCGATCCCGAGCGAGCCCGCACCGCCGCCAGCTGCCGCGAACCCCGCTCCGCCGCCGCCCGCCGAGGCGCAGATTCCATCGACTCCAGCCGCTTCATCCGAGTCGCCAGCGGCCGCTCCAGCGGCTCCCGAGACGGCTCCGGAGGCTCCCGAAGCGGCACCTGCGGGTGGCGCAGCCGTGATGCGGATGACGCCCGCCGTGCGGCGACTCGTTCGCGAGCACGACCTGGATGTGACCCAGATTCCGGGCACTGGCGCCGGCGGGCGCGTGACCCGCGACGACGTCCTCGCCTTCGTCGCTCGAGGGGCGCCCGCGGACACGCAGGCTGCCCCGGAAGCTGCACCAGCTCCCCCGCCAGCGCCCGAGCTGGCCCCAGCCGCTCCCCCGCCGGCCGCACCGGCCCCTCCTCCGGTCGCTCCACTCCCTGCCGCCCCGCCTCCGCCAGCACCGGCCTCAGTAGCCGCGGCTGCCCCGGCACCGGCCCCTCAGGCGCCGGCAGCGCCTGCGCCAAGCCCCGAGCCCTCCACTCCAGCCCCGGCCCCCGAGGCAATCCCCGCACCGACCGGTGGCGACGTCGAGTGGCCGATGACCCAGATGCGGAAGGGCATCGCCGCCAAGATGACCCAGGTCAAGCAGACCGTCCCTCATGCGTACACCGTCGTCGAAGTCGACATGACCAACGTCGTCCGATGGCGGGACGCCAACAACGAGGCCTACAAGGCACGCGAGGGAGCCGGCATCAGTTTCGTGGCGGTCGTCATCAAGGCCGTGACCGAGGCACTGCGTGCTCACCCAACCCTGAACAGCCAGTTCGCCGGGGACCGGATCCTCCTCAAGCACCGGCTGAACATCGGTATCGCGGTGGCGGTCGACAACGGACTGGTCGTGCCCGTCATCCACGACGCCGACCAGCTGTCGATCAGCGGCGTCAACCGCCGAGTCCAGGATCTCGCGGCCCGGGCCCGCGCGAACCGGCTCAAGCTCGACGAGATCCAGGGAGGCACGTTCACCGTCAACAACACCGGCTGGTTCGGCTCGATCTCCTCGATGCCGATCATCAACGCGCCGGAGGTCGCCATCCTCTCGATGGAGGCCATCGTCAAGCGGCCGAAGGTCATCGAGATCGACGGCTCCGACGTGATCGTCGTCCGCCACCTGATGAACATGACCTGCTCCTTCGACCATCGCGTGCTCGACGGAGCCCAGGTCGGCTATTTCATGGCCGACGTTCGCAAACGCCTCGAGGAGTGGGACCCAGACACGTCGCTGAGCTGAGGCGCAAGGGACGGAGGGCCGCGAGGGCTCTCAGTCTCCGGGGCGCCGGCGGCGGCGGATGGGGACCGGATCACCGCTCATCCGGCGAACGGCTGGAACCCAGGCCAGGGCTCCGAGAGCCTGAAGCGCGATGAATAGGACGACGAGAAGGCCCGGCACAGCGACTGCGGCGCCGGGGATGAACCAAAGCAGCGGCCCATCGAGCAGCGCAAACACCTCCGTCCCGATCCCGAATGACGAGGTCTGGCCGTCGGAGAACGGCGCCAGGCGGCCAACGGTCTGCGCCGCGCCCGAGGCACTCGGCGGCGTGGCGGGGCCGACTCCCTCCAGAGCAGGAAGCGGACTTGCGGACGGCGTGGGTGAGTGCGTCTCGGTCGGCGTCGGCGTCCCCGACGGTTCAGGGTCGATGGGCAGCGGCGGTGGGGTAGGAATCGGCGGCAGCGCGGGGGTCGGGACCGGGGTCGGTGGAGGCGGGGGCGGGGTGGGAAGCAGAACCGGGGCCACCCCGGCCGGCCAGACGCCCGGTTCGATCTCGGCGCCCGAGCAGTCCTGCTGACGGTGGGCATGGGTATTCCAGATCTGGGCGCCGGTCTGGGTCGCGGTGGCTTGGACCGTGAAAGTGACCGATTCGAGGAGCTCCAGCCGGCCGCCGCCGGACGTGGAGTGGACCAACACCCAGTTCGTGCCGCCGTAGATCTCGGCAATCCAGTCGTCGCCGTTGGAGGCCGACGGATCCCCGAGCGCGTCGATGACATACGAGTCAGGCAGCTGGATTTCCACGCAGCCGATCTCATTGACGAACAGCAGGTTGGTCGCGGTGAAGGTATACGTCGTCGACTGGAAGACGGTCGCAGTCACCGGAGCCCCGAGGATCGTCCACAGCACCGCGCCGGCGACCGGGGTCACCATGCCAATGGCGGCGGCCAGCGCGGAGGCGACGATGGTGACGGCGCGGCGCACGCTCAGGCAACCCACTCGGCGGGCCGCCAAATGCCGGACGGGCGTTCCGACGGCATTGGGGCGTCGGGTGCGGTCTCCATCCCCTTGATGAACACAGCGACGAGGTCCTCTTCGAGCTGGCGCCCCGCGGCGTCGCCCAGCCGCATGAGGGCCTCCTCCACTGCAAGCGCTTTGCGGTATGGGCGAGTGGTTGTCATCGCGGAGAACGCGTCGGCGACGGCGAGCACCCGGGCGATGACCGGTATCTCGCCGGCCTCGAGCCCGTCGAGGTAACCCTTCCCGTCCCAGCGCTCGTGGTGGTGCCGGATGCCGGTCCGCACGAGTTCGACGTTCGGGATGTCGCGGACGATGGCGTCTCCGAGAGCCACGTGTTGCTTGAAGATGTCGAACTCCTCCGCGGTCAGCTTGCCCGGCTTGCGCAGGAGGTGGTCGGGAATGCCAATCTTGCCGACGTCGTGCAGCAGACCGGCGAGGTGAATGGTCCGGCGCAGATCGGGATCGAGACCAAGCTTGCCGGCGAGGAACACGGCATAGCGGGCCACGTCCTCCGAATGGCGCTTGGTATACCGGTCCTTGGAGTCGACCGCGATGACCAGACCCTGGAGGACGTCGAAGCTGCCGGATACCGACTTCTGGCGCTCATCTCCCAGCTGTGCGACGCAGACCGCGTCGCCCCCACTGGCCTTGGCCTCCCCCACCGCGACCGTCACAGCCGACAGCAGCTCGGTGACCGAGTCCGCGTGGTCCGGGTACAGGCAGATACCGGCGCTGACGGTGACGGGCAGCTGCTCCGACTCCCCGAACTGGACGCTCTCGCCTGACAGCCCAGTCCGGATACGGGCCACCGCGGCTTCCATCTCGGTCCAGCCAGCACCCGGCAGGACGAGCAGGAACTCATCCGGCCCGTAGCGGGCGATGGCCTTGCCCTCGCCGTCCTCGCGCTGGAGCCACCCCGCCACCCGCAGGAGCACCTGGTCGGCGGCATCGTGGCCATGGGTATCGTTGAAGAGTCGGAAGTTGTCGATGTCGACCAGGGCCAGCCCGAATCGCCGGCCTTTCGCGCGGGCGGTCTCCACCGCATCGGCCAGGATCGTCACCACCGCCCCGTGGTTGAGGAGGTTGGTCAACGGGTCGCGGCGCTCGGATTCGATCAGCTCAGCCTGCTGGCGCAGGATCCGCTTCTGGGCCGCCCAGAAGACGCCGAGGAGGACCATGGCCAGGAGGACGGCGGCGGTGAGCGTGACAAGAACGATGTCGCGTCGTGCCGCATCGACCTTTCCGAGGAGCGGTGCGGCATCGCGCCAGACCGCCACGACCGCGAGCGGCTCGTGGTCGTCGGAGAGCAGCGGCAGATACTCCTGGACGACCTGGTCCGTGCCGAGCGCGGCGTCTCCGACGTCAGTCACGGCTGCGGTCTCGAGCAGGTTGACCGATGGCGTCCCTCCGATCGCGGTCAGCATCGCGTCCGATGGCGCCGGCGCCCTGCCTCGTTGGTCAGGCGTCGAGCTGGCGAGAACCGAGCCGTCCACCCCGCGAAGGTCGATCCTCAGGATCTCGTCCTGGGCGGTCAGCGTGCCGAGCAGCGCTTCCAGGGCCTCAGCGGAAGCACGGGTCGGGCCGTTCTCGTCGATATCGGCAGCCGTCACGTTCCCGTTCACGAACAGCTCGACCAGCGACCGGTCGCGGTCCACGACCGCCTGCAGGGTGGCGCTCGACAGGTGCATGGCGGTGACGGCGACCAGCGCGGTCGCGGTTACTCCGATCAGCATCAGGAAGATGCCGAAGACGAGCGCGAGCAGGAACGGCCGGCGCGATCGCGCAGATCGCGCGCCGGCCGTGCGCGGGTGCGGCATAGCCGGACCCTAGCCAACGGTCATGTGGAGATCGATAGGAGAATCGGTAGGACCGTGCTTGGACCGCCTCGCGCGTTGACCATGGGCACCATCGGCCTCCGTGACGCGGGCCGTACTTCCGGATGGTGATCCCGGTCAGGTCGCGGCGCGGCGCTCGCGGTACGCGGCCATCAGTCGTTCGCGGTCCGCGTCGGGCAGGTAGCGGACCGCCTCGCGCACCGTGACCCCCGACGCCCGACCGGTCCGCGGGGCGAGCCAGGCCGTGACCTCGGCAGGGCGCTTCTTGCTGACCTCCCGAAGCACCCAACCGATGGCTTTGCGGATGAAGAACTCGCGCTCGTCGAGCATTGGATCCGCTCGGCTGAAGAACGGCTCGAGGTCGCCGCCCCGCTTCGCCTGCTTCAGCTCCGCCAGGAGCGAGGAGCGGCGGATCCAGAAGTCGGGGTCGTCCGCCCATCGGTCCAGGATCGGCCTGACTGATGGATCCGTGGAGCGGATGCCGCCCACGACGGCGCCGGCGAGCGCGTCGACAAGTGCCCACGTGTACGACTCGCGGATGAAGCGCTCCAGCAGCGGAAGGTCACTCGCGGCCACGAGATTCGGATAAAGCTCCAGGAGCAGGACCGCGGCCATCCGTCGCTCGAAGATCGGCACGTCCCACAGTGCGATGGCGACCGACACGAGATCCTCGTGGTTGAGCCGATTGACATTCGCAAAGACCTTCACCGCCGCTCGTGTCTCCCCGACCGTGGTGCCGAGGAACGCGAGGTCACTCTTGAGGTAGCGCTTCTCAGAGACCGCACGCTCCGGCGTTCCCACGCGCCCGATGGCAACCTCGAGGTCGTGCGCCGCCACGGCGGCGTCGATGGGCATGATCCGAGTCTAGTCACGCCCTTCGCTAGACTCTGGGGCATGCCGCGAGATTTCTCATCCCTGGGGGAGCTATCCGTCGTGGGCAGGGAAGGCCAAGCCTCCGACGGGCACCACGGATTGCCTGAGGTGATGTACCCGGGTGGCCCGGACCTCGACAGCGGCCTGCCCGGCCCGGGGGAGCCGGTCCCCGAGAATGCCGGCCCTGGCGGTCGGCGCCCGGAGTGGCTGAAGGTGCGGATCGGCGCAGGCGAGACGTATGCGGGCTTGCGTCGGCTGATGCGGGACGAGGCGCTCAACACCGTCTGCGAGGAGGCCCGTTGCCCGAACCAGGGGGAGTGCTGGACGCTTGGCACGGCCACGTTCATGGTCCTCGGCAGCGTGTGCACCAGGAACTGCGGGTTCTGCGCCATCCAGACGGGTCGCCCGCCGGAGACCGATCTCGACGAGCCTCGCCGGGTCGCCGAGGCGACCCGGCGGATGGGCCTCAAGCACGCGGTGGTGACCATGGTCGCCCGCGACGATCTGCCTGACGGCGGCGCGGCCGTCGTCGCGGACACGGTTCGCCAGATTCGGCTCGCCAGCCCGGGGACGAGCGTCGAGGTCCTCATCTCGGACCTGAACGGGCGCGAGCAGGACATCCGGACTGTGGTCGAGTCCCAGCCGGAGATACTCAACCACAACGTCGAGACGGTTCCCCGCCTCCAGCGTCCCGTCCGCCGTCGCGCCAGGTGGGACCGGAGCGTGGAGGTGCTGACCGCCGGCCGGCGAGTGGCCGCCGACATCGGTCATCCAATGACGACCAAGACCGGCCTGATGCTCGGGTTGGGCGAGACGTGGGACGAGGTCGTCGAGGCCATGGGCCTCCTGAGACAGGCGGAGATCGACGTGTTGACCATCGGTCAGTACCTGCGCCCCAGCCGTAGTCACCTGCCGCTGGCGAAGTACTACACCCCCGCCGAGTTCATGGCCCTGCGCCGGATCGGCCTGGAGATGGGGTTCGCCCACGTCCAGTCCGGTCCGCTCGTGCGGTCGAGCTACCACGCGGCGGAGCAGGTACCCGGCGGCCATCTCGCGGCCGCCGGCTGAGCGGGCCGATGCGAAAGCACCTCGAGATCCTGGCGGGGCGCATGGCGATCACGCATCGCCTGCTCCTGGACGCCGCAGAGGCGTGCACCGATGAGGACTTGAGCTGGCAGCCCGGTCCAACGTCACCATCGATCGCGTTTCACCTGTGGCATACCGCGCGATGGGCGGACCGATGGGCGGAAACGGTTGGCGGCGCTCCGCAGCGCTGGGTCCGTGAAGGGCTGACGGCCAAGTGGGGTTTCCAGGGGGCTTTGGGCGCGGGAGATACGGGAATGCTCCTCCCCGACGACGAGGCTTCCGACCTCCCGTTCCCACGGCGCGATCAGCTAACCACCTACCTGCGCGGCGCCTACAACGACCTCGAGCAGGCCATTGGCTCGCTAGACGACGACTCGATCCTCGCGTCTCGCGACGACCTGCTCGGCAAACAGGCACCGTTGGCCGACTCCCTGACCCGGCTCCTCACACACGCCAACCGCCACCTGGGGATGGTGGAGGCGCTGCGGGGCCTCCGCGGGGGCCACGGCACGGCGACGGTCTGATTCATGGTCCAGCTGCGTGACATCAGCCGGCCGCCAGCCGACGTCGGGCCGCCGGAGAACGTCCGTCCGCGACCGGCAGACGGCGCCCGCCCGCTGCTGCTCGGGAACGGCGGACTCCTCACCGTCGAATGGCTCGGTCGCGTGCCCTACCGCCCGACCTGGGAACTCCAGAACGACCTCGCCGAGCGGCGGCGGCGAAGGGAGATCGGTGACCGCGTCCTGCTCCTCGAGCACGACCCGGTCTTCACCATCGGCCGGGGTGGGGACGAGACCAACCTCCTCGCGGCACCGGAGCGGATGGCCGCGCTGGGCGCGGAGCTTGTCCGGATCGATCGCGGCGGGGACATCACGTTCCATGGTGCTGGCCAGCTGGTCGCCTATCCGATCGTCGAGCTCGCGGACCCGCTCGACCTGCGGCGCTACGTTCGCGCCCTGGAGGCAGCGATCATCGGCACGGCAGGCGCGTTCGGCGTCGACGCTGACCGCCGTGAGGGTCTGCCCGGCGTGTGGGTAGACGGTACGCGCAAGCTCGCCGCGGTCGGGGTGCGGGTGAAGCGAGGGGTGACGACCCACGGACTCGCCCTCAATGTGACCACCGACTTGTCCTGGTTCGACGAGATGGTTCCGTGCGGGATCCCCGGCTGTGAGGTGACGAGCCTGGAACGGGAAAACGGGCGCTCGCTGCCCCTGCCCGACGTCGGCGACGTGCTCGCCGACCAGCTGGCCGCGGCCTTCGGACTGCGGCTGGCTCGGGAATCGTGACCGACGAAACGGTCATCCAGCGCGCCCACGCGGGCACGGAACCGAGGCACGCGGTCGGGATCCAGGTCGGGGTCTTCGGCCCCTGGCTGACGAACGCCTACCTGGTGTGGGACGGCGTCTCCGACGACGCCCTCGTCCTGGACCCGGGGATGGGGGCAGCGGACGCGCTCGTCGCCGGCGCCGCGCAGCTGGGACTGCGGATCCACCTCGTGGCCAACAGCCACGGACACATCGATCACATCTTCGACAACGCGGCCATCAAGCGGGCCAGCGGAGCGCCGCTCGCAATCCATCCGGACGATGCCTATCGACTCTCGGGCGACAACGTCTACGGCCTCGAGGTCGAGCCCAGTGCGGCTGATCGGGAGCTCGTGGAGGGCGACTCGGTGGACATCGGTCAGCTGCGATTTCGGGTCCTGCACACGCCGGGCCATTCGGAGGGATCGGTCTGCCTGTACGAGGCAGACCGGGCTCTCCTGCTGAGTGGCGACGTCCTGTTTCGCGGCTCGTACGGCCGAACCGACCTTCCCGGCGGCGACGATGGGCAGATGGTGGCGTCCCTGACCCGCTTGCTCCACGAGATCCCACCCGAAACGCGCGTCCTGCCCGGCCACGGAGCCGAGACCACGCTCGCGGCCGAAGCTGCCTGGCTGAACCGCCTGGCGCAGGCCGGCCGGCTGATCAATCCAGGCTGACCGACTCGAACGGCCGTCGCCGCGGCTGCCCCGGTGAGGGCCATGTCGGGTTGTGCCATCTCGGCGCGTTGTCAGGAGTGAAGGCAGCTCCCCACTACGCTGTCGGCAAAGCGAGGTAGCTGTGAGGGTTTCTCTGGCACAGGATCTGGGACCACCGGTCGACACCGAAGCAGAACGACTCGATCCGTCCTCGTTCGGATTGGTGTATGAGGCGTATCGGCTTCCGGTCTATCGCTACCTCCGCGCCAGGACACGATCCGACGAGGACGCCCTGGATCTGGCGGCGGCGACATTCGAGCGGGCGTTCGCGAGCCTGTCCAGCTTCAGATCGCGCGATGGTGGCATTCAGGCCTGGTTGATGCGCATCGCCCGCAACGCGGCCATCGATGCACATCGCCGGCACCGACCGACAGCCGACCTCGCTGGCGCCGATGCGCAACTCGCCCGGATCGCGGTCCGGGCCGACCGCCTCGAAGGCGAGCGCGTCGAGATGCTCGACCTCGTGGCCCGGCTGCCCACTGATCAAGGAGATGCCCTGCTCCTTCGCTATGCCGGCGGACTGACCGCGAGGGAGATCGGAATCGTCATTGGCAAGCGCGAAGGCGCCGTTCAGAAGCAGATTGAGCGCGGCCTCGCCGCGCTGCGGGAGGCATTCGATGACCACGCGTGAAGACATTGAGGCCCGCCTCGTGCGGGCCGTGAGCGTCGATCCCTCCGAGGACGGCCTGCGTTGGCTCGACCAGCGCGTTGCCCGACGCATGGCAGAAGGGGCTCCGGCTGCAGCAGGAAGTGGGCGGGGCGCTCGGTCGCTGCGACTCTTCCTGCGACCGCTGGCTGTCGTCGCCGCCTTCGTCCTGCTCACCGGCGCGGTGATTGGGGGGGTGAGCCTCCTGGATCGGCTGTCGGAGCAGACCCCGGGTTGGCGCGTCGCGTATGACGCAGGCGAGCTGGTCGGCATCGCGCAGACCGATGCGGGCTACACGATCACCCTGGAGCGTGCGTATGGAGACCTCAACCAGGTCATTGCCTTCTTCACCATCGAGAGCGCCGGTGGCATGGAGGCGCCGACCGCGGGCGACGGGTTTGCGATCAATCACTTCGCGCTCAACGCCGTGACGCTTCAGGGCCCCGCCGGGAGCATGCCGATCGCGCGAACCGCCACGGCGGATCTCGAGCCCAACCTCGCGGCGGCTGCCGAAGCGTTTCAGTTCGACGCGCCTTTGGTCGGCGGCAGGTACCAGCTGAGCATCCGCGAAATCGGCTTCGGAGCCGATGGGCCCGACTGCGTGAGCCCCTGCATGGAGGACGCGATCGTTGGAAGCTGGCAGTTCGACTTCGATCTGCCCGCTCCTGCGGGTACGACTCTCGCACTCGACGCAACGGACACGGTCGGGCAGGCCACGCTGCATCTCACCGAGCTGCAGGTCAGTCCGACGATGATCCGGGCTCGGATCAGCCTGGAAGTTGATGGCCGTCCGGTCAGCGCCTGGTCAGGGCTGCCCATGGTCATCGCACACCTCGGAGCCCAATACGAAGTCAACTCCGACATGGCCCAGTACGTTGGCGACCCTCGTCTCGGCACCGGGCAGACGCTCTTCTTCACAACCGAGGGGTCTGATGGGGTCTCTGGCACCTGGGAGATCCGGATTCGGGAGCTGTCCTACCAGCTTGCGGGGGAGGACATGATCACCGTGACCGGCCCGTGGACGCTGACGGTTACGGTGCCGTAGCCGATCTCCTCGGACCCGCCCGGCAGACGAGCCTCCGGTCGTAGGATTGGCAGATGGCACGACTGCGCATCACCCGGCTCGGTCATGGCGGCGTCCTGTACCAGTCACCGGGCGACAAATGGGTGTGGGTGGACCGATGGAGCGGCGCGCCGACCTACGTCGCGCCCCCTGAACCGTGGCAGGTCGACGTCGTGGCGCCGACCCACGGGCACTTCGACCACGTGGGGGACGACGCGTTCGACGTCGTGGAGCTCGCCGGCCGTGGCGGGCAGGTCATCGGATCGCACGAGCTGAGCCTGTACCTGGGGGAGAAGGGCGTGGATGCCGTGGGCATGAACAAGGGCGGCACGTTCGAAGCGGCGGGAATCGGTTTCACCATGGTCCACGCCGAGCACAGCGGGGCGGTGACCCTGACCGGGGGCGGCGCCACCACCCGCGAGGTCGGCTGCTGGGGCTGGGTCCTCCGCTTCGAGGACGGCACGACCGTCTACCACACCGGTGACACGGACCTGTTCGGTGACATGGCCCTCGTCCGCGAGCGCTGGTCACCGACGATCGCCGTCGTGCCCATCGGCGGCCACTACACGATGGGCCCCACGGACGCGGGGCGAGCCATCGCTCTGATCGGCGCGCGGACGGTCATCCCCGTCCACTACGCCACCTTCCCGATCCTGGCCGGTACGCCGACCGAGCTGGCGGAGGCAACCGATGCCGAGGTCGTGGCCCTCGAGCCGGGCGAGACCTGGGAGGCCTGACCGCCAGCCTCGGCGTCCTCTGATCTCGATTAGTATCGGTCTCGTCGGCGTCAGCGCCAGATGTCACCGTACGAGTGCTCCCCGGCGATGAGCTTGCCTTCGGCAAAGCGCTCGAATCGGTAGATCGCCAGGTCGTCGTTTGCGGTCGGGCCCTCGACAATGAGCTCGGCCAGGCTGGCGCCGACGGCCGGGGCAATCTTGAAGCCGGTTCCCGAATACCCGCAGTCCAGCCAGAAGCCCTCCGGCCCGGCCGGACCGATGATCGGGTGCTGATCAGGCGTGATCCCGTCCTGCCCGCTGTGCGCGGAATGCACGCCGGCCCGCCCGAACTGCGGCAGCCGGCGGACGATGCGCTCCGCCGCCCGCTCCATGAACCCGCCGGCCGCGGCGTCGACGGGCGCGTCCGGGTCGCCCTGCACCGGGTTGCCGTCCTCGAGCGCGATCAGGGTCAGTGACTCGCCCTCCGGGCGGCTGTAGAACAGGTTGGCGAAGTCGATGAAACCGACGTGGCGCGGAACGTCTGGCGGCCGCCAGACGTAGGCGACGTCGTGCCGCCACACGTCCACCGGGATGTCGAGGCCGACCGTGGCGGCCACCCGGCCGGCCCACGCACCAGCGGCGTCGACCACCGCCGGCGCGTCGAAGTCTCCTGCCTCGGTGCGCACCCCCACGACCCGGTCGCCGTCCACGCGAACCTCAGTCACCGCGGCGTGCTGGACGAGGCGCGCGCCCATCCGCATTGCGGCGCTCATGAGGCACGCCGCCGACGAAGCCGGGTCGGCATAGCCGGAGCGCGGCTCGTAGGCCGCCATTTCGTCATCCCCGATCTCGACGCCGGGGAGGATTCGTCGGACTTCGGCGGCGTCCACGACCTCGGTCGCGATCCCGATCCGCTGCTGCATGGCCACGTTCGCCTCCAGCGCCGCCAGCTCGTGCGGCCCGACCATCTGGAGAAAGCCGACGTTGTTGAATCCACAGTCGCCGCCAATCCGATCGGCCCATTCGGAGAAGTAGGCGAGGCTCCGCCAGGCGAGGCGGGCGTCTTCCTCCAGGTCGTAGTGCATGCGGACCATCCCGCTCGAGCGGCCCGTGGCCCCGGACGCGACTGATCCCTTCTCCACCACGATCGGGCGCACCCCGCGCTCGGCGAGGTGGAAGGCGAGGCTGGCCCCGTGGATGCCGGCCCCGACGACGATGACGTCCGCGGATTCCCTCACCCCCGCATTGTGGCCGAGGTGAGCCGATGTGGGGCCGGTGGCCTAGCGGGCGGCTTCGAGCACGAACTCGGTGAGCAGGTACAGAAACAACACGCCGCCGAGCAGGACGCTCGTGACGAGAACGAACACGTTCAGGGCCCGCGCTCGGAGGGTGAGGGTCAGCTGCCGCTCGCCGTCTGCAAGTCCTGATCCGATGCCAACCAGGGGAATAGCCGCGAGGATGGCCGCCACGAACGGGGCAGTGACGAGGATGACGTCGATCCAGGGCATCGCGGCGATATTCGTGATCAACGGGTCGACCACGGCCTCCATGCCGGGGACCTCCAGCTGGTAGGCAAGCACCGAGGTGACGACGAAGAGGAGGGTCGGCGTCACCAGCAGGAGGGCCAGCAACGCCAATCGAGTCGGATGGCGGTGCACGGGGTGCTCGAACATCGGTTGACCTCCAGCGGGAATGGGATAGGACCCTGTGACGCGCCACCGAGCACTGGATCGCTCGATGAGCGCCCCGCGGATGAGGTCCAGAAGCACCGATGGGCTCGCCGGGAACTCCGTCAGCAGGTCGGCAAGCTCATCTTCGTATCGCTCCCGCCAGGCGGCGGGATAGAGTCGCAGCAGCCGCTTCATGACGCGGTGATCCGGCCCAGGCCAACGCGAACGGCCGTGTCCAACCCGGTCAGCCGAGTCCGGAGCGCAGCTTGGCCAGTCTTCGTCAGCCGATACGGATGGCGACGCCCCTCGGTCGGGAGGGCGGCGATCCACCCGGCCTCCTCGAGTCGCGCGAGAGCGCCGTAGAGCGTGCCCGGTCCCAGGCGAATGCCCGCGAATTCGGTTACGTCCTGGATGATCGCGTGCCCGTGCTTTGGGCCGTCGGCCAGGCTGATCAGGACCAGGAGCCCCGGATCACGGCTATGGCTGTCGGCTGCTGGCATCGGTCCGTCCTCGATGGACTACTACGTTAGACGTAGTATCGCCAAACGTAGTTCGGCTGTCAAGGCCAAGGCTCGGAGCCGGTCGGTCAGCGCGGGGAGGCATCGGTACAATCGCGGTCCCCATGACCGTCCAGACCGACGTCCTCATTCACGCCCGCGGCCTGACCAAGCGGTTTGGCGAGCTGACCGCGGTCGACGGCGTTGACTTCGACGTCCACGTCGGGGAGGCGTTCGGGTTCCTCGGCCCGAACGGGGCGGGCAAGACCTCGACCATGCGGATGATCGCCTGCATCAGCCCGATCAGCGACGGGACGCTGAACGTGGTTGGCATGAATCCGAGCCGGGACGGCACCCGGATCAAGGCCCGGATCGGGGTCGTGCCCCAGGAGGACAACCTCGACGTCGAGCTGACCGTCCTCGAGAACCTGCTGATGTACGCGCGGTACTTCGACATCCCCGGCGAGGTGGCCCGGGCCCGCGCGGACGAGCTGCTCGACTTCGTCCAGCTGGCCGAGCGGGCGAAGGACCAGGTCGATCCCCTCTCCGGCGGCATGAAGCGCCGCCTGACGATTGCCCGCGCCCTGATCAACGAGCCGGACCTGCTCCTCCTCGACGAGCCGACCACCGGTCTCGATCCCCAGGCCCGTCACCTGGTGTGGGACCGGCTCTACCGGCTGAAGAGCCGCGGAGTCACCCTCGTCATCACGACCCACTACATGGACGAGGCCGAGCAGCTGTGCGACAGGCTGGTGGTCATGGACCACGCGAAGATCGTGGCCGCCGGCTCGCCACGCGAGCTCATCGAGCAGTACAGCACCCGCGAGGTGCTCGAGCTTCGCCTGACCGATGCCGTCCGCGGCACGCTGAACGGTCGCCTGGACGATCTCGCCGACCGGGTCGAGGAGCTGCCCGACCGCATCCTGCTGTACGCCGCCGACGGCGAGCAGGCGCTCGAGCAGGTCCACGCCCGCGAGATCCCGATCGAGTCGGCCCTCGTCCGCCGCTCGACGCTCGAGGACGTCTTCCTCCGCCTGACCGGTCGCACGCTGATCGAATGAACTGGCGGAAGGGCGGCCCATGACCGCGCTCAGGGTCACGCAGCGCAACCTGTGGGTGTACCGCCGGACGTGGCGCGGCAGCCTGTTTGGCTCGTTCCTCAACCCGCTCCTGTACCTCGGCGCGCTGGGCGTGGGACTGGGGAGCTTCGTCGCCGCCCAGGACACCGAGGCGCTCGGCGGTGTGACCTACCTCCAGTTCCTGGGGCCCGGCCTGCTGGCGGCCACCTGCATGCAGACGGCGTCTTTCGAGGCCACCTTCCCGATCATGGGCAAGATCAGCTGGCGGCGGAACTACGAGGCGATGCTGGCCGCCCCGCTCTCGGTCCGTGACCTCGTCTTCGGGGAGATGGGCTGGATGGCCTTCCGGCTGACCACCATCTCGTTCGCGTTCCTCGTTGTCCTGACCCTGTTCCAGATCCCGACCTCGCCCCTCGCCCTGGTGGCCTGGCCGGCGGCGGTGCTGACCGGCCTCGCGTTCTTCACTGCGATCATGGCCTTCACCGCCACGCAGAAGAACGACGGCGGCTTCGCGGCCATGTTCCGATTCGTCATCAACCCCCTGTTCCTGTTCAGCGGCACCTTCTTCCCGGTCTCCAGCCTGCCGGACCCGATCGAGTTCGTCGCGGCCCTGACCCCGCTGTACCACGGGGTCGCCCTCATCCGCGGACTCATGCTCCAGACGCCCGAGCTGGCCAACTGGCCGATCCACGTGGCCTACCTGGTGGTGTTCCTGGTCGTCGCCGCCTGGCTCGCCCATCGGCTCCTGACCCGGCGGATGGTGAAGTAGGAGCCGCCTGGCCATGGCCGTCATCGTTCGACCGACGCCCTCCCCGACGCCGTACCCGGCGGTCATCGGTTCGTTCCTGCGGGCTCGGCGCATGGTCCAGCGCAACATGCTGGTCTACCGCCACAGCTGGATCGTCATCTTCTCCGGCTTCTTCGAGCCGCTGTTCTACCTGCTGGGCATCGGGTATGGGTTGGGGACGTTCGTCGGCGACATCACGATGGCTGGCGGCTACGTCGTCCCCTACGCGGTGTTCGTCGCGCCCGCCCTCCTTGCCCAGTCCACGATGAACGGGGCGATCAGCGAGACGATCTTCAACGTCTTCTTCAAGCTGAACTTCGAGAAGATCTACGACGCGGTCCTCGCCACGCCGCTCGGGGTCGGGGACATCGCCCTGGGCGAGCTGATGTGGGCCATGATCCGGGCCACCATCTACGCGGTGGCCTTCATCGCGGTCATGCTGGTGATGGGCCTCCTCATCAGCCCGTGGGCGGTCCTCGCCCTGCCGGCCACGCTGTTCTGCTCGCTGGCGTTCTGCGCGGCCGGGCTGGCCACGACCACGTACCTGCGCACCGTCCAGGACTTCGATCTGCCGTTTGGGCTGGTGATCATGCCGATGTTCCTGTTCAGCGGCACGTTCTTCCCGATCAGCATCTACCCCGAGTGGCTCCAGTTCCTCGTCCAGCTCACGCCGCTCTACCACGCGGTCGAGCTGCTCCGCGCACTGACCACCGGGGTCGTGGAGCCGACGATCCTGGCCCACATCGGATACCTCGCTGCCTTCGGTTCCGTGGCCATGGTTCTCGCCCGCCGGCGCCTGGCCGCCAAGCTCGTCAAGTAGGCGGGGGGCCTCCGTCCACCTCGGCCCGCCCGGCGAGCAGGGGCCACGCCCGGGACAGGTAGTCGACCCCGGATACGATCGCAAGCGCCATCCCCGCCAGCAGCAGCCAGGTGCCGACGATCTCGGCCAGGACACCGATGCCGAGAGTCGCCGTCGGTCCGCCGGTCTGCGCGTCGAACGCCACGAGCAGGAACCCGATGGCCACGAGGATCACGACCGTCTTCGCCTTGCCGACGATCTGAGACCCGAGGAGCAGCTGCTCGGTGGCGGCCACCTGGCGCACGCCGCCGACGAGGAACTCGCGAACCAGGATCACGATCACCAGCCACGCCGGCGCGAGCCCGGCTTGCACCAGGGCGATGAGGAGGGCAGCCACCAGCACCTTGTCGGCGGTGAGGTCGAGGAAAGCCCCGAGGGTCGTGACCTGGCCGCGGGAACGGGCGAGCCAGCCGTCCAGCAGGTCCGACAGCGCGGCCGGGACGAACAGGATGAACGCGACCAGGCCGGAGCCGGGGAACGGCCACAGGATCAGGATGGCGAGGACCGGGGTCGCCACCAGCCGGAACAGGCCAAGCAGGTTCGGCAGCGTCCACAGCCCGCTCACCGTGCGTCACCGATCCGTCGTTCGGTGCCGGCCCGCAGCCGCGCAATGTTGTCAGCGTGGGCCAGCACCACGAGCGCACCCACCATCGCCGAGTAGGCGATGTCTGCTCCGGACGCGCGGTCCAGTGCGTACAGGACGGCCACGACCAGCGGAGCGCTGATCGCCCCGACGATCGATCCGAGGGACACGTAGCGGGTGACCGCCACGACGGCCCCGATGATCGGGATCACGATCACCAGCGCCAACGGGACGAGGACGAGGAATCCGCCCGCCGCGGTGGCCACACCACGTCCCCCGCGGAACCCGATGAACACCGAGCGGATGTGGCCGCTGACCGCGGCCACGCAGCTGCCAGCGGCCACCCATTCGGGCACGAGACCGACCGCGGCGCCGATCGCCGCCCCGAGCCCGGCGGCTACCAGGCCCTTGGCCACGTCGAGCAGGCCGACGGCCAGACCCCAGCCAGAACCGAGGGCCCGAACCGTGTTCGTGGCACCGGTCCGCTGCGAGCCCACCGTCCGCGGATCGGCTCCGCCGATCAGGCGGGCAATGACCACACCGAACGGGATGGCACCCAGGACGTAGCCGAGGACGAGGGCCGCCGCCAGGCCGAGGAGCGCAGCCGCTGGGCTTTCGATTGCCTCCACCGGCTCAGCGCGGCGCGGTCCGCCGCTGGAGCAGGAGGCGGACCACGACGAGCACCGCGATCGTCGCCACGGCCGTGATCGCCCCAACCAGCAGGGCCCGCTCCGCGCCGCCGGGCCAGACCACCGACAGGCCGACAAGCCCGACGACCGCCGCTATGCCGATGCTCTTCAGCCAGAAGCCCCGATGGAACGACCAGTCGCGCGGCTCGCGCGGACCCGTCCGGCGTGGCGGCTTCCGGGAGCCGCCGCGCGACGGCTGGGCGTACGGATCCTGGCCCTTCATCATCCGCTGGTACTGGCGGCGTTCGGCGCGCGACATCGGTCACTCAGTCTATCTGCCGGTAGGATTGGCCGACCGTGCACGACGTCTTCGACCAGTTCAAGCAGCAGCTCCCCGACCCCGACCCGACCGAGACCGACGAATGGCTCGATTCGCTCGACGCGGTGGTGGAGGAGGAAGGGCCGGAGCGTGCCCGGTTCATCCTGTTTCGGCTCCTCAAGCGGGCGCGTCAGCTCCAGGTCGGCCTGCCGCCGCTGACGCAGACCCGCTACGTGAACACGATCTCGGCCGAGCAGGAGCCCGCTTTCCCCGGCGACGAGCAGATGGAGCTGCGGATCCGGCGAATGATCCGGTGGAACGCGCTGGTCATGGTCCTGCGCGCCAACTCGCGCTACGAGGGCATCGGCGGGCACCTGTCGACCTATGCCTCGGCGGCGAGCCTGTACGAGGTCGGCTTCAATCACTTCTTCCGTGGTTGGGACGACGGGCCGGGCGACCTCGTCTACTTCCAGGGCCACGCGGCACCGGGGGTCTACGCCCGGGCTTTCCTCGAGGGCCGGCTGACCGTGGAGCAGCTCGATCACTTCCGTCGCGAGGCCCTGTGGCCCGACGGTCTGCCGTCCTACCCGCACCCGCGGACGATGCCCGACTTCTGGCAGTTCCCCACCGTCTCCATGGGCCTCGGCCCGCTGGCCGCCATCTACCAGGCCCGCTTCAACCGTTACCTGGCGGCGCGTGGCATCGTCGACACCTCGGCATCTCGGGTGTGGGCCTTCGTCGGCGACGGCGAGATGGACGAGCCCGAATCGCTGGCGGGGCTGAGCCTGGCAGCGCGCGAGGGGCTCGACAACCTCGTCTTCGTCGTGAACTGCAACCTCCAGCGGCTGGACGGCCCGGTGCGCGGCAACGGGAAGATCATCCAGGAGCTGGAGTCGGTGTTCCGCGGCGCGGGATGGCACGTCATCAAGGTCATCTGGTCCCGCGAGTGGGATGCGCTCCTCGAACGCGACACGGATGGCGTTCTGCTGAACAAGATGACCGAGACCCTCGACGGCGACTACCAGACCCTGTCGGTCGCCGACGGCGCCTACATCCGCGAGAAGTTCTTCGGCCCGGACCCGCGACTCCAGGCGATGGTGGCCGACAAGACCGATGCCGAGCTGGCCGCGCTCCGCCGTGGCGGCCATGACTATCGGAAGCTCTACGCCGCCTACCACTACGCGACCCAGCACCAGGGCGCGCCGGTCGTGATCCTGGCCAAGACCGTGAAGGGATGGACGCTGGGGCCGGGGATCGAGGCGCGGAACATCACCCACCAGGCCAAGAAGTTGACCGAGGACGAGCTGCGGATCTTCCGCGACCGCCTACAGCTCCCGATCCCCGATGACCAGCTCGCGGACGCGCCGTACTACCACCCCGGCGCCGACAGCCCGGAGATCAAGTACATGCTCGAGCGACGCGCGGCCCTCGGCGGAACGCTCCCTCGCCGGCGCGCCACCGTGGAGCCGCTGCCGGCGCCGGAGGACGCGGTGTTCACTGATGTCCTTGCCGGCGCGGCCCAGCCGGCGTCGACGACCATGGCCTTCGGCCGGTTGCTCCGCAACCTCGTCCGTGACCCCGAGCTCGGCCGTCGGGTGGTCCCGATCATCCCCGACGAGGCGCGTACCTTCGGCATGGATCCGCTGTTCAAGGAGCTGGGGATCTACAACCCACTCGGCCAGCGGTACACCCCAGTCGACCAGCAGCTGCTGCTCTCGTACCGGGAGGCGACCGATGGCCAGATCCTGGAGGAGGGCATCACCGAGGCCGGGTCGATGGCCTCGTTCACCGCGGCCGGCACCGCGTACTCGGTCCACGGCGAGCCGATGATCCCGTTCTACACGTTCTACTCGATGTTCGGGCTGCAACGCACCGGCGACCAGGTATGGGCTTTCGGCGACGCCCGCGGCCGCGGCTTCATGATGGGCGCCACCGCCGGTCGCACCACGCTCACCGGGGAGGGCCTCCAACACGACGACGGCCAGAGCCACCTCTACGCCCTGGCCATCCCCAACCTGCTGGCCTACGACCCGGCCTTTGCCTACGAGCTCGGCGTCATCGTTCGGGACGGCATCCGCCGGATGTGGCAGGCCGGCGAGGACGTCTTCTACTACATCACCCTGTACAACGAGAACTGGACTCAGCCACCACTCCCCGAGGGCGTCACCAAGGGAATCATTCGTGGCCTGTACCGTTTCCGGCCGGCCGCCGGCACCGGTCGTCGAGTCCAGCTCTTCGGATCGGGATCGATCCTTCACCAGGTCCTTCGCGCCGCGGACATCCTGGCCGAGCAGTTCGACGTGGCGGCCGACGTGTGGAGCGCGACCTCGTACCAGCAGCTGCGCGCTGACGCGCTGCGGGTCGAACGCCACAATCGGCTCCAGCCAGATGACGAGGCGTGGGTGCCTTACGTCGTCCGCCAGCTGGCCGATGCGCCGGGCCCGGTCATCGCGGCGACCGACTACGTGAAGGCAGTCCCGGACATGATCGCGCGCTGGATCGTCGACCGCCCGTACGTCGTCCTCGGCACGGATGGGTTCGGCCGGTCGGACACGCGCGACGCGCTGCGCTCCTACTTCGAGGTCAGCCCCGAGCACATTGCCTATGCCGCCCTGGTCGGCCTGCGACAGGGCGGAGACGCCTCGGCCGAGGAGCTCGTCAAGGCGCGCGGAGCGCTTGCGATCGACCCCGGACGGGGTGATCCGGCATCGGTTGAGCCGTCGGAATCCTCCACTTGGCGTGAGGAAACGAAAGAGCGAACGGCAGAATAGAAAAGGGACTTGACAGAATAGAAAGCCTGCTTTACTGTCTCCGCATCGAGCCCCTCAGATAGGGAGAC
Source organism: Candidatus Limnocylindria bacterium (assembly GCA_035709505.1). Lineage (GTDB taxonomy): Bacteria > Chloroflexota > Limnocylindria > QHBO01 > QHBO01 > DASTEQ01. The sequence goes on from DASTEQ010000129.1 coordinate 20,486, forward strand.
AGGGATGTTGGACTACCGGATTCACTACGCTCAGCTGGTCGTCGAGGACCGCCTCCGCCGGCAGCGCCCGACGGAGCCAAGCCGGCCCGCAAGTCGCATTCACCACCGCGAGGCCTCACGCCAGGTCGCGGCCACCCAGCGCTGATGGCGCCGCGCGACGTCATCGCCACCTGCCCGGTCTGCTCCGGTGAGCTGGAGATCAGCCGCCTTCACTGCAGCACCTGTGGCACCACGATCGAAGGCGAGTTCGGCGTCGGCCGCTTCGGCCGGCTGAGCCACGAGCAGATGGCGCTCCTCGAGAGCTTCCTCCGGTCTCGGGGCAACCTCAAGGAGATGGAACGAGCGCTCGGCATCTCGTACCCGACCGTTCGCGCCCGGGTCGAGGCACTTGTCCAGGCCCTCGGCCTGGCGGATGGGGACCAGGTCGACATCGTCGTCGACGTCGAACCCGAACTGACCGACCCGACCCTGGCCGCGGCTCGCCGCGAGATCCTCGAGCGACTGGCCAAGGGCGACATTGATGCTGCCGGCGCGGCCGAAGCGCTGCGGGGAGTGGAGTCCAAGGCCTGATGCCGCGATTCCGTCGTGTTCAGACCATCACCCACGACATCGGCTCATCGGGCCAGCTGGTCCTGGCGGTGAGCTCGGCCGACGTGCGCCTGACCGCGGAGGACGGTGGCAAGGTCGAGCTGCAAGCAACCTTCGAGGTGTCCGCGCGTGATGAGGCTGAGGCGGATGCCCGGTTCGAGGCCTCCAAGCTGAACGTCCTGGCTGCGGCCGGACGGCTCGAAGCCACCGAGCAGGGAGGTGCTCGCGGGATCGGCTCGGCGATCGGCCTGATGCTCAGCGGGCGGGACGTCGACCTGAGCCGCGTGGAAGGCAGCGCTCCGCCGGGCTGCCGGCTCGAGGTCAGCGCGGTGAGCGGGGACGTCCAGGCGTCGGGCTTCCGGGGTCCGCAACGATTCCAGACCGTCTCGGGTGACCTCCGACTGGTGGAGACTGGCGGTGAGCTGGACGTCACCTCCGTATCGGGCGATGTCAGCCTCCGCGCCGTGCAGCCGGCGATATTGAAGGTCAACACGGTGTCGGGCGACCTTTCGGCGGAGGCGCCGTCCTTTCGCCGCCTCGACGCCAGCGCCGTGAGCGGCGACCTCTCGGTCGACGGGGCGCTCGATCCGGCGGAGCCGCATACCGCCGAGACGGTGAGCGGGGACTTCCGCCTCGCCTCCGGCAGCGGGATGACCATCTCGGTCCGTGGCCTGTCCAGTGACGTGCACTCCTCCCTCCCCCACCGGGTCGAAGGCAGCGCAGACCGCCGACGCCTGATCGTCGGAGACGGAGCCGCCTCGCTGGCGTTCAGTTCGATGTCCGGCGACCTCTCCGTGACGCACTCGCGCCAGGCGACGGCCGCGACGTCACAACGGGTCGTGAACGACATGGCCGACTCGGTGAGGCCCGCCCCGTCGAGCCCGGACAGGACGGCGGCGAGCTCACAGGCCGATGTCCTTGCCGCCCTCGAGCGCGGCGAGATCGACGTCGACGAGGCGATGCGTCGCCTCGGAGGCGAATGATGAGCGACGAGCTCGAAGCCCTCCTTCGTCTCGTCGCCGAGGGCCGGCTGACCCCCGAAGAGGCGGCCCCCCTGGTGGCCGCCCTGACCGAGCGGTCAGCCCCTCCCCCCTCTTCTGCCGTAGTCCCGGCGTCCGGGCGTGTCCTGGATGCCGGGGCGCGGCAGCTCCGGATCCGTGTCGAGGAGCGCGGCAGGACGGTGGTCAACCTGCGTGTCCCGCTCTCGGTTGCCGAGACCGCCCTGAACATGGTCCCCGGCCTGGCCGGAGAGCAGGCGGCCCGCGTCCGTGCCGCCCTCGAGGGCGGCACCATCGGTCCGATCATTGACGTCGAGGATCCGGACGGGGACGCCGTCATGATCAGTCTCGAGTGATGGAAGAGACCGCGACCCCCGTCACTACGCCAGCCGAGGTGGCGCAGGACGCCGCCCCAGGCGGCCTGGGTCGCATCTTCCGGCCGCTGGCCGGGCGTGACTTCCGCCTCCTGTTCATCGGCGAGACGATCTCGCTTCTGGGCGATCAGTTCCACTTCATCGCCCTGGCCTGGCTGACCCTCGAGATCACGGGCTCGGGCCTGGCCCTTGGCACCGTCCTGCTCGTCGCCGGGCTGCCCCGTGCGCTCCTGGTCCTCGTTGGCGGCGTTGCCGCGGACCGATTCTCACCGCGGACCATCATGCTGGGCTCGAACAGCATTCGCGCCCTGATCGTCGGGGTCCTGACCCTGATGATCGTGACCGGTACGGTCGAGCTCTGGATGCTCTACATCCTCGCCTTCCTGTTCGGCGCGGTGGACGCGTTCTTCTGGCCGGCGCAGGGCGCGATCGTGCCCATGCTCGTGGACGAGGACCAGCTTCCCGGCGCGAACGGCCTCATGCAGGGCTCGCAGCAGCTGACCGGACTCATCGGTCCGGCACTGGCCGGCATCCTGGTCGCGGCGGTCGGGACCGCGTGGGCATTCGGGATCGATGCCATCTCGTTCGCCGTTGCGTCGCTCGCCCTGGCCCTCATCGTCGGCGGCCGGCGTCGGACGGTCATCGGCGAGCATCAGCCGGGCGTGCTGAGGACCATTCGCTCCGGCCTGTCCTACGCCTGGCAGGACCCCGCCATCCGCTCGCTCATCCTCCTCTCGACCGCCCTGAACTTCGCTATCAGCGGACCGATCAGCGTGGGCATCGCCTGGATGGCCAACAACCAATTCGAAGGCGGCGCCCAGGCATTCGGATTCATCCTCGCCGCCTTTGGCGCCGGGGCGCTGTTGGGGGCCATCGTCGCCGGCAGCCTGGGCGCCGTGCGTCAGCTCGGCTGGCTGTCGATCATCGGCTCCATCGTCATGGGCATCGCCCTCGCGCTCGTGGCCATCGCCCCGACCGCCCTCGGGGTCATGATCCTGGCCCTGTTCATCGGTCTGGCGGCGGGCTTCCTGAACGTGCGGATCGTGGCGTGGCTCCAGAAGCGCACCCCCGGCGACATGATGGGTCGGGTCATGAGCCTGGTCATGTTGGGCGGAATCGCCCTCTCACCTCTGTCGATGGCGCTGACCGGCGCCCTGGTGGACCTCGGCTACGTCGCCCTCTGCTTCATCGGTGGCGGGTTCCTGATCGTGCTGGCGGCCTTCCTTGGCGTGGCCTGGGGCGTCCCGACCCACATGCGCGAGGGATGACCGACCCCTGGTACGACGGCGCGGTCATCTACCAGGTCTATCCCCGCTCCTTCGCCGATGCGAACCGCGACGGCATTGGTGACCTCCCCGGCATAGCCGCCCGCCTCGATCATGTCGCCGGACCCGGCGGGTTGGGGGTGGACGGAATCTGGATCTCCCCGTTCTACCCGCATGGCGGCGTGGATGGCGGTTACGACGTGACCGATCACGTCGCGGTCGCAGCCGAGTACGGCCGCTTGGCCGACGTCGACCGGATCGTGGCCAATGCCCACCGGCGGGGCCTGCGGGTCATCCTCGACCTGGTGGTGGGCCACACCTCGGACCGACACCCGTGGTTTGTCGCCTCGAGAGCATCGCCAACCGATCCCAAGCGGGACTGGTACCTGTGGGCCGATGGGCGCCCGGGCGGCGCTCCGCCCTCCAACTGGGTGGCCGAATTCGGGGGCTCGGCGTGGACCCGGGACCCGGCCAGCGGGCAGTGGTTCCACCATTCGTTCTTTCCCGAGCAGCCGGACCTGAACTGGCGGAATCCTGCGGTGCTTGGCGCGATGGCCGAGGTGATGCGGTTCTGGCTGGAACGCGGAGTCGACGGGTTTCGGCTCGACGCCTTGCAGTACCTCCTCAAGGATCCGCGGCTGCGCGACAACCCTCCGGCAACACGTGTCCTGTCACCCTGGGGGGCCGAGCCCGGAGGGCTGCGACGACGCTGGACGCGGGATCAGCGCGGAATCGCCGGCATCGCGCGCCGCCTGCGCCAGGTGAGCGACGACTACCCGGACACCATCCTGCTCGGCGAGCTGTACGGGCCTGCTGACCGGGTCGCGGCCGCCTTCGGCAGGAGGCACGGCGACGGCGTGCACCTGGCACTCGACCACCAGATTGCGAGATCACCCTGGGACGCGGTGGCGTTCCGGCGTGCGATCGCGGCTGCCGAGCGGCACCTGCCGCCGCCGCGTGCACCGACCTGGGCGTTCTCGAACCACGACGTCTCGCGTCATGCCACGCGCTGGGGCCCGTCAAGCGCGCGGCTGGCCGCCCTGATCCTGCTCACCCTGCGCGGCACCGTCAGCCTGTACCAGGGCGAGGAGGTCGGCATGGAGGACGTTCCCCCCGCCGCCCCGTGGTCGACGAACGACCGAGCGGGGCGCGATCCGGCTCGCTCGCCGATGGATTGGGAACGCGTTGCGCACCAGCGGAGCGATCCCCACTCGCTGCTCACGCTCTACCGATCTCTCATCGCGTTGCGGCGTCGCTCCCCCGCCCTCCGCCGGGGCACGCTGACCCTCAAGCGCGACATGCCGCGGGGCGTCCTGGCCTACGAGCGGGCCGAGGGCGGAGAGCGGCTGCTGCTCGTTGGAAACATGGGGACCGCACGAGTCCGGGTTCACCTCCCGGCTGATACGGTGGTCCGGCCGGTCGCACTCACCCGCGAAGCCGGAGTCCTGATCGAGGGTCGATGGCTGACGCTCTCACCCCACGAGGGTGTCCTGCTCCGTCTCGCCTGACGCGACGCATCCCGCCACGGCCGGCGCAGCGAGTGCTGTAATACGGCCAACGACATGACGAGCCGCCGCCCAAACGAGCCGCCCAAGGAGCCGGGTGGCCCCACCGTCGATCCCATGCTCGAGGTCCGCGAGAAGGCTCGCGGGCGACGGCCGGGTGATGCCTACATCCGGATCGTGCGGCCCTTCGAGGAGGAGTTCGAGCACGGCGACGAGGGCCAGCTCATCGCCTCCGAGAAGACGATCGACACGACCGGTCCGGTCAGCCGCTGGTTCCGTGGCGTCCGCTCGTTCCTGTTTGGTCGGCCGATCTCGTCGGAGCACGAGGAGCACGAGCGGCTGACCAAGGTCAAGGCCCTGGCCATCTTCAGCTCCGACAACATCAGCTCCAGCGCCTACGGCCCCGAGGAGATCATGCGGGTCCTCGCGCTGGCCGGCCTGGCGGTGATGTCCGCCTGGACGGTGACCCTGGCGGGCCTGATCATCGTCATGCTCGCCATCGTCACGGTGTCCTACCGACAGACGATCAAGGCCTATCCCAAGGGCGCGAGCAGCTACCTGGTCGCCGGTGACAACCTCGGCGACACGATGGGCATCCTTGCCGCATCGGCGCTTCTCATCGGCTACATCGTGACGGTCGCCGTGTCGATCTCGGCCGGCGTGGCGGCCATGACATCCATCCTGCCAGTCCTGTACGACTATCGCGTCCCGATTGGCGTGGCGGCCATCGCGCTGCTGACCGTGGGCAACCTGCGGGGCATCCGCGAGTCCGGCACGATCTTCATGGCCCCGACATACCTGTACATCGTCGTGATCCTGGCCGTCGTTGGCTGGGGCCTGTTCCAGTCGGCGACCGGCACACTCGCGCCGTACACGCCGCCCCCGGAGTGGCTCGAGCCCGAGACCGGCGTCCAGGCGCTGACACTTCTGTTACTTCTCCGCGCGTTCTCCCAGGGCGCGGTGGCCCTGACCGGGGTCGAGGCGGTGTCGGATGGCGTCCCCGCCTTCAAGCCACCGGAATGGAAGAACGCGCGGACGACCCTGACCTGGGCTGCCGCGATCTTCGGCGTCCTCTTCCTGGGCATCGCCTACCTGTCGGCGACGATCGGCCTGGTGCCGGACCCGAACGAGCAGCAGACGGTCCTCAGTCAGCTCGTGCGCCAGGTCGCGGGCGACGGCTGGATCCTCGTCCTGGCGCAGGTCGCGACCAGCCTGCTCCTCATCCTGGCCGCCAACACCAGCTTCGCCGATTTCCCGCGCCTGTCCTCGTTCCTCGCCCGCGACGGGTTCCTGCCCCGCCAGTTCGCGTTCCGCGGCGATCGGCTGGCATTTACCACCGGCATCGTGGCCCTCGCCGGCCTGGCGGTCGTGCTGCTCGTCCTGTTCAACGCCAGTGTGGCCGGCCTGATCCCGCTCTACACCCTCGGCGTGTTCATCGCCTTCACCTTGTCGCAGGGCGGCATGCTCCGCCGCTGGTGGACACGGCGCGAGCCGGGCTGGCAGCGCGGCCTGGTCATCAACGGGCTCGGCGCGGCGACCACGGCGGTCGTGGCGCTGGTCGTTGGGGTCAGCAATTTCACCTCCGGCGCGTGGCTCGTGATCGTGCTCACCCCGTTGATGATGCTGATGCTGACCGGCATCCGCCGCCATTACCGATCCTTCGACGAGGCCCTGCGGACCGATCTCGCGGCGACGTCCACCGTGTCCACCGCCGAGCCGATCGTTATCGTCCCGATTGCCCGCCTCGATCGGCCCGCTCTGGGAGCGCTCACCTTCGCCCGAAAGCTCAGCGACCGGGCCACGGCCATCCATGTGACCAACGACGCCGCCGACGCGGGCGCGCTCCGCGAGCAGTGGACCGCGCTCGGCAACGGGATGGAGCTGGTGGTGGTCGAGTCGCCGTACCGGGCGCTGATGGGGCCGCTGCTGCGCTACATGGACGCGCTCCAGTCGCAGGACCCGTCACGGCCGGTGGTCGTCGTCCTGTCCGAGATCGTGCCCCGCCACTGGTGGGAGAACTTCCTCCACAACCAGTCGAGCCTGCGCCTCAAGCTCCGTCTGTTTGGGCGCCGAAACACGATCGTCGTCGACGTTCCGTACCACCTCGACTGACCGATGTTGCGTCTGACGGGGCTGGCGCGCCGGGCAGGATTCGAACCCGCGGCCTGGTGGTCCGAAGCCACCCGCTCTATCCACTGAGCTACCGGCGCACGAAATCGCGCTAAGCCGCGCGCAAAGCGTCGACATCCTACCCCGTCGTCGACGAGCTCTACGATCCGCGGCTCGGCACCCCGAAAGCTCGGGAAGTTCCCCATCAGCCGCACCGATCGATTTCGGGCAGGTCGAGCGACTAACCTGTAGATGCCATTCGAGGCCGACAGCAGAGTGCGACCGCCCACCACGATCACCGGGGACCGGTCCGAGCTGGCAGCCGTCTTCGCTGACGAGGCGGCCTTTCGCGCCTGGTATGAGGAGATTCTGCCGAAGGTCTACGGTTATCTGTTCCATCGCTGTGGCCGCAACCCGGAGCTGGCCGAGGAACTGACCCAGCAGGCATTCGTCGGGGCTGTGCGCAGTCGCGACCGATTTCGGGGCCAGGCCGATGCCACGACGTGGGTCATCGGTATTGCTCGCCACAAGCTCGTCGACCACTTCCGCCGCACCGAGCGCGATACGCGGCGTCTGACCGCGCTCAGCGCGCGCGAGCTCGGCCATTCGGGCCCGGCCGGGTCCCGGTCCACCGCTCCGGACGACATCGATGACGCGCTGGCCGACATGCCCGCCCTCCAGCGCGCCGTCCTCGTCCTCCACTACATGGACCAGCTCAGCGTCCGCGAGGTCGCGCGCAGCATCGGCAAGAGCGAAGCCGCCACGGCGTCACTCCTGGCCCGAGGCCGCGACGCGTTCCGCCGGGCCTACCAGGGGACAGACCGATGACCGACGAACGACTATTTGAGAGGCTGGCAGCGCACGGCGGCCCCGCCGACGTCGACCCCGGCTTCGAGGATCGGCTTTACGCGCTCCTGCAGAGCGAGATCCGTCGACCCGCGCGATCGGCGCGGCCAGCCCTCCTCTTGGTGGCGGCGTTGCTCGCGATCCTTGCCATCTCGGCGGCAGTCATGATCGGATCGGGTGTCATCGAGCTCCCATGGGTGGTGGACGGCTCCCCGATCCCCTCTCCCTCAGCCGCCGCTTCGGAGACGTCCGAGCCGAGTCCGAGCGTTTCGGTTTCGTCGGAACCCACCTGGACCGTCACCGCGAGCCTGGCCGAAGGCCGTAGCGGTCATACCGCCACGTTGCTGGCTGATGGCCGGGTTCTCGTCGCCGGCGGCAGCGGCCCGATAGCAGGCGCTCAATTGGCGTCTGCCGAGTTGTATGACCCCACCACCGGGACGTGGACCGCCACCGGGGGCATGATCGAAGCGCGCGTCAACCACACGGCCACCCAGTTGCCCGATGGCCGAGTTCTGGTGGCAGGCGGCGTGGGAGCACCCACGAGCGAGTTCTTCGCGAGCATCCTGGCCTCGGCCGAGCTGTACGACCCCAGAACTGGGGAGTGGACCTCCACCGGGGCCATGTTCGACGTCCGTGTCGGTCATACGGCCACGCTGCTGCCCGATGGCCAGGTCCTGGTCGCGGGTGGCGGCAGCAGCAGCGATGGCGACGGTGGCCCGCTGGCCTCAGCCGAGCTGTACGACGCTGGCACTGGGCAATGGACCGTCACCGGGAGCACGACAGGCGCTGGCCCCGGTCGTGAAGCCACGCTCCTGGCTGATGGCCAGGTCCTCGTGGTGGGCGGAGCCGTCGGTGATATCGAGCTTGGGGGCCTGGCCGAACTGTACGACCCCCGGACCGGTTCCTGGTCTGCGACGGCGACGATGGTCGAGGTCCGCTTCAACCACACGGCTACTCTCCTGTTGGACGGGCGGGTGCTCATTGCCGGGAGCGGCACGGACCTGGCCTCCACCGAGCTGTATGACCCGATCACGGGGTCCTGGTCTGCTTCCGGGGCGATGCTCGAAGTCCGCATCCAGCACACGGCGACGCTGTTGTCCGATGGCACGGTGCTGGTGGCCGGAAGCATGAGCGGTAGCGTGGCCATGCCGTCCGCCGAGCGCTACGAGGCCGCCACCGGGGAATGGACCGCCACCGCGTCCATGTCCGACGGCCGCCTTGGCCACACGGCCACGCGGCTTCTCGATGGCACCGTCCTCGTGGTGGGCGGCACGGACAGTGTCATCGACGGCGGGGTGCCATTGGCATCCGCGGAGCTGTACGACCCCGGCAGCGGGTTCTGAGCAGGGATCCCAGCCTCACCAGAGGGCCAGGCCGAACTCCTCGTCGTAGGTGCGGACCAGCTCCACGCCGGTCATCTCGCGGATCGTGAACTCCCCGACGAACACGGTCGTCCCGCGCAGCAGGTGCCCGCCGACGCAGGCTCCATGCTCATCGGCGAAGGTGGCGTGGGCGTGGAGAAACGGCTTGCCGTCGCGG
>DASTEQ010000130.1:0-10485 GCA_035709505.1 Candidatus Limnocylindria bacterium
AACGACCTCATGGCCATCGCCCATCAATCCGACCGCATGCGCCGGATGGTCGGCCAGCTGCTGGCCGTGTCTCGTCTCGAGGCCGGGGCGCTCGAGTCGCGCCAGGAAATCTTCCGTGTCGAGCCCATCGTCCAACGGACCTGGGACGCACTCCGTGATACGGGCCATGCGTTCGCCTTCACGGTCGAGGGCGAGCCGCACCTCGCCGTCGGCGACCCCGATCGCTTCGAGCAGGTCCTCTGGGCGCTGCTCGACAACGCGGTGAAGTACTCGCCGCCGGGCACCGAAATTCGCGTCCGGCTGACCGGGCGCCCCGGCCCCTCAAGCGACCTCGTCAGCGAGCTGTCCGTGCACGATGCTGGGCCGGGGATCGCGGCCGCGGATCGGGAGCGGGCGTTCGACCAGTTCTTCCGCGGCGAGCACGCGCGGCGGATGGTGCCCGACGGCAGCGGTATCGGGCTCTACGCCGCTCGCGGCCTGGTCGAAGCCATGCATGGCCGGCTGACCCTCGCGAGCGAGCCGGGAGACGGCACGACCTTCCTCATCACCCTCCTGGCGGAGCCGACCGAGCCCGATGCGGGGGCCGAAGTCTAGGGACGCCCCTCCCGGGCGGCGGGTGTCGTAACGGAAGTCCCCGGTGGCAATGACCGAAGGTACTGGCCCCTGTCAGGCGGCCTGTAAGGTCCGGGCCGGGATACTCGCCGCATGAATCGACTGCGGAATCGCATGCGCCGCTCGGGTCGCGGCCAGGGGCTCGTTGAGTTCGCGCTCATCGTCCCGGTCCTGATGCTGATCCTCCTGCTCGGGCTCGATTTCGGGCGGGTGTTCTTCGGCTGGGTCGGCCTGACGAACGCGAGCCGTATCGGCGCCAGCTATGCCGCCGCACACCCCACCGCCTGGGGCAGCCCGGGCAATGCGACCGAGCGCGCCAGCTACAACGCGCAGATCCTCGCTGACGCTTCGGCGCTGAACTGCTCGCTCCCCGGAACGCTTCCAGCACCGACCTTCGCCGGCGGGACCAATCTGGGCAACACCGCGCAGGTCACGCTGACCTGCACCTTCACCCTGATCACCCCTATCGTCTCCGAGATCCTGGGAAATTCGATCACCATCGCGGCCGAGTCGGTGTTCCCGATTCGCGCCGGCGTAGCCGGCACGACCCCGGTGAGCAGCTCGGTGCCGACACCAAGCCCCACCCCAACGGCGACACCGGACCCTTCGGCGACGCCCGTTCCAACTCCGGCCCCGTGTGAAATCCCGAGCTTCGTCGGCGCCCGGGCCAATGAGGCTCAGACCATGTGGAACGCGGCCGGCTTCACGACAACGGTCACGATCACCAGGCCCCCGAACGGGAATTACACGATCACGAATCAGTCGCCTGGCGTCGGCGGTCAGATGGCCAGCTGCACCACGACCTTCATGACGGTGTACGGGCTGTGAGCCGCCACGTGAAGGATTCGGCGAAGGGCCAGAGCCTCGTCGAGTTTGCCCTCGTCCTGCCCGTGTTCGTCCTCGTCCTGATCGGGCTGTTCGACGTCGGCCGGGCCGTGTACGCATTCAACACGATCTCCAACGCGTCCCGCGAGTCGGTCCGGATCGCGATCGTGAACCAGACCGAGGCCGACATCGACGCGGAAGCCGTCAAGCAGGGTGTCTCCCTGGGCCTCACGCCGGCCGACGTCACGATCTCGTATGGCCACCCCAGCGGGACTGGAACCTGCAGCTCGCCGTCCGTCGGCTGTCGGGCGGCGGTCACGGTCCAGTACTCGTACGTTGCGGCGACACCGGTCATCGGCCAAATCATCGGTCCGTTCACGATGTCGTCCACGACCGAAATGCCGGTCGAGCGCGAATGCCCCGATCCCGATAACCCGTCCCTGACCACGTGCCCCTGGCCGTGACAATTCCCGAAGGAGCGATCATGTCTTTCGTCCGCCTTTCCCGCCGCCCGGCCGATGACGAGCCCCGTGGACAGATCCTCGTGATCGTGGCCGCCGGGCTGATCATCATGGTCGCGATGATCGGCCTGGTGGTCGACGGCGGGCACGCGTGGGGCCAGCAGCGCGACAACCAGAACGCTGCAGATGCGGCCAGCGAAGCGGGCGCCGTGGTGCTCGCCGAACGGCTGTCCGGAGTGGCGCGCACTGATGCCGACGTCCTGGCCGCCGTTCAGGCATCGGTCGCTGACAATGGCGTGACATTGGTGGGCGCCTGGTATGCCAACTGCAACGGCGACCTGGTCAACGCCGCCGGCACCCCGGTGGCCAAGGCCGCCGCGGCCGTTGTCGGCGGCGGGGTGATCCCACCTTCATTCTGTCCCGGCGCGACTGGCCCCCTCCAGCCGGATGTCCGGATGGGCGTTCAGGCCGAGACCCGGAAGGACTTTGAGACATTCCTCGTCAAAGTCATCGGCTTCGACACGCTGAGCACGGTGTCCGATGCGACAGCCGTTTCGGGTTACATCGATGGGGTCTGCCCCGCGACCGGTGACTGCTTCGTTCTGCCGGTGACGATCCCACTGAATATCGTCACGTGTGACGGCAGCGGCGACGTCGTCCCCTCGAACCCGGTCCGTGAGTGGCTCGATCCCGACGGAGACGGCGTCCTCGACTGGAGCCGCCATCTCACGATTCCATTGTGCAAGGGCAATCCGGGGAACGTCGGCTTCTTGGACTGGACGCCGACGGCCGGAGGAATCAGCGAACTGGTCACGGCTATCGGACCACCGACCACGAATCCGGAGATGTCGGTGCCTGGGTGGTTCTATGTCACCGCCACCGGCAACACCAACAGCAGTGCCATGGAGGACGCGCTGAATTACTACGCCGGGAACCAGATCCCGGCATTGATTCCGATGTTCGACGCCACCTGCAACACTGAACCGGATCCCCCGAGCCCGGGGCTGAGTGACATCGAACGGTGCCCGCCCGCGAACGTCGGTGGAACCGGATCAAACCAGTGGTATCACCTCGATCGCTTCGTCTCGTTCCTGATGGATGCCCCTAAGGGCGCGTTCATCGCAGGCAGCAATCCCGAATGCGACACAGGCAATGGGGCGACCGCCTGTCTGATGGGCACATTCGTGAAGTACGTCGGACCTGGTGCCACGGTCGGAGCCGGCAACGGACAGCCCGGCGCGAATGCCGCGGTGGGCATCCAGCTCATCAAGTAGCCGCCGGCGCATAGGGCGCCGTCCGAATCAGCGCGACACCGCTCTCACGGGGAGCGGTGTCGCCGTTCATGCCGGGCTGACCCGAAGCCCTTCAGGCTACTGGTCTCTCGCTGGCGAGCGGCCCGCATACCGATCGCCTCGTTGCAGATCAGCAACGGAATCTTGACGATGTAAGGCGCACCGCAAGGTTGAGGTGGTACTTTCCGTACCGACCTCATAGCCCTATCGGCTGCGCCCACACGTTTCTCATCCGTAAGCCGTCCTAATCGGATTCGTTGCATGCTGTTTGATCGAATATTTCGCCGCACCACGAGATCCCACAGTCGTGGGCAGGCGCTCGTGGAGCTCGCCATCATCCTGCCGGTGCTGCTGCTCGTCGTCCTGATGGCGCTGGACCTGGGCCGCGTGTTCTTTGGGTGGGTCGGCCTCAACAATGCCGCGCGCATCGGGGCCAGCTACGCGGCGGCGCATCCGACCGCGTGGATCCCACCCGGGAACTCGACCCAACAGGCGAACTACGAGGCGCAGATTCTGGCGGACGCCAGCGCGCTGAATTGCCAGCTGCCGCCAAACGTCCCCACGCCGGTGTTCTCCGGCGGCTCAGCCATCGGCGAGCCCGCACGAGTAACCCTGACCTGTGACTTCTCTCTCCTGACGCCGCTCGTATCTCAGATCATCGGTGGCTCCATCACGATTCAGGCCGAAGCCGTCTTTCCCATCCGGACCGGGATGATCGGAGGCGTGCCCGCCGGCCCCGGGCTCCCGTCGCCGAGCCCCTCTCCTGTCGCGTCCCCGTCGCCGTCCGGGTCGCCCGGCCCGTCGCCGAGCCCAACGCCGACGCCATGTACCGTCCCGAACTTCATCGGCGACCACGTGGGCACGAGGCAAAGTCCGAACCCGGCGATTCAGACCGAGTGGTCGGCGGCCGGCTTCACGACCCAGGTCACCATCAACCGGCAAGGTCAAGGGAACAACGACTTCGTCGTGGGCAGCCAGTCGATCCTCGCTGGGCAGCCCGCCCCGTGCACCGCCTCGATCACGGTGGGGCCATGATCCGGCGGATCCAGGACGCACGCAGGGGCCAGGGCCTGGTCGAGTTTGCGCTGGCGCTGCCCATCTTCATCGTCATCCTTTTCGGGCTGTTCGACCTCGGACGGGCGGTCTACGGCTTCAACACGATCTCCAACGCCTCGCGGGAGGCGGCGCGGGTGGCGATCGTGAACCAGACCCCTGCCGACGTGGAAGGCGAGGCCATCAAGCAGGCCGTCGCGCTCGGTACCACGCCCGCCGATCTCACGATCGTCTATGGCGACCCGGACGGCACCGGCACGTGCTCGACGCCGATCGCGCTCGGCTGCCTGGCCTCGGTGACGGTGCGCCACGAGTTCATCGCCGCCACGCCGGTCATCGGCCAGATCATCGGTCCGTTCACCATGACCGCGACCACCGAGATGCCCGTGGAGCGCACATGCCCCGACCCCTCCAACCCCAGCATCGCAACCTGCCCGTGGCCATGACCATCCGCAAAGGAGAGACCGTGTTCCGTTCGCTGCTCGCCCGCCGGCCCGCTTCCCGTGAGCCTCGTGGCCAGATCCTCGTCATCGTGGCCGCCGGTTTCGTCGTGATCGTGGCCTTCGTCGGACTCGTGATCGACGGTGGCATGGCGTGGGGCCAGCAGCGCGACAACCAGAACGCGGCAGACGCCGTCAGCGAGGCAGGAGCCCTGGTGCTGGCCGAGCGGCTCGCCGGCCAGGCGCGGACGGACGCCGACGTGCTGGCCGCGGTCGACGACTCGGTGTCGGAGAACAACGTCGTGAAGGTCGGCGCCTGGTACACGGACATCCTGGGCCAGCTGCTCGACGCGGGAGGCGGTGTCGTGGCCTCGACGAGCGCCGCGGCCGAGGTCGGCGGGGGCGGCATCCCGCCCAACGGAGCGGGAGTCCAAGCCGACACCGAGAAGACGTTCGACACGTTCCTGATGAGCGTCATCGGTCGTCCGACACTGAGCACCGTAGCGGATGCCACGGCAGTGGCCGGCTACATCGAGGGCGTGTGCCCGGCGACCGCGGACTGCGCCATCCTCCCGGTCACGATCCCGATGAACATCATTGTCTGTGACGGGACCAACCACATGGAGCTGTGGCTGGACGGCAGCAACCAGCCCCAGATCTGGGGATACGACTCGATCCCTCCGTACTTCAACGTCCCCCTCACGATTCCGCTGTGCGCCAACGGCCCCGGCAACGTCGGCTGGCTCGACTGGCATCCGCCGGGTGGGGGCACATCGGAGCTCATCGACGCCATCGGGCCTCCCGGCACGCTCGACTACCAGATCACGGTGCCCGACTGGTACTTCGTCAGCGAGACCGGGAACGTGAACTCCGGCGGCGTCGAGGACGCCCTGAACTGGTACGCAGCGAACAACATTCCGGTTCTCATCCCGATGTTCGATGGGACATGCAACACCCAGCCGTCCAACAGCACGATCGGCGGATGTCCGCCTGGGAACGTCGGCGGAAACGGGGTGAACCAGTGGTACCACCTGGACCGATTCGTCGCGTTCCTGTTCGAGAACCCGCAGGGCGCGTACCTCCAGGGCAATAACACGACCGAGTGCGAGGTCGGCGGGAACGGCGCGACGAGCTGCCTGAAGGGCCAGTTCGTCCGCTTCGTCGGCCCGAATGCGACGGTCGGCCCCGCACCGGGAACGGCCGGCGCGTTCTCGGCCGTGGGAATCCAGCTCATCAAGTAGCAACCCCCGCGTAGCATCCGCCGCGGATGGCGGACGTGATGCGGGTGCGAAACCAGACACGGGGGACCGTGCTCGCAGAGCGGTGTCGCGTTGCGCGGTCCCTGCGTGACCGTACGGTGGGATTGCTTGGGCGTTCGTCCCTGCCACTTGGCGAAGGGCTGTGGATCGAGCGGTCGCCGTCGATCCACATGTTCTTCATGCGGTTCGCGATTGATGCGGTCTTCGTCGACACCTCGGGCCGCGTGGTCCGCGTCGTCGAGGACCTCCGCCCGTGGCGGATCGTCGGATGGGCCCGGGGGGCACGTGACTGCCTGGAGCTTCCCGCGGGCACGGTCCGGCCGACCGGGACGGTGGTCGGCGACCAGCTCATGCTGGATCCCGCCTCGGCGTAAGCCCTCGGTACGCGCCCGGTACACGGTCGTCCGCATCCTTGCCCGGTGGCCGTCCTCGACCTGCTGCTGCCGCCCGCGTGCGCGGGGTGCGGAACGTACGGGTCGGCGATCTGCGACCCCTGCCGGGCCAGCCTGCGCCCGCCCGTGGAGCCGGGCGACGCCTTCCTCGGCATGAACCGCGCGACGATCGTGGGAGATGCGTTGCTGGTCGGCGTCGCCGCCTTCGCCCACCGGGACGAGGCACAACGCATCCTCAGGCGCCTCAAGTACGGCGGCGGGCAGCGCCTCGCTGAGCCTCTCGCGCAACTGGCTGCCCCGGCCCTGCGCCAGCTGCTGACGGTCTCCAGCTCGGCCGTGCTCGTGCCAGTGCCGCTCCATCAGGGCCGGCATCGGGAACGGGGCTACAACCAGGCCGCGCTCCTCGCCGAGGCGTTGGGCCGCCAGACGGGGGTCCGGGTGTGGCCGGGGCTCGTCCGTCGCCGAGCGACCGAGCGCCAGCACGGGCTGGACCGAGCGACACGCCTTCGCAACCTTCGGGACGCGATGGCCGTGAACCGCACCCCTCCTCCCGATGGCCGCATTCCCGAAACCGTAGTCGTGGTCGACGACATCCTGACCACGGGCGCAACCTTCGAGGCTTGCGCGGTCATCCTGCGCGCTGCGGGCGTCAGGGCGGTCTACGGGTTCGCCATTGCTCGGGAGCTCTGACGCGCTTCGAATCGGCGGATCTGGTGCTACCGTAGGGTTGACCCGCGCACCGGGAGAGACCGGCTGTGAAGACAACCCTCCACGCCCGTCACCTCGAGCTCGACGCACCGCTCCGGGCGCGCATCGAGCGCAAGCTCCAGCGCCTGGACCGGATCG
Source organism: Candidatus Limnocylindria bacterium (assembly GCA_035709505.1). Taxonomy (GTDB): domain Bacteria; phylum Chloroflexota; class Limnocylindria; order QHBO01; family QHBO01; genus DASTEQ01. The sequence continues at coordinate 7,181 of DASTEQ010000130.1, forward strand.
CGGACACCCCCGCCCACGCCACGGTCGAGCTGACCGCGCGGGCCTCGCGCGCCGCGGATACGGCCCACGCCGCGTCGATCACGCTCGTCAGCCGCGGGGCGATGCTGCGGTCGTCGGCGGCTGCGGCCACGCCGATGGCCGCCGTGGATGCGGTGCTCGACAAGCTCGAGCGACAGGTCGTGCGCGCGCGTCAACGCGTGCGGGAGAGCCGACGGTCGCCCACGACCAGCGCTTCGGCGCCGGCGACGCCGGTGGTGAGCGAACGGGAGCCAGCCACCGAGGTGGTGGAGATCACGCGCCTCGACATGGTGCCGATGTTCCCCGAGGACGCGATCACCCGAATGGAGGAGCTGGGCCACGCGTTCTTCGTGTTCCTCAACGCCGAGACGAATCGGGTGAGCGTCGTGTACCGCCGCGCGGACGGGGGCCATGGCCTGATCGACCCGGTGGTCCGCATCGACCCGGGGGGCCGCGAGACCTGAGCTTGCCGCGCCCCGCCTAGCCGGCCAGGACCGGGAGCAGCAGGAGGACGGCGACGATGACGATGAGGGAGATGAAGAAGACGAGGAGCCCGATGGTCAGCAGGTCGGGGCCTGATCGGTCCGGCTGGTCCACCGGACCACGCTAGCAGACGTCAGGTGCCGGAGCGGAGCTTCGCTGCCTCCGGGCCGGTGCCGTCCCCGTTGGGACCGGCGTGGGAACCCCCGTTGGCCGCGTCCTGTCGCAGGCGGCGGGAGCGGACGGCGATATAGCTCTGCATGAGCTCGCGCACATCGGTCTCGGTCAGGAGGTCGTCACCCCGCAGGGCGTACTCCACCCGGCTGGTGGGAAGGAGCTGGCGGGCCGCCAGGCCGGCAAAGTAGGTCGGGCCTTCCGACTCGTCGTGGATCTCGCGCAGGCCGCGAGCCAGCTTGGTCGCCGTGCCCAGCGACGGCATGCGGTCGCCCTTGATCAGCCGGGAGATGGTCGAGTGATCGACCCCCGACTGGAGCGCCAGCTGCCGCTGGCTCATCTTCTTCTCCTTCAGCTGGCCGCGAAGCCAGCTGTTGAAGGATCGCGGTGTCTGGAGGGTCATCCACGATGCTCGTATTGCGCCTCCATCCACGAGCGTGGGTGGTGCGTGCGCGCACCCGCAGCATCGGGTTCGGAGGCCATCGCCTCAATGGGACAAAGGTACCTCGGGCATGGCGCCGGTCAGGTGCCGGCCGTGCCGCCCGCAATCGGCTGGTGGGTTGGCGGGTTGCCCAGGCCGGCACGGTGGGCCTGCCGCACGAGGGGACTGCGCACGTAATCCAGACCGCCAAGCACGATGACCGTAAGCACGGAAATGGCCCGGTCGATGAGCGCGATCGCGACCGCGGACTCGGGGCTGACCCCGTACAGCGATAACGCGGCGACGATCCCGGCTTCCACGAACCCGACTCCGGCCGGGGTCAGGGGGATGGCCGTCAGGAGCGCTGCCACGAGGGCGACGAAGATCGCGGCCGAAATGCCGAGCTGCACGTCCGGCAGGTCGAGCGCCTTGATGACGAAGAAGACGCGGAGGCCTTCCGCCAGCCAGATGAAGACCGTGATCACGCCGATGACGCTCACCGCGCGCGGCGTGAGGGCCGCGGTCGTCCCCTCCCGGAACCGGGTGTAGAAGCCCTCCACCCGTCCGGGCAGGATGCGCTCGATGTGGTGTCCGGCGAAACGGAGCACGAGGAGGAGAAGGATCAGGAGGGCTACCAGCAGGAACGCCGCCACGAAGATGAAGTCGAGCTCCGGGCGCGATCGCCCGCGGAAGCTCCAGAAGCCGGCGGCCACGGCAAGGCCGAAGATGATGACGATGTCGGCGATGCGCTCGACGAAGATCGTCCCGACCGTGCGCGAGGCCGACCCCCCGTAGTTGCCTTTCAACAGGTACGCGCGGTACAGGTCGCCGAGCTTGGCCGGCACGAGGCAGTTCACGAACCACGACAGGAACAGGATCTCGGTCGCGATCCAGTACCGGATGTGGGTCCCGACCTTGCCCAGCACGTACCACCACCGCCCACCGCGGAGCGGGAAGGTCAGGTAGTAGACGACCAGGGCGGCGAGGAGGAGGGCGGGGTCCGCGGACCGAATGAGCTCGACGGTCGCGCCGAAGTCGATGTCGAGCACCACCCGGAAGAACAGGAACAGGAGCACGACGGCAAAGACCAGGGAGCCAATGGTGCGGGCGTTGAGAAGCCGGCCGGCGAGCGAGACTTCGCTCGCCGGGATGCCCTCGCCTGCGGGCGCGCCAAGGAACTCGGATGCCTCGTACACCGAGTGGCGGCCCTGCGGCCGTTCTGCCGGGGTTTCGGGACGTTTCTCGGGAGAGTCGGTGGGACGCTCCCCGGTCATCGGCCGGCCCCGGTCTGGCGCTCGACCCATTTCGAGGCGACCGCGAAGCGGGTGCCGAGATGCACGAGCTTCGTGGTGCGGCTGCCGTGCCACTCGTTGTCGGGAAGGACGGCGGCCAGCTCCTCTGCGCTGGCGAAGGCGGGAAGCGCGTTGAAGCTCATCGCCACCTCCAAAGCGGTATGCGAATCGGAGCAGGCTACGCCGGGAATCCGGTAGCGAGCCGCGAACTCCGCGGCTTCCTGGTTGTGACGGCCGAGCGTGACCCGGCTGTTGAACACCTCGATGAGGTCGATCCGCCGGGTCTCCGCCAGGCGCTCGAGTGCGTCCGGGGTGATGTGCGACCGCCGAAACGGGTCGTACGGATGCGGGACCGACACCAGCCCGCCTTGCTCGCGGATGGCGTCGGCTGTGGCCTCCGCCGAGAGCCCGCGGGGGATGGTCTCGGAGATGAACAGGCCCACGATCTCGCCGTCGGCGCTGGAGACCTCCTCGCCGAGGATCACGGTCAACCGGTCGTCCACGCCCTTCTCGGCGGCCAGGGCCCGCACGGCCACCGATCCGTCGATCGTGTTGTGGTCAGTGACCGCGACGTGGGTCAGGCCGCGGTCGATGGCCAGGGTGATGAATCGGTCCTCGTCCAGCCGCGAGTCCCGGCTGTGGCGGGTATGGCAGTGAAAGTCGGCGAATGCCAGAGATCGGGGGTCCTCGCCCGTCCGCTCGCGGACCGCGGCCTGGGTCGCCACGGCGGTGGTCACGATGTCACCAGGCTCTTGCGGTACGTCGCGAACTGCTCCAGGGCACGCCCGGTCCCCACCGCCACCGAGTTCAGGGCGTTCTCCGCGACGTGGCACGGGATGCCGGTCACCTGGGTCAGCAGCGCGTCGAGGTTGCGCAGGAGGCTGCCGCCGCCGGACATGACCATGCCCTTGTCGATGATG
>DASTEQ010000131.1:0-2060 GCA_035709505.1 Candidatus Limnocylindria bacterium
GACGAGACCCGGGTGTGGTCCACCTGGGCGGACGTCGTGGGCATCCCCAGGCTCACGTTCATGGCCGTCCTCGGTGCGGTGATTGCCCGCGGCGGTGGCCACCAGGAGGTCTTCCGGGAGCTCGGCCTGCCCCACTGGGAGCGCCACCGGGACGAGCTGGAGGCCTCGTATGGACCGATCCGCGATGACGACCTGTACCCGGACGTCCGCTCGGCCTTGACCGCGGTTAGAGCCGCGGGATATCGGCTGGCGATCTTCGGCAACCAGCCGGCACACCGCACGGCAGATCTGCGGGCCCTCGACCTGCCGGTCGAGGTCATCGCCATGTCCGAGGAGATGGAGGTGGCCAAGCCCGCGCCGGCGTACTACGCCCGCGTTCTCGAGCTCATCGGCGAGCCGGATCCGGCGTCGGTGGCGCATGTTGGCGACCGAGTGGACAACGACGTCCTGCCCGCCGCCGCCGCGGGGCTGCGATCGGTCTGGATCCGGCGCGGGCCGTGGGGGAAGATCCAGCGCCTGCCCCAGGATTTCGGCCCGTCTCTCGTCATCGACGGGCTGGCAGAGCTCTCCGAGAAGTTGGAGCCGGCCTTCGAGATCTTGCCGCGGCCGATGACATCGGTCTAGACTCCGCGGTGGGCCAGACCGGGCCCGTATCACCGGTCAAGGTGGAGACTGCGCATCCGCTGCGCAGTCTCTTGCTTTGTGGGAGCGCTCAGGTGGCAAACCGATGACCAGCCGTGAATCGATCACCAGCCAGACCCTCGTCTCGGAGGCAGACGCCCTGCTGACCACCGGGCCGGTGCTGGTCGCGCAGACGGACAGCCTGGAGACCATTGCCACCAAGGCCGTGGAGAAGCCGAACTGCCGCGTGATCTCGGTCGTCGACGACGAAGGCCACCTCGTCGGCCTGGTGCCCGTGCGAATGCTGGTGAATGACATCTTCCTGAAGATCGTTCCCGAGGAGTTCCTCGGGGAGATCTCGGACCTGGGCGCTGCCCTGGAGTACGCCCAGCACATCGCGGCTCGAACGGCGGCGGACATCATGATCCCCGCGGTCAGCCTGCGGGCCACCGAGACGGTCCGCACCGCCTTCGAGCGGATGCATCACAGCCACCTGAACGGGCTGCCGATCGTGGACGACGCGAACCGGGTCGTTGGCTACCTCGACCAGTTCGAGCTGCTCATGGTCTGGATCCAGTCGACGGGCCGCGGGGCACTCCTCCGACCGTCGAGCGACTCTCCGGCGTGAGCGGCCTCATCAGCGGCGATCTCGCCTTCTGGGCGGCGGTCGTCGTCTTCGTCCTGGCCTACGCCCTCATCGCGACGGAGCGGATCCACAAGACCGTCGCCGCCCTGCTCGGCGGAGTGGCCATCATCCTGCTCGGGATCGTCAGCCAGGAACACGCGTTCGAGTCGGTCGACTTCAACGTCATCTTCCTGCTGGCCGGGATGATGGTCCTGGCCGCGATCATCCGGCGGACCGGGGTCTTCGGCTGGCTGGCGGTCCGAGCCGCGCGCCTGGCCGGGGGCGACGGCTACCGGATCCTGGTCGTGACCAGCCTCATCACGGCCATCGCCTCGGCCTTCCTGGACAACGTCACCACCGTGGTCCTGGTCGGGCCCATCACCCTGTTCCTCGCCGCGCGGCTGGGCCTCAGCCCCCTCCCGTTCATCATCAGCTCGATCCTGGCCAGCAACATCGGCGGCGCGGCCACGCTCATCGGCGACCCCCCGAACATCCTGATCGGCAGCGCGGCCAGCCTCGACTTCGTGGCCTTCCTCGTCCACATGGCGCCGCTGTCCATCGTCTGCCTGGCGCTGTACCTGGTGGCCGCGCGATGGCTGTTCCGCGGGCAGCTGGAGATCTCGCCCGAGCTGCGTGACCAGCTGCTGGCCATGGACGAGCGGCAGATGATCAGCGACCCCGCCCTGCTCCGCATCTCGCTCATCGTCCTGGCCGCCACCCTGGTCGGCTTCCTGTTCCACGGGCTGCTCGGGTACGAACCTGGGACGGTCGCCCTGGCCGGCGCCACGCTGCTGCTGCTCCTGTCGCGGATCGA
>DASTEQ010000132.1:0-15597 GCA_035709505.1 Candidatus Limnocylindria bacterium
TGCCCCGCGACATGGTCCGCTGGCTGTCGCGGGGGCTGGCCGCGGCACGCGTCGCCAGCGACCGGGCGGAACTGTGGTTTCCCGGCGCGCTTGTCTCGTTCGCGGCGGCGGGTTGGCTCGTCCTGCTGCTGACCATCGCCCCGGATCCCGACGCGGCCGGCGCCGCGGGTCTGGGGATGCAGCTCATGGCCAACCCGTGGTGGCCGTGGAACCTGGTCGTTCTCGGGGTGGCCATCGTCTGCGGCCTGGCCACGATCCTGCTCGCCGTCGCCTTCGGTGAGGTGACGCTCATGATGGGCCTCTCCGATCCCGCCCGAGCCGGAACGCCACCCACCGTCCCTCGGGCGATGGCGGTGCTCACCGTCGCTGCCGTGCCGGCGGTGGCCGCGGCGCTGATCCTGGGCTCGCTCGCCGCTCCGGGGGCCGTCGACGCGGTCCTCGGGGCCGACCCCGCGACTCCCCTGTCAGCGCGCCTGCTGGAAGCCACCTGGCCTTACCTCCTCGCGCTGGCCGTCGTCGTCGTCCTCGTCCAGGCGGTCGGGTCAGCGAGCCTCCGACGACCAGGATGGCAGGGCCTGACGGCGGCTCGCCGCGGCGGCAACCGACTCATCCCTCAGGCGGCTGTCACCTTCGCCGCCTTCATCGGCGCCCAGGCACTGACCGGCGGCATGATCGGGACCCTCTGGCACCCACTCGCCGGCCGGCTGGCGGATGGTGGCCTCGCCCAGCCGACGACCATCATCCTGCTGCTAGGCTTCGTCTGGATCTGGCTGGTGCTCGTCATCGTCTGCGGCGTGGTGCAGGCCTGGACGTCGGCCTGGTGGGAGGCCGAGCTGGGTGCCGGATCGAGAGCGGAGTCGATGGAGGACGCCCCGTGACCGAGACCCAGGTCTGTCGACGGTGCGGGACCGAGAACCGGCCAGGTGTGTCGTTCTGCGAAAGCTGCGGCCAGCGTCTGGTGGCCGCCGAGGACGCGACCCTGGCTCGGCCAACGACGACCGCCGAGGGCGGGCCCTGTCCGCGCTGCGGCGCGACCAACCGATCCGGCTCGGCGTTCTGCTCCGAGTGCGGGTTCAACATCAGGCCCGCAGTGGCCGCTGCCGGCGCGTCGCTTCCGGTGTCGCCCCCCGCGACCCTGCCGTCCGCCCCGGTCGTGGCTGCGCGTCCGGCGCGCGCGTGGCTGGGTCCCCTCGTGCTCGTCGTGGGGGCTGTCGGGATGGCCACGGCCTGGGTGCTGCCGTTCGCGGTGGGAGCGGGCTCGCTGGCCGAGCAGGCGCTCGGGCCCGATGGGTACGGGCTCGCCTTCTGGACTGCCTATCCGGACGATGCCGGCCTGCTCGAGGCCGCGTATTTCGGGCTTGCCGCGCCGTTGCCTGTCCTCGTTGGCGTGATGCTGCTGCTCGCCGCCGTTGGTGTCGTGCGCGCCGTTCCCGGTCGAGGCCAGCGGGTCGGGCTTGGCATCGTCCTGGCCTGGTGCGCGGCCTTCGCCATCCTGTTCGTGGTGTTCGAGATCGGTTCGGCGCTTGGCGACGACCTCATCGGCCTGCTCCGCAGCCTGTCCCCGGCCGGACTGATCGGCTTCCTGTCCGGTGTGATCGGCTCCATCGGCAGCGTCACCCGGCTCGCCGGGGGCTGAGCGCAGCAGTCGCGGGGACGGGCGGAGTCGCGGGCTCCGCGCTAGCCGGTCTGTTCTGCCGGGAGGAGTGTGGACCCGCTCGACGGGGCCTCCGGGTCCGGAGTGTTCGATCGGGCACGCGATCCCCCGCGGCTCATACGGGAGTCGGAAGCCGGCAGGGCCGGCTCTTCGGGTGGCTGCAACGCGTGAAGGAGCGCGGCAGCTTGGGGATCGGCCGCCTCGAGGCCACCCTCGGCATGGTCGTGGAGACGCCGGATCTCCTCCAGCCCGTCGGAAGGCACCTGCTCCCCGAAGATGGCGATGAAGACCTCGACCACGGTGGGATCGAACTGGGTCGAGGCGTGTCGTCTGAGCTCGGTCAGCGCCTGGGTGTGGGTGAGCGCCGACTTATACGGCCGCTCGTGGACCATGGCGTGGTACGCATCGGCCACGGCCACGATCCGGGCGCCGAGCGGAATCTCTTCGCCGCGCAGGCCGTGCGGATAGCCGGTGCCGTCGAAGCGTTCGTGGTGATGGAGGACGATCGGCACGGCGTCCCGCATGCTGGTCGCCTGCTCGAGGATGACCTGACCGATCCGCGGATGCTCGCCGACCACCTGCCATTCGACATCGGTCAGTGACGACGGCTTGTCGAGGATTTCGCCGGGCAGGGCGAGCTTGCCGAGGTCGTGGAGGAGGGCGGCGACCCGAATCCGATCCAGCTCCACCCGGGAGAGGCCCATGTGCAGGGCGACCCCGATAGAGAGCGCCGCGATCATGTCCGATGGACGGCCACGGTGATGCGGCTGCGGGGCCAGGACCGATGCCAGCGCCTGGGCGGCGCTGGCGCTCGCCCACCGACCGATGGCGGCTGCCGCGTCACGCCGTTCCGGCGTGATCACCGCGCGCCGGATGACCGATTCATCGGTCACGCTGCCGAACAGGAAGCTCCGGTTGCGGCCCTCGGATTTCGCCACGTACATCGCGGCGTCAGCGGCATCGACCAATCGGTCGACCTGGAGCTCGGTGCTGTGGCCACCCGCCACGCCGATGCTGATCGTCGCATCCACCAGGACCCCGGAGGCGACGCTGAGCGGGCGGCGCATGACCATCTCGCGGAGCTCTTCCGCCAGGACGTAGGCGTCCTCCGGGGTGGTCTCGGGCAGGATGAGCATGAATTCCTCTCCGCCGTACCGCCCGAAGATGTCGCTCGCCCGGATGCTCCGCGTGATCAGCCCCGCGAGCTGCTGCAGGACCGCGTCCCCGACACGATGGCCGTAGGTGTCATTGATCGCCTTGAAGCGGTCGATGTCCATGAACGCAACCGACATCGGCTTCGAGTGACGCGTCGCGCGCTCGACCTCGCCGGCCAGCGTCCGCAGCAGCGATTCGCGGTTGGGAATGCCGGTCAGCCGGTCGCGGGTCGCCTGCATCTCCGCCATCGCGAACGTGCCCGCCGCCCGGTTGAACGCTCGGGCCAGGCGTCGCTCGGCCGGCACGCCGGACTCGCGAAGCATGATCGGGACGCCCTGATCAACCGTTCGCTCGAGGTCCTTCGCGAGCCGCGACAGGCGGAGGGCGAAGTAGAACCACGTCGTCAACGCCATCGCGGAGGCACCCAGACCGATGGCCAGCCCAACGAGCCCAACCGTGTAGCCCCGAGTTCCCGGAGGCTGGTGGACGAGCATCGCCCCGAGCAGGGTGAGGCAGACGGCGGCCACGACCGGATACAGGAATCCGAGCAGCCGTAGGAGCCAGAGCAAGGCTTCCTCCAGGACGGGATGATGAGTTCGGCGACAGTCTCGCCGAGACCCGCCCGCGGGGCCATGGCCTGATCGTCCGCCCGGTAGATTCGATGTTGCGGCGAAGGCGCAAATCCGGCCGGAGTGTGGTCCGGTGCAGTACCCGCCCCGGACCTCCAGCGGGCTCCTGGCCGCCGGAACAGGGGTTTCAGACCCATCTGCTAGGATGACCGCCGCGCTTCGTGCCGGCTGGCACGAATTCACGGAGTGAGGCATATCGCGAATGGAAGGTCTGCCGGATCCGGGTCAGATCTGGAGCGACTTCACCAGCAACCCGGTCGTGCAGCTGGCGGCGACCCTGATCGTCGTGTACGTCGTGATGCTCTGGCTGGGCACCGCCTACTGGGCCTTCCGAGACATGCAGGCCCGGACCGAGAACCCGATCCTGCCCTACTTCGCCTCCGCCCTCATCATCTTCTTCACCCCGCTCGTCTTCCTGTTCGCGTGGCTGATGTACATCATCATCCGACCCCGCGAGACGATGGCCGAGGTCTACGAGCGGTCTCTCGCCGAGGAGTCGCTCCTGGCCGAGATGGAGAAGCACCGCAACTGCCCGACCTGCCGAGCGCGGGTGTCCGAGGACTGGATCGTCTGCCCCAACTGCCGGACCCGGCTCCATCGCATCTGCCCCGCCTGCCAGCGCCTGACCGAGCCGGCATGGTCGATCTGCGCGTTCTGCGGCACGGAGCTGCCCACCCGCACCCGACCAGCCGCCGTGCCCGCCCCGGTCGCAGCCGCGACCGCCGAGCGGCCTGAGTACGGCCACGAGAAGGGCGCCGTCCCGCAGGCGGCGCACAACCCCTGACCGACGCGGCCGACGCCCCGGCTCCGCCAACTCCTGACCTGATCCCGGCCCCGGCGGCACCGCCGCCCGAGCCGATCGCCCCGGTCCCGCCCGCGTGGCCCGGCTGGGTGCTGGCCGGTCTCGGGATGGTGGTCACGGTGGGGGGAATCGCCTGGCTGGTCTTCACCGCCTCGCTCGGGTCGGGTGTCGCATCGGGGTGGCTGCTGCCCGGAGCGATTACCGCGGCCGGAGGCGTCGTGTTGCTCGGAAGCCTTGGCTGGCTGGCCGAGCGTGGAATCTGGGCTCGCCGGCAGCTCCCCGAAGAACGCTACCGCGGGCCGAGCATCATCCTGCTGTTCGTCCTGGCCGTGGCCGCGGCCAACGTGCTCTCGCTCCCGCCCCTCCTCGCGGACGCGTTGGCCGGTGGCGACCTCACCGAGCCCAGCACCTTCTCGCTCATCGTCCTGCTGCTGGTGACCCCGCTCATCTTTGGAGCGGTGGGAGCCCTGTTCGTCATCCGACCGCGCGCCCTGGTTGGTGCCCGGTTCGGCGACGGGACGGCCACCATCCGCAACGTGGCACGCGGCATCGCCCTTGGGGCCGCGGCATGGGTCGCGGCCAATGCTGTCGCAATCGCCCTGGCGTGGCTCGTGACCGAGCTGACCGGCGAGGCACCCGATGAGGGCCAGGTCGTGGCCGAGATGGCGAAGACCCTGTCGCCACTGGTCGCGCTCGGGCTGATCGGTCTCCTGGCTCCGCTGGCCGAGGAGTTCTTCTTCCGCTGGATCGCGGTCAACGCCTGGGAGCGCGAGCACGGGACGCGAGTCGCTGTGCTCGGATCGGCCGTCCTGTTCGGGGCGGCCCACGTCCTCGGCGGGTCGTGGCTGGCCTTGCCCTCCATCTTCCTGCTGGGCGTGATCCTGGCCGGGGCGTACGTCGTGACCCGGAGTCTGCCGTTGGTGATCGGGATCCACGCAACCTTCAACTGCCTGTCGCTGGCCGTGATCTTCCTCGTCCCCAGCTAGGCCCGTCCAGGTCCGGCAACGGCCCGGTAAGGGCCGGCAAACGGTCTCCGGCGACCCTTCATCCATGACGGGCGCCCGACCGGCCGCCGACCGCCTGCTCAGCGCCGGCCCGGGCTCACTCGCCGACGACGAGCTGCTGTCGCTCCTGCTCGGCGGTCCCGGAGCCCTGGCCACCGCCCGCAGCCTGCTCGACACGCACGGGCTCAGCCAGCTGGCCACCAGGCTCGCCTCGGAGCTCGGCGCGGAGCCGATGGTCGGGCGACGGCGAGCGGCGGCGGTGGCCGCCGCCTTCGAGCTCGGCCGGCGCGCGAGCGCCCGGTGGCCACTCCCCGGCTGGCGGGTCCGCACACCGGCCGATGTCGCCGAGCGGTTGCTGCCGGAGATGAGACATCTCGAACAGGAGGAGCTGCTGGTCTGCCTCCTGAACACGCGGAACGTCGTGCTCGGCCGATCGACGGTCTACGTCGGGAACCTGGCCGGATCCCCGGTCCGCATCGGTGAGGTTTACCGCGAGGCGATTCGCCGGCAGGCCGCGGCGGTCATCGTGGCCCACAACCACCCGTCCGGCGATCCGTCTCCGTCCGGTGATGACCTGCGGATTACCGCGGACCTGGCCGATGCCGGCCGGCTGCTCGACATCGAGCTGCTCGACCACCTGGTCATCGGTCACGACCGATGGGTGAGTCTTCGCGCCGCCGGTGCGCTGTAGGCGCCGTCAGGGACCGAGGAGCCGGTACAACCCACCGCCCTCGATATCGACGACGAACAGCTCGCCGGCCTCGTCCTCGCCGAACGAGCTGACCGCCAGGCCGCTGGCGAGGACCGTCTTGACCGTGATCGTCGCCCCGGCGACGTCGAACGAGAAGATCCGGCCGCTGCACCAGTCACCGAAGAAGTACGCGCCTTGCAGCTGGGGCTGCGCCGTCCCTCGATAGATGTAGCCGCCGATAACCGAGCATCCGGAGCCGTGGTCATAGGCGGCGATCGGGGGCACCAGGCTCGCCGGACAGCTGCTGGATCGGCACTGCGGACCTTCCATCAGCGGCCAGCCGTAGTTCAGGCCGCCCACGGCGTCCGCGTCCTGGCGGTTGATCTCCTCCCATGCGCCGCCGCCGACGTCCCCCATGAACAGGGCTCCCAGCGCCCGGTCGAAGGTGATCCGCCACGGGTTGCGCACGCCATAAGCCCAGATCTCCGGCGCACCACCACCAGCCGCGAAGGGGTTCGTCGGCGGAATCGCGTACGCGCGTCCCGCGGCGGGCGCGGCGTCGACGTCGATCCGGAGGATCTTGCCCAGCAGACTGTTGAGGTTCTGGCCGTTGCCGAACTGGTCGTTCTGCCCTCCGCCGTCACCCATCGCGACATACAGGTAGCCGTCAGGCCCGAAGGCCAGGCTCCCGCCGTTGTGGTTGGCCGCTGGATCCGGAACCGCCAGCAGGATTCGGCCGGATGCGGCGTCGGCCCGCTCCGGGTCCTGCGAGACTCGGTACTCGGCCACCGTGTTCGCGCCGGCCGGCCGGCTGGTGTAGGCAACGAAGAACCGGCGGTTCTGCTCGTAGTCCGGATGGAAGGCGAGCCCCAACAGGCCGCGTTCCCCACCGGTCAGTACCAATGGCGAGATGTCCAGGAAGGGGTCGGGGTCCATCTGGCCACTCGCGTTGACGACATGGATGTGCCCGTCCTGTTCGACGACGAACAGGCGGCCCGAGCCGTCTCCCGCGTTCTCCACGCCGAGCGGACGGACGAGGCCGGTCGTCACCGGCTGCAGGGTCAGCGAGTCCGGCCCGGAGGCAAGCGGCGCCGGTGGCTCCGAGGGCGTCAGCGAGGGCGGCACGGAAGGCGCGACGGATTCGGGTTGCGTTGCCGACGGCGACGGTGACGTCAGCGAAGGGCTTGGCGAGCTTGCCACGCAGCCGGTGAACAGGGCCGCTCCACCAATGAGCAGGGCAAGCCGATGCCGCGCCGACCGACGCCTGGGCCGATGAGTCATGGGGTGCACAGCCTACCCGCTGGAATGGGGTAGGGTTCGAAGGCCGATGACGACCACCCGAGCGAGCCTGCGTCGCCTGGCTGCGGCCGTCGAGCCGGGTCCCGACGCGATCGGCACGGCCCGCACGATCGTCATCGAGCGCGTCGATCCGGAGCTCGACGGCGGGCGATATCCAGCCAAGCGGGTGGTCGGCGACTGGTTCACGGTCAGCGCCGACCTCATCGCCGACGGGCACGACCGGCTCGGTGCGGCGCTTCTCATCCGGGCCGATGACGAGACCGAGTGGCGGGAGATCCCGATGCGCGAGGGCCGCCTCGATCGCTGGAAGGCCCGCGTCCGGCTGCGACGGAACCGGTGGCACCGCTACACGATCGAGGCGTGGCGCGATGAGGTGGCCAGCTGGTCGGAGCGGCTGAATCGCAAGGCGCGTCTCGGCCTGGCAGTCGACATCGAGCTCGCGGAAGGGCGCCAGGTCCTCGACGACGCGGCCCGGCGGGCCCGGGGCGTCGGAGCGGTGGAGGACGCCGCTGTCCTGCGCGACGCTCGCGCGCGGGTGATCGCCGCCTCCGACGGGCGCGCCGCGGCGCGCGTCGCGCGTGAGCCGAACGTGCTGGCGGCCGGAGCTCGCCACCCGGACCGCCGGGCCGCCTCCCGATACGACCGCGAGCTCGAGCTGGTCGTGGATCGTCCGGCTGCCGCGAGCGGGGCATGGTACGAGCTCTTCCCCCGCTCGCAGGGAACGTCGGCCGGCTCGCCAACGACCCTGGTCGAGGCCGAGTGGCGGCTGCCCGAGCTCGCTCGCCTGGGGTTCGGCGTCGTCTACCTGCCCCCGATCCACCCCATCGGCACGACCAATCGCAAGGGGCGCAACAACGCGGAGGAGGCGGAGCCCGGTGACGTCGGCAGCCCGTGGGCGGTTGGATCGGTCGAAGGCGGTCACGAGGCGGTTGCCCCGGAGCTCGGCGGGCTGGAGGCGTTCCAGCACTTTCGTCGGACAGCCGAGCGGCTGGGGATGGAGGTTGCCCTCGACCTTGCCATTCAGGCCTCGCCCGATCACCCCTGGGTCGCGGAGCACCCGCAATGGTTCCGGCGCGCGCCCGACGGGTCGATCCGCTACGCGGAGAACCCGCCAAAGCGCTACCAGGACGTGTACCCATTCGACTTTCGCTCGGCTGACCCGGCGGCCCGCGCCGCGTTGTGGGAGGCCTGGCGGGACGTCGTCCTGACCTGGGTCCAACGCGGCGTCCGGATCTTCCGGGTCGATAACCCGCACACGAAGCCGGTCGCGTTCTGGGCGTGGCTCATTCGCGACATCCAGGCCACGTACCCGGATGTGATCTTCCTGGCGGAAGCCTTCACCCGCCACAAGCCGATGCGCCTCCTGTCGAAGGCAGGCTTCACCCAGTCGTACACGTACTTCACCTGGCGCACGGATCGAGCCCGGCTGCGGGAGTACCTCGTCGAGCTGACCTCGACCGAGATGCGGCAGTACTACCGCGGCAACCTGTTCACCAACACGCCGGACATCAACCCGCACTACCTCGCCCGTGGACGAGCCACCTTCGTCAGCCGGTTGGTGCTGGCTGCCACCCTGTCCGGTCTGTACGGGATCTACTCGGGTTTCGAGCTCCTCGAGCACCGGCGCATTGGGAGCAGCGAGGAGTACAAGGACAGTGAGAAGTACGAGATCCTCGTCCGCAACTGGGACGCGCCGGGCAACCTCAAGCCGCTTATCAGCTCGCTGAACTCGCTGAGACGCGCCTGGCCCGCGCTGCAACGGACCGAGACGCTCCGCTTCGAGACGGCGCGCGCGAAGCGCATCCTCTTCTATCGCAAGGCTCTGCCTGTCGGACAGATCGACCTGCTGTCGGAGGAGCCGAAGCGATGGCGCCAGCCGGTATGGGTCGCGGTCAATGTGAATCCCACCTGGTCGGAGCGGGCGGTCCTCCGCCCGGACCTGGTGGCGGTGGGGATCGATCCGAAGCGTCCCTTTCGGTACGTGGACCTGCTGACGGGTGCCAGCCGGGTCCGACGTGCGCCGACGATCACCGTCACCCTGGGGCCGGACCGCCCGTTCGTGATCTTCACCCTGTCCCAGGACCCCGGCCCCAAGGTGAGGTCGCGCAGACCCGCCCGCCGAGCGGTATCGGACCGGCCGTACACCCGCCCGGGCTGGTGACCAGGTGCCCCTCCCCGGGCTGACCTTCCTGGGTCACGCCACGGTGCTCATTGAGCTCGGCGGGCTGCGGATCCTGACCGACCCCATCCTCGTCGACCGGCTGATGTTCCTCACCCGGGTGGTGCGACCGCTGGACCCGGCCCTCTACGCGGCGGTCGACCTCGTGCTCATCAGCCACCTCCATCTCGACCACTTCGACCGGTTGTCGCTGGCCCGCCTGTCCACGGGCCCGGAGATCGTGACCGGGCCGGGTGGCGCGGGGCTGGCCGGGAGCTGGGGATGGGGGCGGGTGACGGAGCTTGCCCCGGGAGCATCGCACCAGGTCGGCGACGTGCGGATCACGGCCACGCCCGCCGCACATCCGGGCTCTCGCCCACCGTTCGGCCCGCGCGGGACGGCGGTCGGCTTCCTGCTCGAGTCGGGGCCTGCGCGGCTCTACTTCGCCGGGGACACCGACCTGTTCCCCGAGATGGGATCGATGATCGAGGGCGAGCTGGACGTTGCGCTCCTCCCGATCGGGGGCTGGGGCCCCCGTCTCGGGAGCGGCCACCTCGATCCAGCCCGCGCGGCCGAGGCCGCGGCGCGTCTCGGCCCACGCTTTGCGGTGCCCATTCACTGGGGAACGCTCTGGCCGTACGGCCTTGGCCGGGTGTCAACAGGCCGGCTCGAGGGGCCGGCGGCCGAGTTTGTCCGCCGTATCGACGAGCGGGTCGGCCCCGGCGGTGCCAGACCGTTGATCGCTCGTCCCGGTGAGCGGGTACCCTTCGTTCCCTGACCGACGCGCCCCCGTCTTGAGGTTCTGACACACCCGTGCGCTCCTGGCTGACTCGCACCACGGCTGCCTATCGCGCCCAGGCCCACGCCCTTCGTCGACTCCGGCCGACACCCATCGGTTTGGCCGTCCGCATCCTGATCTCGATCGTCTCCGCCTGGCTGAGCCTGGCGATCACGGTCGCGCTGGCGCCCGGCATCGATCGGCAGCCCGGGGTTTCGGTCCTGGCAGCGGTGGCGCTCATCGGTGCTGCGGACTTCCTCATTCGACCGCTCGTGCTCGCCGCCGTTCTGCCCATTGGACTGATCGCGGTGGTCGTGGTCGGCTTCCTCTACCGCGCCGCGTCGTTCTTCTTCATCCTGCCGCTCGTCGGTTTCGACCTCGGCGGGTTCGGCAGCGCGGTCGTGGGCGCGGGGATCTACGCGGTGGTGAGCACGATCTTCGGCGGGCTGGTGGGCATGACCGATGAGGAGTCATACGGTCAGCGGGTGGTCAACCAGGTCATCAAGGACCACGAGCAGGTCCCGCGTTCCGAGGTGCCCGGCGTGGTCGTCATCCAGGTCGACGGCCTCGCGTTTCCGCTCCTGGCGGCCCAGGTGCGGTCCGGCACCCTCTCCACCCTGTCCCGCTGGATCCGGTCCGGGTCGCACCGGATGATGGAGTACACCGCCGACCTACCCTCCCAGACCTCGACCGGCCAGGCCGGCCTGCTGCACGGCAACGCGGCCGGCATCCCTGCCTTCCGCTGGTACGAGAAGGAACGACGGCGAATGATGGTGTCCAACCGCCCGGACGACGCGGCGGAGATCGAGTCCCGGATCAGCGACGGGAACGGGCTGCTGGCCAATGGTGGCGCGTCGATCGACAACATGTTCTCCGGCGACGCCACCCACGTCCGGATGGTGATGAGCAAGCTGAAGAGCGCCCAGGACAAGGCCGGCCGTGACCGGAGCATGTACTACTTCCTGCTGAACCCGTACAGCATCGGCCGGACGATCGTCCGCACCCTTGGCGAGCTGATCAAGGAGCTCTACCAGGGCTGGCAGCAGCGGCGGCGAGGGATCGAGCCACGGATGCACCGCGGCCTGAAGTTCGCCGGGCTGCGCGCCACGACCAACGTCGTGCTTCGTGACCTGAACCACGCCCTGGTCGTCGAGCAGATGCTGCGCGGAACGCCGGTGATGTACGTCGACTTCGTCGACTACGACGACATCGCCCACCATGTGGGTCCGGAACGACAGGAAGCCCTCCAGTCGCTGGCGGGAATCGACCGCGCCATCGGGCGCCTGGAGCGATTGGTCCCCGACTGCCCCCGGCCGTACCGCTTCGTCATCGTGTCCGACCATGGCCAGAGCCAGGGTGCAACCTTCCGCCAGCGCTACGGCGAGACGATCGAGGAATGGCTGCGCACGCGGATCGGTGCCGGCGTCACGCGGACCGCCACCGCACCGGTGGAGGAGGCGGGTCGGCTGTCCACCGTACTCACCGAGGCCAGCTCGGCGGAAGGTGCGACCGCCGCCCTCGGACGGCGGGCACTCAAGGGCAGCATCGACGGCGGCTCAGTGGAGCTCGGCCCGCTGGGTGACGAGGCTGCGGAGGAGCCGACCGACAAGCTCCCGGACCTCGTCGTTTGCGCATCGGGCAACCTCGGCCTGGTGTACTTCGGCGTGGCGGAGCATCGGATGACCCTCGAGGAGATCGAGGGGGCATTCCCGGGCCTGATGGACGACCTCGTGGCCCACGAGGGCATCGGCTTCGCGCTGGTACGCACCGCCGACGGTCATGCCCTCGCGGTGGGGCCGAACGGCCGCCACGACCTGACCGATGGAAAGGTCACCGGCGACGATCCTGTCGCCCAGTTCGGTCTCGACGCTTCGGACCAGCTACGTCACCTCGACGGCATCGACCACGTCGGTGACCTCGTGCTGATCAGCCGGCTCGATTCCGGCACCGACGAGGTGGCCGCGTTCGAGGAGCTGATCGGGAGCCACGGTGGGATGGGTGGATGGCAGACCCAACCGTGCCTGGTCTACCCGGCCGACTGGCCCGCGCCGGATGGGCGCCTGATGGGGGCCCCCGCGGTTCATCGACAGCTGAAGCGCTGGATCGCCGCCGAGCAGGGCTAGGGGGGCCGGTTGGGCATCTTCGACGGCGTCCTCGGAATCTTCAGCCACGACCTGGGGATCGACCTGGGGACGGCGAACACGCTGGTCACCGTCCGGCATCGAGGCATCGTCATCTCCGAGCCGTCGGTGGTGGCGATGGAGACGCGCTCGAAGCGGGTGCTGGCGATCGGCGCCGAGGCGAAGCGGATGGTGGGCCGCACGCCGGCCAACATCGTCGCCATCCGGCCACTGCGCGACGGGGTGATCAGCGATTTCGACGTCACCGAGCAGATGATCCGGTACTTCATCGAGAAGGTGCACGACCGCTACTTCCGGATCCCGAGGCCGCGGGTCCTGGTCGGGATCCCGTCCGGGGTGACCGAAGTCGAGAAGCGGGCGGTGCGCGACGCCACCCTGAACGCCCATGCGCGCTGGGCGCGGTTGATCGAGGAACCGATGGCCGCCGCCATCGGCGCCGGCCTGCCGGTCAGCGAGCCGTCCGGCTCGCTCATCGTCGACATCGGCGGTGGGACGACGGAGGTCGCGGTCATCTCCCTCGGCGGGATCGTCGTCAGCCGCTCAATTCGGATCGGCGGCGACGAGATGGACCAGGACATCGTCAACTTCGCCCGTCGCGAGTACAACCTGCTGATGGGGGAGCGGACGGCGGAGGAGATCAAGATCGCGGTCGGATCGGCTTATGCCGACCTGAACCCACGGACGGTCACGTTCCGTGGCCGCGACCTGCTGACCGGGCTGCCGCGGTCGGTCGAGGTCAGCAGCGAGCAGATCCGCGAGGCTCTCGAGCCGTCGGTGGCGGCCATCATCCAGGCCATCCGCGACACGATCGAGGAGACGCCGCCCGAGCTGGTAGCCGACATCATGGACCAGGGCATCGTGCTGGCCGGGGGTGGCGCCCTGCTGGCCGGCCTCGACCGCCGGGTGGCGGAGGCGACCCAGATGCCGGTCCACGTCGCCGACGACCCGTTGACCTGTGTCGTCCGGGGCACGGGTCGGGTCCTCGAGGAGCTCGACACCCTGGAGCGGGTGCTCATCACCGAGCAGTACACCCGCGCGCCCCGCTGAGGTTGGGCCGATGCGGATTCCGTTCAGCCAGCCGCGGGGAGCAGGCTCGAGCCAGCGCCGTCGGAGCCCGGATGTCGTGTGGTGGGTCGTGCTGGTTGCCCTTTCCGTCGGCCTGGTGGCCCTCTCCGGCACGGGTCCGGCCCGTTCGGTGCAGGACGCAGCCGCCCGCCTCATCGCCCCGGTCCAGGTGGCGCTGACCAACGTCGCGGCTGCGGTGACGGAGCTGGCTGACACGATTGGCGAGATCAGCTCCCTGCGGGCCGAGAACGAGGATCTGCGGAGCACCCTCGCCGCCGCCCAGCAGCAGATCGCGGCGCTGGAGGAGGCGGCCCGGGACAATGCGCGGCTCCGGCGACTGCTCGGCCTCCGGACCGAGCTCGGGTGGGATCTGTTGCCCGGCAGGGTGGTCGCGGCGGGCACCGGCGCCCTGACCTGGGAGGTCGCCATCGACGTTGGCCACCAGGCAGGGGTCCGAGTCGGCATGCCGATCGTGGGCGCCGCTCCGGGAGGCGGCGCGCTGGCCGGGATCGTGGTTGAGGCCAGCCCGGAGCGGTCCATCGTCCTGCTCACCGTCGATCCCCGGTCACGGGTCGTGGCCCGGGATCTCGAGACCGAGGCGCTCGGTGTGGTCCAGGGCCAGCCTGGCGGGCAGCTGGTGATGACCCAGGTCGCCGTCACTGATGACATCGCCGTGGGTGACGCGATCGTCACCGCGGGGCTCGAGCTCGAGGGAGTGGCCGCGTCACCGTACCCACGCGGCCTGTTGATCGGCACCGTGACTGCGCTCGAGACCGATGCCAACGGGCTGACCCGCACGGCGTTCGTGCGGCCGGCCCTCGACCCGCGCTCCGTCGAGTGGCTCATGGTCGTTCGCTCGGTGAGCGCCGACTGAGACCCCGGTCGGCCATCGCCGGCTTTCTCGAGGCCCCACCGATGGGTGGTGCCCGAACGCACATGGCCCCATCGTCCGGCGCTGGCGAACCAACGCCCTATGGGCCGCTCCGCACCGCCTGCGTAGGGTCATCGGCGAACTCATCTTTCGTTCTCGGAGACCCTGTTGCACGAGCGAGCGCTGACCAATCCTTGGCGGCTGGCCCTGGTCCTGGGGCTGGCGTTCGCACTGGCCGTCATCACTGTTCTGAGCCCCTCCCCCGTCCGTGGCGGCGCCCAGGGCCAGAAGGTCGTGATCATCGTCGGCCCGGTCGGCGGCGGCTCGATTCAGGACAACTACCTGAACAGGGGCGAGCAGATCGCCCAGTCGGTCGAGGCGCGCGGCGGCACCGCGGTTCGGGTCTTCTCCCCGAACGCCACTTACGAAATCGCCCGGGCAGCGGTGTACGGCGCCAACATCATCGTCTTCATCGGCCACGGAAGCGGATTCCCCAACCCGTACACCAGCACCATGATCCCGGCCTGGACGAACGGTTGGGGTCTGAACCGGGTCGCCGGCACGGCACCGGACGACCCCACCGGACACGGGCACTCGATCGGGGGATCCGCGCCGCAGATGGTGTACTGCGGCGAAGCGGCGCTCGAAGGCAAGCCGAAGCCGAGCTCCATCCCAGCCGTTCAATGGTGCGCGGGTGGCGCGATCACGCCTGCCCCGAACTTCGTGATGGTCTTCTCCAATGCCTGCTACGCGCCGGGCGCGGGCGAGACCGAGAGCACCACCCCCACCGGAGAGGCGCTCGCGCGGACCCGGGTCGAGAACTTCTCCCGGCCGTACATCGGTCTCGGCGGGACGTACTTTGCTAGCGACCTCGGGTCGAGGTCCGTCGTGGAGGCCATCCTGGACAACCCGGATACGACGTTTGGCGAGATCTTCACCATGGGCAGTGGCTACTCTGCCGCCGCAGTCCGCCAATTCCCGCACAGCCGATCGGTGGGCAAGGAGGCCTGGATCCAGCGGACATCCGGGCCTGGCGGTCTGATGAGCTACTGGTATGCCTTCGGCGGTGACCCCGGTGTGACTCCGAGCGGAATCCGCCCAGACATGCCGGTCCCCGCCGACTACGACGGCAACGGGACTGCCGAGCCGGCCGTCTGGCGGCCGTCGAACGGGACGTGGTACGTCCACAACGGGGCGACCACCCAGTGGGGCCAGGCCGGCGACAAACCGGTGCCCGCCGACTACGACGGTAACGGGACGACCGACCTCGCGGTGTGGCGGCCGAGCAACGGGACGTGGTACGTCCTCGGCGGGGCGAGCACCCAATGGGGGCAGGCCGGCGATGTCCCG
>DASTEQ010000133.1:0-6312 GCA_035709505.1 Candidatus Limnocylindria bacterium
TTTCGAGCGCTTCTACCGATCCGACCCGGCCCGATCCGCTCACCCGAGCTCGAGTGAAGGCTCCGCCGACAGCGCCGGTCGAGGCGCGGGCATCGGTTTGACCATCGCTCGTGAGCTCCTGGCGCCCAGCGGCGGCGCGATCGCCGTCGAGCGAACGGGCCAGGACGGCACCACCCTGCTGATCGAGCTGCCATCGGCCTGACCGGCCTGATCTTGATCGGGACCGATGGGCGTCCAGAACTCCTATTGCCGGTGCATCGCGTTACCCGCGACTGTGGGATCGGCCTAACGCCCAGCAGGAGCCCTCATGTCCAGAACTCGGGTCAAGACGGCCGATCGCCCGCGGATCGCCCTGGTGGTCGCGGCTGCGTTCCTCGCGGCCGCAGCCGCCCTCCTCGTCTCGAGCGCGGCGGTGCGCGCCGGCATCCCGGTCACGTGCTCGGTCGTCGTGAGCTCCACCAACAATCCGGTCCCCGCCGAGTCGGCGACGATCATGGTCGGGGAGCAGGGGACGATCACGGGGAGTGGCTTCAGCCCCGACACCGAGCTCGAGGTCAGCCTGTCGATGGACGGCGTCCCGCAGGGCACCTTCCCCCAGATGACCGATGGCTCGGGCAACTTCGTCCTGAGCGGCACCCTGATGGAAGAGCAGATCGGCGTGCTGCTCCTGGTCTTCAGCGAGCCCGACGGCTGCAGTGACTCGGTCACCGTGACGGTGGTCGCGGCACCGGCGGAGTCGCCCGAGGGACTCCCGGACGCGGCCATGGAACCGATCACCCCCGCCCCCGCGAGTGGAGGGTCGCCCCTGGTCTGGGTCGCCCTGCTGGCCCTCGCCCTTGGCTGGTCAGCCGTTCTCGAGGTCAGGTTCCGGCGAAGAACTCGTTGATCGCGGCGGTGTCATCGGAGAACGCCCAGCGGGCGGTCACCTTGCCGTCGCGAACGTGATAGATCTCCGCGACCCGGTAGGTGAACGAGCGACCGTCCATGGTCGCGGTGGCCGTCACGAGCATGACCACGTGGTCGTCGTTGGCCACGATGTCGTGCACCTCGGGCGTGATCTGCCACTTCGGCAACGCGCCAGAGAACCGTTCCGCGAGCGCGGCCTTGCCACGGATCGGCTCGGCGCGACCGATCTCGTGCCACTCGATGTTGTCCGCGAGCAGACTTGAGATGGTGGCTTCATCGCGGGCGTTGAACGCTTCGGACAGCTGACGGATCACGGCGACCGCCGCGTCCGACGAGCGCTTCGAGGGACCGCCGTCGTTCATGGACATGCCTCTTCCTCCTATGCCGGGGGCGCTCCCGTGAAGAACCGGTTGATCCGGTCGGTGTCGTCCGAGAACGCCCACCGCTCGGTGACCTTCCCGTCCTTCACGTGGTAGATCTCGGCGGTGCGGTACTTGAACGTCTCGCCATCCGGCTTGGTCACCGTCACGTTGACGAGCTGCACGACGTGCTCGTCATCCGCCATCACGGCGTGGGTGTCCGTCGTCAGGTCGCCAAAGGCCGCCCCCAGGCCGGCCCAGCGCTCGGCCAGCGCGAGCTTGCCGCGGATGGGCTCGTCGGCGCCGATCTCGTGCCACACGACGTCATCGGCCAGGTACTCGACCCAGGCCTCGGGCCCCTGCGACTGCATGGCCGCTTCCGCCTCTTTGAAGAGGGTGACGTTGGGATGCTCGGGGTTGCCCATGAAGGTCTCCTGATGTGTGGGCTGGGGTGGACGCGTAGCGTACCCCGGGCCCCCAGACCGGTCGACCTCAGTGCCGCCCGTCTCAGACCGTGATGACGACCTTGCCCCTGGCCCGCCCGCTGTCGACCTGGCGCATCGCCTCGGCGGCCTTCACCAGCGGGAAGGTCGCGCCCACGACCGGCCGGAGCTTCCCGGCTTCGACCAGGTCCTTGAGCGCCAGGAAGTCCTCCTTGGTGTCCTTCGCGATGAACACCCCGATGCGCTGCCGGAGCACCTTTGCGCGGAGCACTCCCATCAGCGGGTGGAGGAGCGGCCCGACCCATCGGCCCGGTGCCCCGCCGGTCAGCACCAGCGTCCCTCCGGGGCGCAGGACCCGCCGCAGGTCGGAGATGGACCGAGTGGCGCCGACGTCCATCACGAGGTCGAACTTCTCCGGGCTGCGGAAGACATCGTTCCGGGTGTAGTCGATCACCTGGTCGGCGCCGAGCGACCGAACGAGCTCCACGCTCTCGCTCCGCGTCACGGCCGTCACGGTGGCCCCCATCGCCTTCGCGATCTGCACGGCGAACGTCCCGACGCC
This sequence comes from Candidatus Limnocylindria bacterium, assembly GCA_035709505.1. Taxonomy (GTDB): domain Bacteria; phylum Chloroflexota; class Limnocylindria; order QHBO01; family QHBO01; genus DASTEQ01. The sequence continues at coordinate 2,271 of DASTEQ010000133.1, forward strand.
GCCGCCCGCGCCGAAGACCAGCACGTCCTGCCCGGCCCGCAGTCGACCGTGGTCTCGCAATCCCTGCAGTGCCGTCACCCCCGCCGTCGGCAGGGCCGCGGCCTCCTCGAAGCTGAGACCGGCGGGCTTCTTCACGAAGTCGAGCTCGCTGCCGGCGACATACTCGGCCCACGACGCGGACCGGGTCCCGAACACCTCGTCGCCCGGCGTGAACTCGGTCACCCTCGACCCGACGGCTTCCACCACCCCGGCGAGGTCCACGCCACGGATCGGCTGCGGCGGCCGACGCAGGCCCGACCCCAGGCGCATGACATACGGCTCGCCGCGCATCATGTGCCAGTCCAGGGCATTGACCGATGCCGCGCGGATCCGCACGAGGATGCCGTCCTCCCCGATCTCCGGCTTTGGGATATCGGTCAGCTGGAGGATGTCGGGGGAGCCATACCGATGCTGGGCAACGGCTTTCATGGTCATCTGTGAGATTTGGGTCGTCTCGTGGGTCAGTGCGTTCGCGGTCATTGTCCTCTCCCTGTGCCAGCCCGCCGATGATCGGCTGCTGAGTCTTACGATGTAAGATTGCCCTTACGCTGTAAGATTGTCAAGTGGCAAGGCAGAAGGTGACAACGGCGGGCAGAAAGCGGGGCAAGCCACGGGCGGCCATGAGCCGGGACCGGGTGCTGCGCACGGCGATCGGTCTGGCGGACCGAGAGGGGATCGATGCGCTGACCATGCGCCGGTTGGCGTCTGAGCTCGGGGTCGAGGCGATGACCCTGTACCACTACGTCGCCAACAAAGACGAGATGCTGGCCGGGATGATCGACCTGGTGGCGAGCGAGGTCGAGCTGCCTGCCGGGGAAGTGGACTGGAAGGCGGCCACCCGGCGACGGGCGATCTCCACCCGCGAGGTCCTCCTCCGCCATCCGTGGGCCAGCGAGCTGTGGATCAAGGTCTTCTTCGGGCCGATCCGCACCCGATACATGGACTCGGCGCTCCGGACGTTCCGCGAGGGCGGCCTCTCGCCGGAGGTCACCGAGCGGGTGTTCCACGCCGTCGAGAACCACATCTTCGGCTACACCCTCCAGGCCCAGGCCTTCCCACTCGAGGAGGCTGACCTGGCCGATGTCGGCGCCGCGTTCCTGCAGTCACTCCCGGTCGACGAGTTCCCGTACCTCGCCGAGCACGTGGTCCAGCACCTCGAGAAGGGGACCCTCGACGAGGGCGACTTCGAGTTCGGGCTCGACCTCATCCTCGACGGCGTGGAGCGGTTGGCAGTCGGCAATTGAGCGGCGGTGGAGCGACCGGCTCGCCCAGAATGTGCTAGACTATGCGCATAGTCGCACACACTCCGGAGGACCCAGCACCGGTGGCTCTCGCTCGTACGAACCTCACGCTCCCTGAAGACCTCCTGGCAGAGGTGGATGCGATCGCCGGCCCACGCGGCCGCAGCCGCTACGTGGCAGAAGCGGTCGCCCAGAGGGTCAAGCGCGACAAGCTCGGCAAGGCCATCCGCGACACCGCCGGAATCATGGTCGGGACGCCCTACCAGATGAACCGCGACCAGGTGACCGCATGGATCGACTTCCTCCGCACCGAGGAAACCGACTAGTGCGCTACGTCCTCGACTCGACGTTGCTCATCGACCACGCCAACCGCGACGAGCCGGCAACGGCGCTCCTCGCGCAGCTGCACAGCGGGCCTCACGAGCTCTACACCTGCGACGTCGTGACGTGCGAGGTCCTTTCCCAGGGAGATCCGGGGCAGTTGCAGCACCTTCGGGTCCTGCTGGACGCTCTCGAATACGTCTCGACCTCGCCGGACGTTGCCCGGAGCGCGGCCGACGCTCGGCGCCGTCGCCATCAAGCTGGCGGGAAGATGGGACTCGGCGACGCTTTGATCGGGGCTGTTGCCGCGGACCTCGGTGCCGTGGTCGTGACCCGCAACCGGCCCGACTTCGAGCGGCAGGGAATCGAGATCCTCGACTACTGAGGGGCGGTTCGAGCGGCCCCGGCCGGACGGCCCTCGTCCAGGAAGTCGATCACCAACCGGGCGACCTCCTCGGGGCGGTCCTCGATGACCCAGTGGGCGACGTCCGGGAAGAACACCTTGCGGATCGGTCCGCTGAATTCCTTGTCCATGTAGTGGGCGAGCGTCCGGCCGAGGGCCCGATCGCGTTCGCCCCAGAGGACGAGGGTGGGGGCGGCGATCGTCTTGCCGCGCAGCCGCCGACCGTCGGCGCGAATGGTCCGCACGATCGAGCGGTAGTACGCGAACCCGGCCCACGCCACGCCGGGCCGGCAGATGGCATCGCGATAGACGTTGACGTCCTCCGTCGAGAAGTTGCCGTCAGACAGCAGGTATTTCATGACACGGCCGTGACCCCAGGTGATCCACCACTCCGGCAGCCGCGGGATGCGGAAGAACGCGACGTACATGCTCCGCAGGCGCTGCCCCCAGTCATGGTTGACCCCTCGCCCGATCACCCGCGCCGGTGGACCGTTCACCAGGATGAGCCGATCTACCCGCTCCGGATGGGACAGCGCCGCCTCGGAGGCCACGATTCCGCCCCAGTCGTGGCCCAGGACGTGGGCCTTCTGCTCGCCGAGCGCCTCGACCAGGGCAGCAATGTCGTCGCCAAGGATCCGGAGCTGGTAGTCCTCGATTCGCTCCGGCCGGCTCGAATCCCCAATCCCACGCAGGTCGGGCGCCACCGCCCGGTATCCAGCCTTGGCCAACGCCGGGACGAGGTGGCGGTACTCGTACGAGAACTGCGGGAAGCCGTGGAGTAGGAGGACCAGCGGACCCGCGCCATCGGTCAGGTAGTGGAAGCGGATCCCGTTCGCCTCTACGAAGTCGTCTTCCATACCGATGTTGGCTGACTAGTCGCCGGCGAAGAACTCCTTGATGGCCGCGGTGTCGTCGGAGAATGCCCACCGGGCCGTGATCTTCCCGTCGCGCACGTGGAAGATCTCCGCGGTCCGGTAGTCCAACGACCGCGCGCCGCGGCGCACCGTGGCCTGGACCAGGGCGACGACATGTTCGTCGGTGGCCACCACGTCATGGATCTCGGTCGTCACCTCGGAGTCGGGCTCCTGCGGCCCGCTGAACAGACGAGCGAGCGCGTCCCTGCCGCGGACGGGCTCGGCGCGGCCAATCTCGTGCCATTCGACGTCGTCGACAACGGAGTCCATGGCCGTCCGCAAGTCGCCCCGATGGAACGCGCGGAGCGCCTCGCGAACCAGGGTCGCGTTCGGATGGTCGGGCACCGCCAGACAGTATGCGTCGCGCCCGGCACGAGCACTAGCCCCCTGGCGGGTCAGGTCCCCTTGAAGAAGTTGTTGATCGCCTCGGTGTCGTCCGAGAAGGCCCAGCGCGCGGCGATCTTGCCGTCGCGGATGTGGTAGATCTCGGCGACTCGGTAGGTGAGCTTCTTGTCGCCCCACTCGGCGTCGGCGGACAGCAGCGCGACGGTGTGGTCATCGCCACCGATCACGTCGTGGACCTCGCCGCCGGTGATCTTCCACTCCGGCGCCCCGGCGCCCAGGTACCGCTCGGCGAGCGCGGCCTTGCCCCGGATGGCCTCGGTGCGCCCGATCTCGTGCCACTCCACGTCATCGGTCAGCATCGCGGACATGGCCTCCGCGTCGTTCATCGTCTGCAGGTTCAGGTAGCTGCGAATCAAGGTGGCGTTCGGATGTTCGGCCATGGCTGCACTCCTGTCGGTTTGGCGTCGGTGACGGGCTGAGCCCCTAGCCTACGCCGAGTCACAGGCGCATGGGCGTCACCTCACCCTACCGGTTCGCCCAGGGACGCCTCGGCATCGAGGATAGCGGCCTGGATGATGTCGCCGTTCGGCGTCCCGGCGCCCGGGAAGTGGTTCCGAATGCGGCGGATGAACGGGACGACCGTCTCCGGCGGACCGATCTTGCCCAGCGCTCGGATGGCCACGGCCGCTTCATCCGGCGAGGTCCGGACTTGGCTCTGGGGCATGACCCATTCGACGACGACCGCCATCCCGCGCTGGTCGCCCAGGTCACCCAGGGCC
>DASTEQ010000134.1:0-39354 GCA_035709505.1 Candidatus Limnocylindria bacterium
CGCATCATCGACCTCGCCTTCGTCATCAAGAATGCGGACGGCAGCATGAGCGGGCTGGAGCTCGAGGACGCCGGCTCGGATGTCTTCCAGGCGTTCGAGTCCCTGACCGCGGAGCGCGGCGGGTTTGTGAGCGACGAGGACCTCCAGGCGGTAGCCGGCGCGCTCGAGCCGAACTCGGCCGCGGCCATCCTGGTGTGGGAAGACGTCTGGGCCACCAGACTGACGGAGGCACTCGCGCATGCAGGCGGCCAGCTGATCGACATCCAGCGCGTTCCGCGCGAGCTCGTCCAGGAAGCCGTCGATTGGGCAAAGGAAAATCGCGCCCCCACTGGCGCAACCGCATAGCGGCACGAAGAGGAGTTTCAGGATGCGACGACGACGAGGCGGCATTGTCCGCATGGCCGCCACCACGGCGGTGGTTGCCGGGACGGCCGGAGCTGTCCGCCATCACCAGGAGCAGAAGTACGCCGCGCAGGATGCGCAGCAGTACGCGCAGCAGCAGGCCGCGTATGACCAGGGTGCAGCGGCCGCCCAGCAGCCGGAGCCTGCCGCCCCCGATCCGATGGCGGAAATCCAGAAGCTGGCCCAGCTGCACGCGGCCGGTGTGTTGACCGATGAGGAGTTCGCCGCGGCCAAAGCCAAGGCGCTTGGCATCTAGTCACTGGGCCGGCACCGGCCGGCACTGACCGATAGGCCCGGGCTCGCGCCCGGGCCTTTCTGTTGGGTTACTCGGCGGTGAGCTCGGGCTCGCCCTGGCGGTTGACGACCGCGGCCGGGTAGCTGCACATCCGCACGTCGCTGCGCGGGAGCAGGTCGAGCGCCTCCTCGGCGGCGAACGGAACCTGGACCTGGACGTCGGGCGTGCGAATCGGTCCAAACGCCGCGCCGCCGACTACCGGACGGACGGAAATCTCCAGGGTCCACGTGCCGGGTGCGTAGTCGCATCGCTCATCGCCGCGCGCGACCTGCGCGGCGACGGTGACCGGTGAGCCCGCGGCAAGTATGGTCCGGCCAGTCGAGTCCGTTGGCCATGCTTCGGCCGCGACCTGCCCGAGATCTGGCGTTCCCCAGCATCGGTCTGAAAGGCCGGCGTCCAGCGGATTCCAGAACGGTCCGACGAGGCACAGGCCCGGCGGTTCGGCCAGGACGAGGTCGGCAGACGATGCAATCACGACTTCCACGTGCATCTCGTCGATGACGCGGACCACGACCCGTCGCAGGCCCTCTTCGATGCCGAAGTCCGCCGTGGCGCCGGCCGCGACCAGCGCGGTGTCGGTGACTGTGGCCTCCGCCGTTACGCCCCGCACGAGGGCGAGGGCCGTTTCATCCGGATCCCCCAAGCTCGGCTCGGGGCTGACAGAAGAGCAAGACGAGAGCGTGATTCCGAGGGCAAGGAGAACCCCGGCCCGCCGGCGTGCGGGTGCGATCACGTCAGGATGGCGAGCGGTCCTTGAGGATCTGCCCCGCCGCGAGGCGCCCCGGGGCGCCCATCACGCAGCCGCCCGGGTGGGTGCCCGACCCGCACTGGTAGTAGCCGCTGATCGGGGTCCGATACTGGGCCCAGCCGGGCGCCGGGCGGAGGAAGAACATCTGGGGCGCGAACAGCTCGCCGGCAAAGATGTTCCCCTCGCTCAGTCCGATCGTCCGCTCGATGTCGAGGGGGGTCACGACCTCTCGCTGGAGGACGAGGTCCCCGAACCCGGGGAAGTAGGACTCAAGCGTGGACTGCACCGCCTCGCCCAGGTGCTCTCGCTCGGCGTCCCAGTCGCTCTCTCGCAGCCGGTACGGGGTGTACTGGATGAAGCACGACATCACGTGCTGGCCAGGCGGCGCCATGTCGGGGTCGATCGTCGACTGGATCGCGCCGTCGACGTACGGCGTCGAGCTGTACCACCCGTACTTCGCCTCGTCGAACGCGCGCTCGAGGTAGTCCATCGACGGACCGATGTTCAGGAAGCCGCGGAACGGCTCCTCGCCGCGCTCCGCCAGCGGCGGGAAGACCGGGATGCCATCGAGCGCAAAGTTCACCTTCGAGCTCGTGCCCTGGAACTTCAGGCGACCGATGTCCTCCACCAGGTCGTCCGGCAGCTCCCGGGGGTTCACCAGCTCAAGGAAGGTCCGCCGCGGATCGGTCGCACTGACCACGACATCGGCGTGGATCTCGGTTCCATCGGTCAGGACCACCCCGGTCGTCCGCCCGCCATCGGTCAGAACCGATGCGACCGGCGCATTCAGGCGGATCTCGGCGCCGAAGGCCTCGGCCGCGCGGGCCAGGACCTGGGTGAAGCCGCCGTTGCCCCCCTTGTGGAAGGCCCAGGTCCCGAACGACCCGTCGTGTTCCCCGAGGGAGTGGAACAGGAGCACGAGGCCAGAACCGGGTGACCGGGGGCCGACCTTGGAGCCGATGATCCCCGACGACGCGAGCCAGCCCTTCAGCAGGTCGGACTCGAAGTAGTCGTCCAGGAAGTCGGCCGCGCTGCCGGTCATCAGCCGGATGGCGTTGTGGAACGTCCGCTTGTCGAGCTTCCGGAAGCGGGACCCAAGCCCGGCGAGGGCGAGGAGCTCCTCGGGGTCGTCGCTGAACGGATCGGGCGGGACCATGTCGAGCAGCGGCTTGATTGCCTGGCACACGCGGTCGAGGTCATGGCTGTACTGCTCGTACGCATCCGCGTCATGCGGGGAGATGCGGGCGATCTCCCGCAGGTTCGCGTCGTGGTCCTGGGTGAACCACAGGTACTCGCCCTCGGGGGTGGGGGCAAGCTTCGACGACATCAGGAGCGGCAGGAACCCGTGCTTGGTCAGCTCGAGCTCCTGGATGATCTGCGGCCGGAGCAGCGACAGGGCGTACGAGAAGGTCGTGAACCAGAAACCGGGCCGTAACTCCTCGGTAATCGCCGCCCCGCCGACCAGGTGGCGCTGTTCGCAAATGAGCGTCTTCAGCCCGCCCTTGGCCAGGTAGGCACCGTTGACCAGCCCGTTGTGGCCGCCGCCGATGACGATCGCGTCGTATCGGTCCGTCACGCCGCGACCCAGGTCTTCGCGTCGTCCAGCTGGGCCAGCTCGAAGGTCTTCACCTTGCCCGGGATCATGAATGTGAAGGTGTTGATCAGGGTCCGGATGTGACCGTGGTCGGTGACGACCGCGAGCCGCTCCCACCCGAGCTTTCGGACGCCCAGCTTCGCGTCATCCCACATCGCGCCGCCCTCGAAACCCTCGAAATCGGGTCCCAGCACGACCAACGCCCGGATCTTGGCGTGGGTCTGGGCAAAGGCCTGGATGGCCGGAACGAGGACGGTTTCGTAGTCCTGGGCAGTGACGGTGCCGCTGGCATCGGCGCCGAGAACATTCTCGGGCAGATCGGTTCGCATGGTGATCATGGGTGGACTCCGTTGGTCATCGCCGTCTTCCGCTCCGGATTGAAGAGGGGCAGGCGCGCCACGTGGGCGGCGACCTTCTGGTAATGATGATCGACGGTGAACTCGAGGAACACCCGAGTGCCGACCTTTGCCAGGTCGGGCCGGACGCGGGCCAGCGCAATGTGGCGCTGGAGGACCGGCGAGTACATGAAGCTGGTGGCGTAGCCCACCCGCTTGCCCTCGTCGTCGTAGACCATCCAGTCCTCGTGGACCGGCCTGTGGTCCTTGGGCGGGATCAGTCCGGCGTTCCCGTAGACCCGCTCGTAGTCCTCCCAGTCCACCACCAGCCCGCCCATCTTCCAGCGCGACGCCTTGTCCGCCAGCTCGCGCTCGAGCGCGCGACGACCGATGAATGCGCGATCGTCCTCGCCCAGGCCCTTGAACATCCACGCCCAACCGAGCTCCAGCGGGGTTGACCGATGAGCGTCGTTGAACGCGTACCGGGTCGAGTCGAAGTCCTTGCCCAGGAGGAGCAGCCCGGCTTCGATGCGGAGCATGTACAGCGCGGCCAGCCCATAGGGCATGACGCCCTGGCCCTGGAAGGCATCCCATAGCGCGTCCCACACGGTGAGCGCGTCGGGCGTCGCGACCCACACCTCGTAACCTAGGTCGCCGGTGTAGCCCGTTCGGCTGACGGTGACCGGGCGGCCCGCGATCTCGCCGGTGGTGATCGCAAAGAATGGAAGCATGGTCACGCCGGGGACGAGGGCAGCGAGCAGGTCGCGCGAGCGCGGGCCCTGCACGGCGAGGGCACCGATGTCCTCGCTGACCTCGGTAATCCTCACCGCCAGCCGCCCGATGCGATCCGCGAAGTACGCGTAGTTCGGCTCGGCGCTGGTCAGCAGGTACTCGCGATCGGCGAGGTGCTGGATGACCCCGTCCTCCATGACAAATCCGCGGTCATCGAGCCAGCAGGTGTACTGCGCGTGCCACGGCGGGCAGGCCCGGATGTCCCGGGCCAGGATTCCGGCGAGGAAGCGTTCCGCGTCCGGCCCGATGATCCGGTACTTGTAGAGCGGAGAGGTGTCGAACACCCCGGCCGCGTTGCGGACGGCGAAATACTCGAACTTGTCCGAGACTTGGTAGCGGTTGGCAGACAGGTGGCCGGCCCAGTGCTGCCACAGCCCCGTCTCGTTGAGGGCCTCGGTCCGGGGATGGAACGGCGTCGTCCGGATCATCGGCGCGCCACGGTACCACTCCGCGACAGGCGACCTGTCGCGTGGGGTGACCAGCATGCCCGGCACGAAAGATCGGTCTCGAATAGAACGCGTGTGCTATTTTGCGGGCCGACTTCGGAGCGAGGAAGCCGATCCGACATGCTGGCCAACCGTCCCGTCTCGGCGGAGGATGCCATCGAGGCGCTCCTCGCGGAGCGGTGGCTCGAGGAGCTGACCGCCGCCCATCGGGTCATCGAGCCGCGCCCGCCGCGCTACGCGCCGTGGCCTGACGACCTCGATCCCCGCCTGATCGACGCCCTTCGCGGGCGCGGCGTGGAGGCCCTGTGGACCCACCAGGCGCAAGCGCTTGAATGGGTTCGGCAACGCAGGAACGTGGTCGTTGTTACTCCTACTGCCTCGGGGAAGACGCTCTGCTACAACCTGCCGGTCCTCGACGCCATCGCGAAGGACGAGGCCGTGCGCGCCCTCTACCTCTTTCCCACCAAGGCCCTGGCCGCGGACCAGCTGGTCGAGCTGCGCTCGCTCGCGGACGCCGCGGAGCTGGCCCTGAAGACCCACACATACGACGGGGACACGCCGCCGAACGTGCGATCGGTCGTGCGCGCCGCCGGGCAGGTGGTCATCACCAACCCGGACATGCTCCACGCGGCGATCCTCCCGCACCACACGAAGTGGTTCAAGCTGTTCGAGAACCTGCAGTTCGTCGTCATCGATGAGCTGCACACGTACCGCGGCGTCTTCGGCTCGCACGTCGCCAACGTCGTGCGGCGGCTGCGGCGGATCTGCAACCACTACGGTTCCGACCCCGTCTTCGTCTGTGCCAGCGCGACGATCGCCAACCCACGCGAGCTTGCCGAGCGCGTGCTCGAGGCCCCGGTCGAGCTGGTCGACGACAACGGTGCGCCCTCCGGCCGGCGGCACATCCTGGTCATCAACCCGCCGGTCGCCAACGAGCAGCTGGGGATCCGCGGCTCGGCGCTCCTCACCGGTCAGGCCCTGGCGGAGCGGCTCATCGAGGGCGGGGTACAGACCATTGCGTTCGCGCGCTCCCGCACCGCGGTGGAGGTGCTCACCAGCTACCTGCGCGAGACGTTTGCCCCGCCCCCCGGCCATCCGCATCCAATCTTCGGCTATCGCGGCGGCTACCTCCCGAACGAACGGCACGCGATCGAGGAAGGCCTGCGTGATGGCCGCGTGCGGGGGGTGGTGGCCACGAACGCCCTCGAGCTGGGGATCGACATCGGCGGCCTCGACGCCGCGATCAGCGTCGGCTACCCCGGCACCATTGCCAGCACGTGGCAGCAGATGGGTCGTGCCGGTCGTCGGAGCGGGACGAGCCTGTCGGCGCTCATCTGTTCGTCGGCGCCCATCGACCAGTTCCTCGCCGCCCATCCGGACTACCTGTTCGATCGATCGCCGGAGCACGGGCTCGTGAACCCGGACAACCTCCACGTGCTCCTGAACCACCTTAGGGCTTCGACCTTCGAGCTGCCGGTGCCCGCCACCGAGCGCTTCGGCATCGAGGAGACCCCAACCCTGCTCGACGTCCTCGAGGAGGACGGCTGGATCCGGCACGCGGACGACGACCGCTACTACTGGGCCCACGAGAACTTCCCGGCCAGCGACTTCAGCCTGCGCACCGGCGCGCCGGAGAACGTCGTGATCATCGACACCACCGGCGATCGCCACCGGGTCCTGGGCGAGATCGACCTGTTCGCGGCTCCCCTCTTCGTCCACGAGAAGGCGATCTATATCCACCAGGGCGTCCAGCACCACGTCGACCGACTCGACTGGGAAGAGCGCAAGGCCTACGTCACCCAGACGGACGTCGACTACTACACCGATGCCGACCTGGGCATCACGCTCAAGGTCCTCGAGGTCTTCGAAGAGACCGATGCGCCGCCGGCCGGCCGGCGGCAGCGAGGCGAGGTGATGGTCGCTTGGAAGGTGACCATGTTCAAGAAGCTCAAGTACCACACCCACGAGAACGTGGGCTGGGGCTCGATCAGCATCCCCGAACAGGAGATGCACACCACCTCGACGTGGCTGGTGCCTCCCGCCGAGCTCGTCAACCGCTACGACCGTGACACGCTCGACGGTGCGCTCATCGGCCTCGCGCGCGTGGCCCGCACGACCGGCGCGCTCCTTCTCATGTGCGACCCGCGCGACCTCGGGGTCCTCGCGCAGGTTCAGGCGCCGTTCACCGGCCGGCCCACGCTCTACCTCTACGACGCGGTCCCCGGCGGGGTCGGACTGAGCGAACGGCTCCACGACCTGTGGGACGACCTGCTCGCCATGTGTCGCGACGCGGTCCGCGACTGTTCGTGTCTCGAGGGCTGCCCCGGATGCGTGGGACCGCCCACCGAGGTGGGTCCACGGGGCAAGCAGACCGCCCTCGAGCTGCTCAGCGAGATGGCCGCCGCGAGCGGATGACCCTCGAGCAACGCCTGGCGGCCGTCCGCGCCGAGCGCGGTTCCCGGCCATTGCCGGTGGCACGCAACGACGACGTAGCCGCTCGGCTCGCGGCCTGGGGCGGCGCTCGGCTCACCTCGATCCATGGCGGGCGGGTGGCGCTGGTGGAGCGCCGGATCCCGCTCCCGCCGGTGGTAGCCGCTCGGCTGGCGGCCGGTCCCCCGACCGCGTACTTCGACACCGAGACGACGGGGCTGTCCACCGGAGCGGGCACGGTCGTCATCCTCGTTGCGGTCGGCCACCTGGACGGGGATGCGGTCACCGTCCGTCAGGCCCTCCTACCCGACTACCCGGACGAGCCCGCGCTCCTCCGCACGGTCATGGGTTGGGTCGAGGGGTTCGATCGGATGGTCACCTACAACGGTCGGGGCTTCGACGTTCCGCTCATGGCAGCCCGGATGACTATCCACGGCATGGGCCGCGACCTGGCAGGTTTGCCTGCGCACCACGACGACCTGCTTCCGGTCGCGCGCCGGCTATGGCGGCGGATCCTGGGCAGCGCCCGACTGGCTGACATCGAGCGCGGCGTGCTGGATGTCCGGCGGCGCGGCGATTGTCCGTCGTCCGAGGTACCCCAGCGCTGGTTCGCGTACCTCGCCGGCGCTTCGCCGGACCTGCTGGCCGCGGTCGTCGACCACAACGCCCAGGACGTCGCGTCCCTGGCCCTGCTCGACGCCGAGCTGGTGCGACTCCGGGGCGGCGGCTGGCGGGACGGGTCGCTCGTCGACCATCGCGGCCTGGCCCTTGAGATGCTCCGCGATGGCTCCGACGACGAAGCGCTCGAACTGCTGGAAGGGGTCCTGGCCGGCGGGTTCGGGTCGAGCCCGCTTCCGGGGGAAGAGCCACTCCGCCTCCGTCGTCTCGCGTCCCGACTGCTCATTGCGAACGGGCAGGCGCCCCGCGCCGAGACGATGTGGCGCGACGCGGCGCGGAGCGGAACGGTGGAGGCGGCGCTGGCCTGGATCGAGGTCGCCCGACTTCGCGAACGCCACGCGGCCGATCTCCGCGGCGCCCTGGAAGCGACCCGCGCCGCGTCCCGCGTCCTCGACCTGGCCCTCGCCCTCGGCCGCGGGGGAAGCATCGAGCACATCGGTCGTGCCCGGCTCCTGGTCGACCGGCGGCGGCGGAGGCTGACGAGCTGGGTGGCTGCAGCCGAGCGAAGGGCCACCCGGGCCGGCAGCATCGCCGAGGTCGCATAGCCGAGCGGAACGGCGTATCTGGACGTGACAGAGTAGGCTGGCCGTCCCAGATTCGATCGGTCAGAGATGCCGGTGACAAGCGCGCTCGAACTCGGACGGGATGCCTCACGCCGCCACGCCTGGTCGGAGGCGGTCGAGGCCTTCGCGACAGCTTCACAGGCCGAGCCGTTGCCGCCCGAGGACCTGGAGCTCCAGGCCGAGGCAGCATGGTGGAACGCCGACCCAGAGGCGGCGGTCGCTGCCCTCGAACGCGCGTTCGCGGGTTATGAGGCTGCCGGCCGACTCCTCGAAGCCGCTGGTGCCGCCGCATCGCTCGTGTACATCCAGTTTCGCCGCCTCGCCTTCCCGGTCGGCAGCGCATGGCTGGCTCGTGCCGAACGCTTGCTCGAGGATCTTCCGGAATCCGGCGTCCATGCCCGGATGGAGCTCTTTCGCACCCTGCTGGCATTCAAGCAGACCCATCTCCAGGAGGCTGTCGAACATGCGGATCGGGCAATCGCCCTCGGCCGCGCGCACGGCAACCCCGAGGCGCAGTACAACGCGTTGAGCTTCAAAGGTATGGCCGAGATCGCCCGGGGTAACTGGCAGCAGGGCATGGCCATGATCGAGGAGGCGGCCGCGGCTGCCGTCTCCGGTCAGCTCAACATCAACGCCGCCAGCGACATCTACTGCACCACGATCGCCGCGTGCCGAACGCTCGGCGACTTTCCGCGAGCCGGCCAGTGGGCCAACCAGGCCGAACGCTGGATGCAGCGCGAATCCGTGGGCGGGTATCCCGGCGTGTGCCAGGTTCACCGTGCCGAGCTGAAGATGCTCCACGGGTCGCTGGCGGAGGCGGAGCAGGAGGCGCGGGTTGCCTGCGAGCAGCTCGAGCGGTTCCAGCTTTTATTCGACGCCGGGTGGGGGCGGTATCAGCTGGGCGAGGTCAAGCGGCGGATGGGCGACCTGGACGCGGCCGCCGAGGCCTTCGAGCGCGCCTATGAGTACGGCCACGACGGGCAGCCCGGTCTTGCCCTCCTCCAACTCGAGCGTGGCGAGCTCGATGAAGCCGCGCGGTCCATCAGCCGAGCACTCGCCGAACGCGCCGGACCAGGCTCGACACCGGACCGGCCGGGCCGTGCCGAGATGCTTCCGGCCCAGGTCGAGATCGCCATCGCGCGCGGCGACCTGGACACGGCCCGAGCGGCGAGCGCTGAGCTGACCGAATTCGCCACCGCGTTTGAGTTCCCGATCTTCGAGGCGAGCGCCGCAACGGCCCGAGGCGAGGTCCTCCTGGCCGAGGGCAAGTCGGCAGAGGCGGTGCCGGTGCTGGCCCGCGCATGGCGACTGCTGCAGGAGGTGGACCTCCCGTTCGAGAGCGCGCAGGCCCGCGTGGTCCTCGCGCAGGCGCTGCGTGCGGAGGGCGACGAGGAGGCTGCCGTCCGCGACCTCCGGGCGGCCCACGCCGTCTTCTCCAGGCTGGGAGCGACCCGGGAGATCCGCCGCGTCGAGAGCCTCCTCGGAACCGACACCACGCTCGCCCCGCGCACGTCCCGCGGGACGGTGAAACGGACCTTCATGTTCACCGACATCGTCACCTCCACGGACCTCGTGGAGCTGATCGGCGACGAGGCCTGGAACGAGCTCCTCGACTGGCACGACCGGGAGCTGCGCAAGTCGATTGCCCAGCACCACGGGGAGGAAGTGCTGCAAACCGGTGACGGCTTCTTCGCGGCGTTCGAAGGCGCTGCAGATGGCGTCGACTGCGCGGTCGACATCCAGCGGCGACTTGCGAGGCACCGTCGGGAGCACGGCTTCGCCCCGTGGGTCCGCGTCGGACTCCATGCGGCCACGGCGACTCGGAAGGGCGCCACGTATGCCGGGCGCGGGGTTCACGTCGCTGCCCGGGTCGGTGCGGCCGCCGATCGGGAAGAGGTTCTGGTATCGGCGGCGGTGCTGGATGAGGCGGGTGCGATTCGGTACACGGTGTCCGAGCCCCGAGTGATGACGCTGAAGGGCGTGGCCAGGCCAGTGGAGGTCAGGGCCGTCGACTGGCGTTAGCTCGCGCGGCTGAACTCCGCCACAGGGTGCCCGTCGGGGTCGAGGAAGGCGAGGCCATCCGCCTCCTCGGCGACGGCGGTCGCCCCCTGGAGTGCGGCGAGGTACGCGCCCTCGAGCTCCATCAGGCCGTCGCAGAACATCATGGTGCTGGCCAAGGGGCCGATCCGCAGCCGGCCGTCATCCACGGCCCATGTCCCCATGTACCGGTTGCAGCCCGACCGGCCAGCGAGGCGGTCGCCCTGGATCTCGAGGGTGAACTCGGCCTCCGCTGGCGGGACCTCGCTGAGGCCCGGTCCAAATCGCGTGGCACGCCATCTCGTCCCGTCGTGCGTGGCGAGGGCCACCGCCCCATCCGGTTCATCGACGCTGCCGATTGTCGCTGCTTTGCGCTCGGAGAGGTAGCGGGCCGTCGCCCGGGCCGCCACCGCCGCCGCGGCATGGAGGTCGAGACCCGCACCCCGCTGCGCGACGAGCACCGCGGCGAACGCGTCGCCGGCGCCGATGGTGTGCCGGTCGGCGACGACCTCGGCCGGGACGTGGCGCGGCGACCCGCCGCCGTCATCGACCCATGCCCCCGAGGCGCCGGCGGTCACGACCAGCTCGGGCCCCGGGCCGGCCCACGCCCGGAGGCGACCGATGCCGTCCGCCCCGCCCTCCCCCCCGAGCTCGTCGACGCTGGCAAGGAGAACGTCCAGGCCGCGGAGGACGTCGGCCAGCTCTGCGTCAACCGCCGAAAGCCGAAGGCGGCTCACCCAACCGCCGGCATCGGTCTGTCGCAGCCATCCCTGGAGCCCGGCGGCGCGGATCGGGACCTCGACGGCGTGGATCGCCTCGAGGGTCACCTCACCGGCGACGGGCGCAAACAGGACGGCTCGCGCCGGTGGCAGGCGTTCCGGATCCGGGATGCGGATCGGCTCGGTCTCCGACCGCTGACGGAGACGACGTTCGTCGTGGGCGCCATGGTGCTCGAACACGATCGACGTCCCCGCCTCGTGCCACGTCACGTCGGCCCGCCGGCCGAAGTGCTCGACGGCCTCGCGGGCGGCCGGCTCCGGTCCCGACACGGTGTGGAGCCCGACGCTGAGCCCCGCTGCCAGGGCCGCCTCGGTGGCGTACCGAGCGGCCCCGCCGACGACCTCCTCGCCATCGAGGACGTCGATCGTCAGGCCACCGACGATCAGGAGGTCAACCGGCGTTCGCGAATCGGCCCGGATATCATCGGTCACCGATGAGTCTCCACTTCTACGAGCTGCACGAGGGCGCCTCCGACCTGCTGACCAACGCGCTGCTGGTCAGCGAGCGGGCGCACAGCGGCGAGGAGTTCGCCGCGCTGGTGCGGGCTGCGCGCGACGCCGTGATTGATACGTTCGAGGAGGACACCCTGGTCGAGGCCGTCGCTCGCGAGCTCGAGCGCGCGCACGGGTTCACTTACATCGGTGACGAGAAGCTGGCCGCCTCGATGTCGGTGGGTGCCTCCGATGACGACACCTTCCTGGTCGAGACCAGCGGCGAGGATCGCAGCATCGTCGTCGAGCTCGACCGATCCTGACCGGCCGAGTCGCGACCCGTCATCGGCCTCAGCGGCCGACGTTGAACAGGACCTCGATCACGTCTCCGTCCCGCACCCGATAGGTCTTGCCCTCCGAACGGAGCAGCCCGCGGCGGCGGGCCTCCGCCGTAGAACCGCAGGCGACCAGGTCGGCCCAGTCGATGACTTCGGCCCGGATGAAGCCGCGGGCGAGGTCCGAGTGGATGGTCCCCGCCGCGTCGAGCGCGGTCGCGCCCTCCGGAATCGTCCACGCGCGGCACTCATCGGGACCGGCAGTGAGGAACGAGAAGAGGCCGAGCAGGGCGTAAGTTCGGGCGATGACCCGCCCCCGTGACGCCTCCGCGATGCCGAGGTCGTCGAGAAACGGGCGAGCCTCGTCCTCCGGCAGCGCGGCGATCTCCGACTCGATCCGCCCGCCGAGGACGATCACGTCGCGGGAGGGTCCGGCGTGGGCGGATCGGGCATCCGCCTCGAGTGCGTCGGCTTCCGGCAGGCGTCCTTCGGCGACGTTGAGCACCACCAGCTGCGGCTTCTGTGAGAGGAACCGGAAGCCCCGGGCCCGTCGTTCGTCGTCATCGGTCCACTCCAGCTCGCGCAATGGCCGGCCGTCCTCGAGCACCGGGGCCAGCCGCGCGAGCATCTCCTCTTCGCGGGCGTTCTCCTCCCGTTCGGCGGCGGTCCCGTGTCGGCCGGACGCGCGGAGCCGTTCCAGGCGGCGGGTGACCACATCGAGGTCGGCGACCACGTACTCGAGATCCAGCTCCTCGACGTCGCGCCAGGGGTCGGCGGGTCGCGCTGCTGCCGGGTCGTCGAACGCGCGGGCGACATGGAGCAGGGCGTCGGAAGTGCGGATCCGGCCCAGCAGGTCCGGGTCGACGGTCCCGGCCCGTGTGGCTCCTGCCGGAATCGCGAGGACGACGTACGTGACGTCGGCGTAGACCGATTTCTTGGGGGAGAAGACCTCGGCCAGGGCATCGACCCGGTGATCAGGGACCGGAACGACGCCGACGTTCGGAGCGGCCCGGCCGGCGGCGTGGCCGCCCTCCGCTGGGTGGCCGCCGAGGGCGGTGAACACGGTGGTCTTGCCCGACCCGGGCAGGCCAACGATGGCGACCTGCATCGGTCAGGACACCATCGGTCAGGCTTCCATGGCTCAGGTTTCCATTGGTCAGTAGCCGGCCTCGAGGTCGACGAGGTTCTCGAGCGGCTCGGCGCGCAGGTAACGCTCGAGATTCGCGACGAACAGGTCGATGCTCCGTTCCACCACCCGGTCCGACGACCACGAGGTGTGAGGCGTGATGACGAGGTTCGGAGTGTCGTACAGGGGCGAATCCGGCGGGAGCGGCTCTTCGTCAAACACGTCGAGCACCGCGCCGCCGATCCAGCCGTTGGCCAGGGCGCGGCGGAGCGCCATCTCGTCGACGAGCCGTCCGCGGGCGATGTTGATCAGCCAGGCGTGGCTCGGCATCTCCTGCAGCTCCGTGGCGCCGATCAGGCCAGCAGTCTCATCGGTCAGTGGCGCCGCGATGACGACGACGTCCGAGGCGCGGAGCAGCTCGTGGAGACGGTCCACGCCCCACACCTCCACGTTGGCGTGGCCGCCGGCTCCAAGCTCCGGGCGGCGGCGGGTGGCCAGCACTCGCGTCCCGAACGGCTCAAGCAGGCGGGCCACTTCGGCCCCGATGCTTCCGTAGCCGATGACCCCCACGGTCAGCCCACCGAGCTCCTCGCCACGCAGTGGCTGCCAAGTTCGCTCGCGCTGGAGGTCGAGCAGCTGGGGAAGTCGGCGGGCGATGACCAGGCACATCATCACCACGTACTCGGCGATTGGCCGCGAGAACACGCCCCGAGCGTTCGTCACCTGCAGGCCGCGATGCCGCGACAACGGGGTCACGACCTTGTCGATCCCCGCCGAGATGGAGTGGATCCAGCGCAGGTTCGGGGTCCGCTCGATCACGTGGTCGAGCACCGTGGACGCAATCTGCCCGCGCAGGAGGACCTCCGCCTCGGCCAGGGCGGCCTCGGCGTCGCCGTGGGCGAGCCCGTCGCGCGAAATCTGGGTGACCCGGGCGCCGGAGACGGCCTCGATCCGCGCGACCATCTCCGGGGTCAGGGGTGCCCCGAAGACCGGCGTGGTAAGGATCCGGACCGCGCGAGACGCGGTCAGCTGCGGACCTCCGGGCTGTCGACCTCCGGGCCGGCGGATCCCATGGCGTCGGCGCGCGTGAGCCAGGCCGCGGGATCACGGATCTCGTTCAGGGTCGGCAGCCACTCCGGGCCGCGCCACACACGGGCCAACCCGGCCTGGCCACTGCTCGCGACCACCGCGGCCACGAACCGTTCGCCCTCGGCGTACTGCTCGAGCTTGAGGTCGAGACCCGTCACGCGAAGCACGAGCTGCTCGAGAGGTCCTCGCCGGCGATGTCGGCCCTCGAACTTCTCGTGGAGGGCGTCGAAGTCCGGCAGCACTCGCGAGCCGACCGCATTCATGACGTGATTCGAGGCGCCCTCCAGCAGCGACATCAGGGCTTGGGTCCGGCCGAACGCCTCGCGCTGGGAAGGCGTCATGATCCGCTCCATCCAGTGGCCGGACCCGCCGCGCGCCTGGGCGAGGCGCGCCCACATGCCGCCCGCGTCGGCGGCCAGCTCGTGCAGCGTGTCTTCCACCAGCGACGCGAAGTGCGCCCGCAGCCAGGGGTGCGCCTCGAACTCGTGGGCGTGGGTCACCTCGTGGATGGCGATGAAGGTTCGGAACGCATCCCGCCCGATGCCGAGGCTGTCCGCGGTGGCCAGCACATTGGCCTCGACGTAGTACAGCCGGCCGCTGGCCGGCGCGGCGGTGGCGAGGAGGCTGATGTCGTACTGGCCCAGGACCTTGGTCGAGAGGAAGGACAGCAGCCACCCGAGCTGGTGGTTGCCGATGCTCCGGTTCACGATCCGGGCGAGGGCCGGGCCGGCGCCGCGCGGGACCCGCCGCGTACCGGCGAGCTCGGTCTCGAGGCGACCGATGAGGCGCCGGAAGGTGTCGAGGTTGAGGTCGATCCACTCGAGGCGGTCGATCACCGCCGGCGGCTGAAGGGCGACTGCCGGGGCCCCGATCTCGGCCGCCACCAGGGGCGCCACGCGCTCCGCCGCCGCGAGGTAGAACGCCTCGGCGCGTGCCCGCTCGGCGGCCGACAGGCGGCCCGTGCGCTCGCCAACCCGGCGTCGGGCAATCGACCGGATGGTGGACCAGTCCAGGAGGTGACTGCCGGCTCTTCGTTCGAGCCGCCGCCCGGCAACCGCTACCGTGGCGGTCAGCAGAGTACCGATGACGATTCCCGCGGTCAGGCGGGCCGTGCTGCGGGTCACGCTCGGAAGTCTAGTCGGCACGCGCCTCGGCCGGGGCGAGATCGACTGCCTCCACGACCGGCAGGTCCGCTCCGAAGAGCCGGGCCGCGACCGCGCGGAAGGCTTCGGGATCACCGGTGGTCGCCACCCGGTTCGGCCCGTCAGCCCCGGTTGCGCCTTCCGATCGGGCCTGGAGCGCATCGAGCAAGTCCTCGAGGGCCAGGGCTGTGGTGAACGCGGAGTCGACCACGCTGACCCGCGGCCCTAGGCGCCGCTCGAATACCGGGCGTAACAGCGGATAGTGCGTGCAGCCGAGCAACAGCGTGTCGATGTCGGGGTCCTGGGCGAGCAGTTCGTCGAGGTAGCCGGCGACCGCGGCCTCGGCTCGCGGACCGGTCAGCTCTCCGGCCTCGACCAGCGGCACGAGGTCGGGGCACGCTTGCTGGCTGACCATCACTCCCGGGTCCGCCTCGCCAATGGCCGCGGGATACGCATCAGAGGCGACGGTGCCGGCTGTCGCAACGATCCCGACATGCCCGCTGCGGGTGGCAGCAGCCGCGGCAACGCCGCCGGGCCGGACGACACCGATGACCGGGATCGGCGTCTGCTCGCGGACAAGGGGCAGGGCCTGGGCGGTTGCCGTGTTGCAGGCCAGGACGAGGACCTTCGGATCGTAAGCCAACAGCCACGCGATCGACTCGAGCGTGAAGCGTCGCACCTCGTCGGCCGGTCGCGGCCCGTACGGCGTGCGGGCGTTGTCACCGAGGTACATCGTCGACTCGACGGGCAAGCGGCGTCGGATCTCCGACAGAACGGTGAGCCCGCCTACTCCGGAATCGAAGACGGCGATGGGGCGCGGGTCGGGCGAGACCACGGCGTTCAGGTCAGGTCCTCAGCGAGAGGCGAGGGAAACCGCCCGCGAGCGGCGGTGGGCCAGGAGCGCGGCGGCGATGCTGCGCACTCCCTTCGAAATCTGGGCGTCTGGGCTGGCCGAGACGAAGGGAACGCCCTCGTTGTTGGCGGCCAGCACCAGCCGTCCGTCGGACACGACCTCGAAGTCGATGTGGTGGCCGAGCACCTCCTCGACCTCTTCGCGGCTCATGCCGCCGGACGCATCGGCCCGGTTGAGGACCACCGCCAGCTTGGACGGCGGGTAGCCGATGGCGGCGAAGGTCTCGTTGGCCATGGCCAGAGATCGGACCGCCTGGGCGTCGAAGGTCAGGATCTGGAGCACGAGGTCTGAAGCGTCGAGGAAGGCGAGCACCTCATCGGTCAGGGCAGCCCGCGTATCGATGACGACGTGGCCATACAGGCGGCGCAGGAGGGACAGCGCTTTCTCGATGTCGCGGGTGGTGATCATCTCCGCCATCTCCACCCGCGGCGGAGCAAGCAGGACGTCGATGCCGGACGGGTCACGGAACATGACCTCCGACACGTCCCCTTCACGGATCTTGTCGGTTGGGAGGTCGAGGATCGAGCGCGCATCCGCCGGGGCGCGGAGGAGGCCGCGCAGATCGGAGAACTGGAGCGAGCCGTCCACCAGGCAGACGGGCTCTTCGCCGGCCAGGGCGACGGCCAGGTTGTAGGCGAGGGTGGTGCGTCCGACGCCGCCCTTTGGCGAGAACAGGCTCACCAGCTGCGCCCCGCCGCCGGAAATGACCGTGGCCCGTTCCTCGGCGATCTTGCGGATGACCGCGCTCAGGTCGAAGCCAGCGAGTGGCATGCGCAGGACCGCGTCGATGCCCCTCGCGGGATCTTCGGTGATCGGCTCCTGCGGGACGGTGAGCACGATAATGCCCACCTCGGGATACGCCTGGCGGATGCTGGAAGCGACCTTCGCGCCGCTGACCCGACCCTGGAGCAGCCAGTCGATGATGACGACGTCGGGGCGGAAGTCGCCGACCGCCGCGAGGGCGCGGTCACCTTCCGCGATGACCTCGACGACCTGGATCTGGGATTGGGCGATCAGCAGCGAACGGACGTGCGATGCCACCTGGGGCACGTCTTCGATCATCAGGAGCCGAATCTTTTCGCCCGCCACCTCGTCCGTTCTTGCCTCATCCGGGTTCTGTCCCCCGCCGCGAAGACCGATGCCGAATCCGTCGGCAGAGGACGATCAGGTGCTCACTGGCGGCCGAAAACGCTCCCAGGTCATGCGACCCGTACGTCGCGGCGACAGCGAGCCCCGCGGCCTCAACCAGCCGCGCGACGGTGTCCACTGATGGGTACCAGAGGCGAAAACTGGCCGGAAGCCGCGCTATCGTACCATCGGGGTCCTGCACGTCCACGATCGTGGACAGGGTCACCCGCAGCCCTTCCGGAGCCTCCCGATGGTTGAGCTGGCTCCGTCGAGTGAACGTCCGGCCGCCCGATTCGATGACCCAGTCGACCGCCAGCGGGAGGTCAGCGGCCGGATGCAGGCCGGGACCCAGGTCGTCGAGCACGAGGAAGCCTCGCGGGGCGAGGAGCTTCGCGGCTCGGGCCAGCAACCGGGACAGGTCCTCCGGGCCGTCGAGGTGTGGAACCACCCCAGCCGCCACGATGAGCCCGAACCGATCCCGATGCCGGACCGAGCGGACGTCGCCATGGACCAGCTCCAGCGTGCCCGACGCCAGAGCCGCGGCGAGGCGGGGGTCCTCTGCGACGCGCGCCCCTGCCCGCCGGAGCATGGCTGCCGAGGCATCGACCCCGACCACCCGGCTGGCGCGACCGTCGAAGAAGGCGCCGAACAGCCGGCCCGATCCGCAACCAAGGTCCAGCACGGCGCCCCGGACGCGGCGTGTCATCTGGCGGTAGAAGCCCAGATCGGTGGCGACCGCGTCGTGCTCGAGGTCGTAGATCTCGGCCAGGGCGTCGGCGTCGCTCGCCTGTCCGCCGAACGGATCCCCCGGCGCGGCGGGCGACAGGCTCACCGCTGGTCGAGGCGCCGGGTTGCGACCCACTCTACCGCCGCCGCGACGCCGACCACCACCGCGGCCGAGAACAGGTTGAGCGCGTCGGCAAGGCGAAGTCCGGCCACCGCGGCGAGCACGAGTGCCGCGAGGAGGCCTCGCCGAGCTGCTCGGGCCCACGCCCCGCGGTAGGCGATCCGATCGTGGGCGAGGTAATCGCCCACGAACGCGGCAGGCGTCATGCCGCAGAACACCGCGATCGCGGCCAGGCCGACGACGATGAGCCGGTTGCGATCGGCGTCAGGGCACGGGTCGGTTGGCGTCGGCGCCGGGCAGAGCTGGCTGGCCAGGACCGCGACCCCGATCACCGCCACCACGGCGGCGAGGCCGAGCGCGACGACCGCGATGCGATCCCGCCGACTCACGAGGCCGCGTCGGGGCAGATGGTCCGGAACGGGCAGGTGGAGCAGCGCATCGGGCTCGGGCGGGCGGTGAAGTTCCCGGACCGAATCCCGGCAGCGGCCGCCGCAATCTGGGCCCGTGCCTTGTCCAGCCGCGCCGGCGTGGCAAGGCTGCGGCCGACCTCGCCCGACTCGAGGAAGTGGAGGGTCAGCCGCTCCGGTGGGCTGCCGTGCTCGGCCTCCCATCCGAGGGCGTAGATCGCCAGCTGGAGCGACTCGCGCGACCGCCGGCCGGCGGTGGCCGGGTCCCGGACGTCGCCTGACTTGTAGTCCACGACCTCGACCGTGCCGTCCGGAGCGCGGTCCACCCGGTCCATCCGGCCCCGGACGCGGTCCGTCCCGAACCGAAACGCGAACTCCTGCTCGACGCCGATGACCGGCGCGGGCTCCACCTGCTGCTCGTCCCAGAATCGGTCGAGGGCGGCCCGGGCAGACGCCCGCCGCGCATCTTCGTGGGCACGGGTCACGAACCCGGTCGACTCCCAGTGCCGGTCGAGCTCCGCCAGGAGCGCCTCACGGCTGAGCGGTGCCCCGCTCATTTGCGAACGGTGATAGGCCTGGACGGCGGCATGGAGGGCCTTTCCGACCACCAGGGCGTGGCTGGCCGCGGTTGGCAGGCGAATGAGATGGGCGTACCGGTAGCGCGCCGGGCACTCGGTGTAGTCGTTCACCTGCCCATAGCTCAAAGTCAGCGGCTGTTCGACCAGCCCGGGGCGCCGTTCGGTTGCACCCGCGCCAGCGGGTGCCGCTTCTGCCGGCGGCCGAAGGCGCTCGATGCGCTCGATGGGGCTCGGCCGCAGAACGTCCGCCTCCAGCGCTGCGGCGTCGAGTGATTCGAGCAGGAATTGGCTTGGCCGGCGGGGCCGTTCGCCCTCGTCCCGGGCCCAGCTCATGACGAGCGACTCCCGCGCGCGGGTCATGCCGACGTAGCACAGGCGTCGCTCCTCGGCGAGGTGGAAGTCGCCGTCTACCGGTCCTTCGTGGACGAGGTCCTCCGGCAGGTCCACCGGGTCGCGCCGAGACCGCGTCGGGAACCGGTCCTGCGCCATGCCGACCATGAACACGATCGGGAACTCGAGGCCCTTCGCCTTGTGGCAGGTCAGCACATGGACGGCCTCGCCTCCACTCAGGTCCGCGTCCGCCGTCGCCGGGTCATCACCGGCCTGGATGAACAGGTCGAGGCGGGCGACGAGGAACGGCAGGCGCGCATCCCGCAGGACGGCGGATGCGCCGCGCAGGATCTCGAACAGGCGAGCCACGTTCTGCAGGCGCTCGGGGCCGGACTCCCGGGCCTCCAGCGCCAGCCGCCCGAGCCATCCGGTGGAGGTGACGAACCGGTAGAGGATCTCCCCTGCTTCCAGACGAGCCGCCAGCTCGCGGTGGGCGTCCACGGCCGCCAGCACCCGCTGAGCGATGCTCGCCGCCGGCCCGCGGAGCGCGGCCCGGGACGGGTCCTGCAACCCCTCGCGGAGTGCCGCTTCCAGCGGCAGGTGGCGGCGGGATGCCTGGTTGAGGGCGCGGGACGCATCCTCCGGGGCAAGCCCGAAGATCTCCGACGTCGCGACGTCATAGATGGACACCGAGTCCTGGGCGTCGTTGAGCGCCCGCAGCACGCTGAGCAGGACGCGAACCTCCGGCTGGCGGTAGAGGCCGGCCGTACCGCTGAACCGCCACGGAATCCGCCGCAGGCTCAGCGCCCGCAGGTACGGGTCCGCATCCCGGTTGCCGCGGACCAGGATGGCGTGGTCCGCTGGACGGCGGCCGGCCGCCACCGAGGCCGCGATCCGATCCGCGATGCCGTCCGCCTCGTCGCTGGTGCTGGAGAAGGCGAGGCTGCTGACCGGCTCGGTCCGGGCCCCGAGCGCGGGCCCGCGGGCGCGCAGGTGCTTGTCGATCCGCTCTCGAACCTCGAGCCGGTCCGGATCGTTGTGCCGGATGAGCCGGTAGGCGACATCCAGGATCGGCTGCGGCGAGCGGAAGTTGTCGGTCAGCACCACCCGGCCCGTCTTCGGGTACGCCGTCCGGAAGCCGAGGATGTTCGACAGGGCCGCGCCCCGGAAACGGTAGATGCTCTGGTCGTCGTCTCCCACCACTGTCACGTTGCCCGAAGGGGCCGGGGCCATCAGGCGGACGAGCTCGAACTGCGCGTGGTTCGTGTCCTGGAACTCGTCGACCAGGACGTAGCGATACCGACTCCGCTCCTCGGCCAGGATGTCCGGGTGCTCCCGCAGCAGCCGGAGCGCGAGCCCGACCTGGTCACCGAAGTCGATCCGATCTGCGGCCCGCAGCAGGCGGTCGTAGGTGGCATAGGCGGCGGCAAGCTCCGCCTGGCGGGCCGCCTCCTCGGCCAGCGCGAGATCGGATGGATCCTCAGCCGCCCGGTCCACGAGCCGACCCGCGGCGGCAGCGTACTGCTCCGGCGAGATGTCCTCGTCGCGAGCGCGCGAGAAGTGGGTTGCCAGGGCGGATAGGAAGCGCGCGGGATCTCCGAGCGGCCGGTACCGATCGAGCGGCAGCTCGTCGAGGTGCTCGCGGAGGAAGGTCACCTGCTCGGGGCGCGAGAGGACCGCGACCTGGTCCGAGAGGCCGACACCGAGGCCATGCTCGCGAATGAGCCGATCGCCGAAGGCGTGGAAGGTGCAGATGACCGAATCGGTGAAGCCGTATGGCACGAGCTGGTCGACGCGCTCCTGCATCTCCGCCGCGGCGCGCTCGGTGAAGGTCAGGGCCAGGACCTCCGAGGGGCGCGCGCGCTGCTCCGCGATCAGCCACGCGATTCGCCGGGTGAGGACCGTGGTCTTCCCGGTGCCGGCGCCGGCGACGACGAGGAGCGGGCCCTCGCCCCAGGTCACCGCCTTCCGCTGGCGCGCAGTGAGGTCGGCGAGCAGCGGCGGCTGGACGCGCAGATGACGGCGACGTGGCGGGGCCTTTCCCTCCAGCTCCTCGAAGAACGGGATCTGGTTCGGCGCGGGGACGACGGCGGCCACGGGTTCGATGGTAGCGGGAAGCTCGGGCATGCCGGCAGCGTGCGGCGCCGGCGCGACAGGTTATCGGTCGCGTTCGGACGCGATGCGGAGCGCCTCTTGCTCCTCGTCGGACAGGGTGTGGGTCGCCTGCCCGACCCGAATCGGCTTCGCGAAGATTCTGGTCCCGGCGCGGCCGTGCAGGCTGCTGAGCACGATGCCGTTCGACTCGTCATCGAGGAGGGCGATCGCGAAGCTCTGATCCGAACCGGTGTCCTCGAAGGGGTTGAACCGCACCAGGCCGATGTGCTGGAGGCTGCCCCGGGACCGGTCCGCCAGCTGCCGGTAGCGCCCATCGACCTCGGCGAGCCGATTCTCAACGGTTCGGACCCGCTCCCCGTGGGAGACAATGACCTCACCCAGCGGCCGTCCGCTGGCCTCGTCAGCCAGGGACCGATAGGCGACGGTCGCTCGTGACAGGCGGCGGTTCAGGATCACGACCCGTGCGGTCAGACCGATGAGCCCGACGAGCAGGATCCCGACCACGATCCACAGGTTATCGAGCAGCCACTGGTTCAGGTCGGGCACGGCGGGCTATCATACCGACCCTCCGCCGGCCCGCCCGCCGGCGGTTCCGCTTCAATCACGAGGTATCCATGCCCCGACGGACCGGTAAGGCCGCCACGCGTCGAGCCCGCCAGCAGCGCCGCACGCGCCAGGGCCCGGCGCCTTCTGCGGCGGCTCCTGCGACCCAGCCGTCCGCAGCGCCGCCCGCCGCGGTGCAACCCACGGCCGACGCTTCTGCGGCTCGGCGGCCGACGGCACCGTCCTTCGCGGCGGCGTCCACCTCCCGACTCGGCGAGGGGGCACGCGAGGAGTACCACTACGTGATGCGGGACCTGCGGAACACCGGCATCCTCGTCCTAGTCATGACCGCGTTGCTCGCCGCGGCTGTGGTCATCGTCAACGTTTCCGGGATCGCCCCGAGCTGACGTCAGCGCCCGGGTCGATGACCCGGGCGCTCGCTGGAATCGGGCGGAAATCAGTCACAGAGCGCCGAATTCCGTCCTCCCTCACCACTGTCGAGATTCCCGGCCTCCGCGTTCCCTGTGCCGAACGGGATCACCCCCGAAATCGGTCCGCCGTTCGCCGCGGCAGCCGGCGTGGTATTGGTCCGATTGCCGCCCGACGTCGCCGCGTTGTCATTCGCATTGCACGGCAGCGGCGTGACGCCGTGCACGTGGCCGAGCGCGCTGCCGGCGAGGGCGATGACCAGCACCAGCCCGGCCAGAAGTGATGTCGTGAACCGTCGCATGCTCAATGTCTCCTCCACCGTCCCCGCAGGGCGCGCGGGACTCCATTAGGGGTACCGGCGGGCTGTCCGTTCGGTTCAACGCCACCGGTGACGCGGAGCACCACGGGCGGCCCGGTGCACGACCCGGCTACCCTCCCGTGCGGCGCGCTGCGCGCAGACGCGCAAGCCGCTCCCCGATCTGCGTTTCCATCCCCTGGTCCGAGGGCTCGTAGTAGACCGTCCCCACGAGCTCGTCTGGCAGGTACTGCTGCTCGACGTCGGCGTTCGGATAGTCGTGCGGGTAGAGGTAGCCCTTCCCGTGACCTTGCTCCCGGGCGAGCCGTCGATGCGTGCCCTGTCGCAGATGGAGCGGCACCGGCAGCCGGCCGCGCGCCTCGACATCGGCCAGGGCCGCCCAGTAGGCCGCGCCGGCCCGGTTCGATTTCGGGGCAGACGCCACGTAAGCGGCCGCCTGGGCCAGCGCGTACTGGGCTTCCGGCAGGCCGATCATCTCCACCGCCTGCATCGCGGCCACCGCGATCTGGAGGGCGCGCGGATCGGCATTGCCCACGTCCTCGCTGGCGGCGATCACGATCCTTCGCGCGATGTAGGTCGGGTCCTCCCCGGCCGCCACCATCGAGGCGCACCAGTAGAGCGCCGCGTCCGGGTCGTTGCCGCGCATCGACTTGATGAAGGCGCTGATCGCCTCGTAGTGGCCGTCGCCGGCGCGGTCATAGGCGAGCAGCCGCTCCTGGGCTGCCGAGGCGATCGCGCTCGCATCGAGCGCCGCGCCGTCAGGGGCGGTCGAGGCGGCGGCCTCGAGGACGTTCAGCGCCTGGCGCGCGTCGCCGCCGGAGAGATCGAGCAGGGCAGTCAGGCCGTCATCGGTCAGGGTCACCCGGCCGGCCAGGCCGGCCGCATCGGTCAGTCCACGGTTGACGATGACCGCCAGGTCGTCCGCGTCGAGCGGCTCGAGACGGTAGACCCGCAGGCGGCTGAGGAGCGGCGAGTTCAGCTCGTAGTACGGGTTCTCGGTGGTCGCGCCGAGCAGCGTGATCGTCCCGTCCTCGACGTGGGGCAAGAGGGCATCCTGCTGGGCCTTGTTGAACCGATGGAGCTCGTCGATGAACAGGATCGTCCGGCCTCCCGCCTCACGCAGACCTCGGGCCTCGGCCACCAGCGTCCGCACATCCGCGACCCCACTGGTGACCGCGCTCAGCTGACGCCATGTTCCGCCGGTTTCCTCGGCGATGAGCCGAGCGAGGGTCGTCTTGCCGCTGCCCGGCGGGCCCCAGAAGACGAGGCTCGGCAGGTAGCCGGGGCGGGCGACCTTGAGCAGGGCCCCATCTCCCCCGACGAGGTGACGCTGGCCGACGAACTCGTCCAGGCAGGTCGGCCGCAGGCGGGCGGCGAGGGGCGCGCCGGTCGCCGGCTGCTCCTCGAACAGGGGTCGGTCGGGCTGGGCCGACGGCCGGCGCCGGGGCATGGCCCGAGTCTAGTCCGTCGGTATCATGCGTGGCATGGAACAGAACCTCCGGGTCCCGGGCCCGACGCCCATCCCGCGCGCGGTCCGCGACGCACAGGCGCGGCCGATGATCAACCACCGCGGACCGGAGTTCGGAGAGCTCCTCCGCGAGACGACGGAGGGGCTCGGCCGGCTGATCGGGACCGATGGCGAGGTGTTCCTGCTGACCGGCTCGGGGACGGGCTCGCTCGAGGCGGCGGTGGTCAACGTCCTGTCGCCGGGTGACCGGGTGCTGGGCGTGTCGATCGGCGCCTTCGGCGATCGGTTCGCAAAGATCGCCGAGATCTTCGGCGCTCACGTCGACCGGGTCGATTTCGAGTGGGGCGAGGCCGCCGACCCGGGCCAAGTGGCGGAGTACCTGGCTGCCGAGCCGCCATACGCCGCGGTGCTGCTGACCCACAACGAGACCTCGACTGGGGTCGCCAACCCACTGCGCGAGCTCGCGACCGCGGTCCGCGCCGCTCCGGGAGCGCCGCTCATCCTGGTGGACGGCATCAGCGGGCTGGGGGCGATGCCCTTCGAGATGGACGGCTGGGGCGTAGATCTCGTCGTCAGCGCGTCACAGAAGGCCTTCATGGCCTCACCCGGAATCGCCATCGCCGCGGTCGGGGCGCGAGCCCGGGCGGCCGAGGAGTCGGCCCGCATGCCGCGCTACTACTGGGACTTCCGCGAGGCGCGGACCTGGGCCGAAAAGGGACAGACGCCGTGGACCCCGGCGGTGAGCGTCCTCTTCGGGCTGCAGGTCGGCGTCGCCGCCCTCGAAGCGGAGGGTCGCGAGCGTACCTGGGCCCGCCATGCGGCGATCGCGGCCGGAACCGCCGCCGGCCTGGAGGGTCTCGGCCTGGCCCTGGTCGCGGCCCCCGAGCATCGTTCGGCGACGGTGACTGCCGCCTGGCTGCCTGAGGGGATCGAGTGGTCGGCGCTGGGCGGCGCGATGCGCGTTCGCGGACTTGTGGTGGCCGGGGGCCAGGGCAAGTGGACAGGGAAGATCCTCCGTGTCGGCCACATGGGCGACGTCACCTGGGAGGAGATCGACGCCGCCCTTGAGGTCGTGGGCGAGGCACTGTCCGAGGTCGGGGTGGCAGCGGACGGCGCACGAGCCCGCGACGCCGGGCGTGCGGCGTACGAGGCAGCAGCGGGGACGAGCGTTCCGGTCTAGACGCGGCTCCGGCGCGGCCTAGGCCGGGCGGCGGAGGATCGCCGACAGGCGCCGCCGGATGGCAAGCGCGGTCAGTGGCATGCGCAGGCGGTCCCACGCGCGCTCGATGGCCTCGATCGCCCGCTCGCTCATCGAGCGGCCGGAGTAGGCGGACCACACCTTCCCGTCGGCGATGGTTCGGATCTCGTCCGCTCGGGACGGCAGCTCGGTCTCCAGCCAGCCCGCGTACTCGTAGAAGGTCTCCGACGGATGCCGACCGATTCCCGCCCGCTGGGCGGCGAGGTTGAGCCGCGCCCAGCCACGGTCCCCCGGTGACAGGAAGCGGAACCGACGGCGCGCGGAGAACCAGCGCCATACCCCGATCAGGAGTGCGATCCCGGCCAGTGCGAGGAAGATCCAGCCGTTGCCCTCGCGCGTGTCGTTGACCACCGGCTCATCGCCGGCCTGGTGACCACCGGGAATCGGCTGGAACGACTCGGCCGGTTCGCCGTACTTCGTGGGCGACAGGGTGCCCGGCCCGAACGGGCCGGCGTCCACGCCCCGGCGCGGAAGGACTGGAGCCACGCCCGGCTCTCCGCTCGCCCGCGCGAACCGGGGGTTGATGCTCTTGGTGGACTCGAAGATCTGCCAGCCGTAGCCGGGGAAGTACAGTTCCGCCCAGGCGTGGGAGTTCTTCTGGGTCACCTGGAAGATCCCGTCCTCGACCCGCTCCCCGGGGGCGTAGCCGACGACCCAGCGCGCCGGGATGCCCAGGCTGCGGGCCATGAGCACCATCGCTGACGAGTAGTAGACGCAGAACCCGCGCCGCCCGTCGGGAGAGTTCAGGAAGTGACTGACCATGTCCACGGTCGGGTCGGAGGGGAGGATGACCGAGGTGTCATACGTGAAGCCATCCCCCCGCAGGTACCCGGCCAACGCCTTCGCCTGGTGGTAGGGGTCCGGCTCCACCCCGGCCACGATCTCGTGAGCCAGCGCCGCGACGTCCGGAGTGATGCCCGTGGTGTCGAGGTAGAGACTCGTGACCTCCGGCTCGTAGTCGGTGATCGCCGCCGCCA
The DNA here is from genome assembly GCA_035709505.1 of Candidatus Limnocylindria bacterium. Classification (GTDB taxonomy): domain Bacteria; phylum Chloroflexota; class Limnocylindria; order QHBO01; family QHBO01; genus DASTEQ01. Next base: position 26,533 of record DASTEQ010000134.1, read on the forward strand.
GCTGGGCCTCGGTCACGTCGGACACGATGGCCGTGACGTCGTACATCTGGCCCGAATCCAGGCTGCCGGCTGCCTGGACGGTGCCGAACGTCGGCAAGCCGCCCAGCTCGGAGACGAGCGTCGGCGCGAAGAATCGCACCGGGAAGCCCGGGGTGTAGAGGTTGCGGCCCTGGGGCTGCAGGATCTCGACCTGGACCGTCACCGGTTCGAAGCCCTCGGCCGACTGCGGTCGATCGGGAGTCCACGCGGGGAAGACGTCCTCCTCGGCGGCGACGGATCGGGTGGTCAGGCCGGATGCCGTCCAGCCACGGCCGGTGTAGTGGTCGTAGATGAACGTCGCGAGGTAGTAGGGCCGCTCCGCACGCAGGTTGAGAATCGGCTCATCGGACGTGGTCCACGAAGGGCCAACCGTGACGGAGCTGCCGAATCCAGCCGAAATCGGGCGGGCCCCGGAGCTGTTCAGGCCCTGGAAGAAGCCGCTGGCCTCGGTCGCGAAGTCGAGCCACAGCTGGTCCAGGCTGCGGACCGCCGCGGTCAGCGGAGCCGCCACGGCCACCGAGGTCAGGACCCATGCCAGGCCGATGGAGATGGCGGTGAAGACCACCCCGCTGCGCATGATCGAAGTCGGGACGTCGAGATTCTCGGTCACCCGACGCGTCTGCCAGCCTGAGCGTCGCTCCACGAGGCTCGCCCGGAGCCAGAGCAGGAGGGAGGCAAGGGCGAACAGGACCAGGTAGAAGAACAGGTCGCGGACGGTCGCGACCAGGTTGATGACCAGGAATGCGCCGATGAGCAGGATCGCGTCCAGGACGTGATGGCGCCGGAACATCACGAATGCCGCGGTATACGCGGTCGTCCACATCAGGACGCCGAAACCGATGGCCATCACCACCGCCTGCTGGATGGCGCCGAAGCGGTACGCACTGAGGGCGGCATCCAGGGCCACCGCACGCATGGCGTCCAGGCGGGCCAGCTGGCCGAGCTCGGGATGGAACTCCCCGCCGATGGACCACAGGACGATCCCGGCCCCGAGCAGGGCCGACACCGGAAGGGTGACGGCCACCGAAAGGCGGCTCATCCCAAAGGCCAGCCCGGCGACGAGGGCCCAGAGCGCGACCGGCACGAGAAACTCCATACGGTCGAGCCAGCCGGCCGACTGCACCGCCCAGCACAGGCTCAGGAGCATCACTCCGAGCAGGGCGACGCTCATCCATCCCTCCCGGGGGCCGGGGATCACCCGCTTCTCTTCGACCAGATCGTCAGACACGGATCCGCTCCCGGGTCACGAGGACCCGCGCCGGGTCGTCGCCGGCCCGCAACTGGAGATGGGCGATGCCGTACTCGCTCAGGGCGTGGCCGACAGCGGCCATCTCCGCGGCGCTGGTCGCCGGCTCCTGCCCCGCCGCGACCGCGAACGACCCGAGGTCGAGGAGGACGGCAATCAGACCGATGCCCCGGCGTGGCAGCGTGGCGAGGGGACGGACCCAGTCGCGAGCCGTCGACCCGGTGACGATGCAGACCGTCATCCCGCGCCGGAATTGGGGCAGGCTGGCGGTCACCACTTCGGCCAGCGGCTGCACCCCATCGGCCTGGACGTTGGCCAGGAGATGCAGGATCTTCTGCTCCACCCGTGAGCCGCGGTCCGGGGTCAGGACGTGAGCCCGCCGCGCGGAGGCGGTCAGGCCGACCGCCCGGTTGTCCGCGAGGGTCCGCACCGCGATCGAGGCCGCGACGCTGATCGCGGTCTCCACCGATGAGCCATCACCGGTGCCGACGTGGGCGGACCGGTCCAGGTCGAGGATGAGCCACAGGTCGGCCGCCTGCTCCGGATCGAACTCCTTGACCTGCAGCTCGCCGTGGCGAACGCTGGTCGGCCAGTGGATCCGGTTGATCGCGTCCCCCGGCGCGTACGGCCGGATGGTGGCGGCCAGCGGTGAAGCCATCTCCCGCCGTCGGCGGGTCGCCGCCGTTCCCTCGATCGGGGCCGGCGGGAGCTGCCAGTGGGGCAGCTCGAACACCTTGGGGAAGACGACGACCGTCGTCGGGCGGCCAACGAGCATCTCGGAGGTGAACAGCCCGAACGGGTCGCCGGTGCGCACCTTCACCGGACCGATCCGGTACGTTCCGCGCCGGCTGAGCGAGACCTTGGACAGCCATTGCCTGCTGCCGACCGCCGGGACCCCAATGACCCGCCCCGGGAGCCCGATCGGCAGGTTCGAGTCGTTCGTGACCTCCAGCCACGGCTTCGACCATCCCGCGTCGTTGTCGATGCGATAGACCGCGTGCAGCTGCTCCCCGACCTGCGCGCGCGCGTTCAGGACGTGATAGCCGGCCCGCACCCCGCCCAGTCCCCGACGGGCATACCACCACGAACCAATGACCAGGGCTCCCGCGAGATACACCAGGAAGAACAGGACCGTCAGGCCGGTGCTGAATGCGGCGACCACCAGCACGGTGGCGACGAAGATCACCGGGAGCCGACGGCCGACGCGTCCCATGGGCGGGGATGCCGTCCGTTGTCCGGCCTACGCCGGGGCGCCGGCTTCGGTCGGCTCCGCGATCGGGATGGTGGTCAGGATCTCGCGGACGATGGCGTCGTTGTCGACCTCGCGGAGCGACGCCTGGCTGCGCACGATGATGCGGTGCCCAAGGACGGGCACCGCCAGCTGCTTGACGTCATCCGGGATCACGTAGTCGCGACCGTTGATCGCGGCGAGTGCCTGCGCGGCCTTGTAGAGGTGCAGCGATCCGCGAGGTGAGGCGCCGAGATAGACGTCGGCGTGCTCGCGGGTCGCGCCCACCAGGCGAATGATGTAGTCCGCCACCCCCTGGTCGACGTAGATCTCCTTCACCCCGGCCTGCATCTGGCGCAGCTCATCGATGGTCAGGACCTGCTGGAGCGACTCGATCGGATGGGTCCGCTTCTGCTCGTCGAGGATGACGAGCTCCTCCATCGGCTTGGGATAGCCGAGTCGGATGCGGAGGAGGAACCGATCGAGCTGGGCTTCGGGCAGGGCGAACGTGCCCTCGTACTCGATGGGGTTCTGAGTGGCGATCACGAGGAACGGGCTCGGCATCTCATGGCTCACCCCGTCGATCGTCGCCTGCCCCTCCTCCATGCATTCGAGCAGCGCGCTCTGGGTCTTCGGCGTCGCCCGGTTGATCTCGTCGGCGAGCACGACCTGGGCCATGATCGGTCCGGAGCGGAACTCGAAATCCTGGGACTTCTGGTTGAAGATCGACAGGCCGGTGACGTCCGACGGCAGGAGGTCGGGGGTGAACTGGATGCGGCTGAAGGTGCAGCCGATGCTCTTGCTCAACGCCTTTGCCAGCATCGTCTTGCCGACACCCGGGACGTCTTCGATGAGGATGTGGCCCTCGGTCAGGAGCGCCACCAGGGCGAGCCGCACCTCGGCGTGCTTGCCGACGATGACGCGCTCGATGTTGCTGACGGTGCGCTCGGCAGGCTCCTGGACGTTCACGAATGGCTCCTGGGTGCGGGGGTGGGTCACCGGACAATACCGCAGCCGCGAGCGGAACGGTTCACCACGGGTATGACGCCGGCGCCCGGGCTTGGGTTCAAATCCCGTTCAGCCGCAGCCACTCAGCCATGACCCGGCCGCCGATGGGGGCCGCCGAGGTGGAGCCGGACCCCGCCCCCTCGACGATGACCGCGATCGCGATCGCCGGGGTGGAACCGTCGTCCGCAGGGACGAATCCGATGAACCACGAATGCGGCGGCAGCCCGTCACCACGCTCGGCCGTCCCGGTCTTGCCGGCGGTCTCGACACCCCCGATGCCGTAGCGAGCGACATCGGCCGCCCCGGCGTATGGAGCGCCAAGCGGGCCATGCACGGCGTCGACCATGACCTGCCGGGTCTGATCCGCGGCCAGCGGACTGACCACCGACCGGAGGCCCGGGCTGTCGTAGGTCGCCGTCACGACCGCCGGCCCGCCGGCGGGATCGAGCGCTCGGACCTCGCGCACGACGAAGGGCTCGACCATCGTCCCGTGGTTGGCGATGGTGGCAGCCACCAGCGCCATCTGCATCGGTGTCGCCGTCACACGCGCCTGGCCGAAGGCCGCCGACGCCAGCTCCGCGTCGTCCACGAAGTCAGCGCAGCCGGTGCTGGTCAGGGCGGTCACCGCCGATGGGGAGACCGGAAGGCCGTGGCTGGCGGGCCCGATCCGGAGCCCATCGCAGAAGCCAAAGGCGCTGGCCCCCGCCAGGTATGGGCGCTGGCCGAGCTCCAGCCCGACGTGGGCGAAGTAGATGTTGCTCGAAATCTGCATCGCCTCGGACAGGTCCCACAGGGCAGGCGGGACGCCGGCCAGGTCATGCTCACGGATCGTGAACCCGTTGACCACGAAGCCGCTCACTTCCTCCTGAGGCTGTGTCGGGAAGGTGGTGTCCGGGGTGATGACCCCCGCGTCGAGCGCGGCCGCCGCGGTCAGCACCTTCATCACCGACCCGGGGACGTAGACCCCGGTCGTGGCCCGATTCACCAGCGGCAGGCTCGGATCGGCCTGGAGGGCGAGCCACGGCGCCTCGGCCGTGGCCGGGTCGCCGCTGATGGCTGTCGCGTCGAAGGTCGGGCTGGAGGTCAGGGCAAGGACCTCGCCGGTCGCCGGGTCAAGGGCGACGAGCGCCCCGACGCTGCCGCTCAGCTGGGCTGCGGCGAAGGCCTGCAACCGCTGGTCCACGGTCAGCACGAGGTCGTGGGGCTCGGGTGGCCGTTGGAGCACGTCGTTGACGATGTCGTGGAGTGGGTTCGGGTCGCGGAGGCCGACGAGGAGCTCGTCCCAGGCGCGCTCGATTCCGGCCGTGCCGTAGCGCAGCGAGGCGTACCCGATGAGGTGGGTGGAGGCCTGATCGACATATCCGCGCCGGGCGAGGTCGTCGATCACCTCGGTCGCGGCCAGCAGCGTGCCGTTGCGGTCGAAGATCGTACCCCGTGGCTGGCTCCGGTGAGCGGCGATCAGGGCGGGGTTGTCGGGCCTCGACTCGAGCGAGGAGGCGGCAACGACCTGCCACCACGACATCGCGCCGACCAGGAGCGCGAAGACGAGCAGCAGCGCCGTGGCCAGTCTGGGGAGGTGAATCGCGATCACGGGCCTGACTCGGGACCCGGCGCCGCGGTCGGCGGCGTGGATCGATGGCTGATCGACAGCAGGATGCCGACCACGACGAAGCTCGCCAGCAGGCTCGACCCTCCGTAGCTGACGAACGGAAGGGTGATCCCGGTGAGGGGCACGACCTTCAGGTTGCCGCCGATGATGATCAGGCTCTGGAGGACCAGCCCGGCGGTCAGTCCGGCGGCCAGCATCGTGCTGAAGTCGTCCCGGGCCAGGACCGCGATCCGGAGGCCACGGGCCATCAGCATGGCGACCATACCGAGGAGCGCGACCCCGCCGAGCAACCCCAGCTCCTCGCCGATCGCGGCGAAGATCATGTCGGTATGGACGGCGGGGACCGGCAGCCGGCCTTCGATCATCGGCAGCCCCTGGCCAAGTCCCTCTCCCAACAGCCCGCCGCGGGCGAACGCGTACAGGGCCTGGATGGCCTGGTAGCCGGAGCCGCTCGGATCGGCCCACGGGTCGATCCAGGTGTTGATCCGCTCGGCGACGTGCGGAAACAGCAGGTACGCGACTGCGGACCCAGCCACGAACAGGACCATCCCGAACACGACGTATGCGCGGCGACCGGTGGCCACGAACAGCATGGTCAGGAACACGCCGAAGAAGAGCAGTGCGGTGCCGAGGTCGCGGCTCACGACCACGACCAGCATCACCGCCGCAAACACGATCAGCATGGGCGCGAGGTACGGGAGTGGCGGAAGGGTGAGCGGCCCCAGGCGCAGGCTCGCGCCGGCCAGCACGGCCCGATTCTCGGCCAGGTAGCCGGCGAGAAAGATCACGAGCATGACCTTGATCGCCTCCGACGGCTGGAAGCCGAACGGCCCGATCACGATCCACAGGCGGGCGTCGTTGACCTCGGTCCCGAACAGGAAGGTGACGACCAGGAGCAGGGCGGCGAACAGTCCCCAGCTGTACTTGTAGTGGCGGAGGAACCCGTCGTCGCGCAGACCGATGGCGACGACCAGCATCGCCGCCAGGCCGACGCCGAACCAGGCCAGCTGGGTACCGACCATGCCGAGGTTGAGGGCCGCGTTGCCGGCGAGGTCCTGCGGCAGGCGGTTGAGCATCACCACCCCGATCGCACCCATCGCGGCGGCGGCGGGGAGGAGCAGCTCGTCGCCCCGATGTCCCGACCAGGCCAGGGCGAGATGGGCCAGGGCGATGAGCACCACGAAGGCGATCGCGACCGCCATCGGTCCGATCTCGGCGACCCCGGTCTGGGCGATGTTCGTCACGGCGACCCCGAGCGGAACGAGGAGCAGCACCGGGACGAGGAGCGTGAACTCGACCCGCCGGGTCGCGAAGCGGTACACGGTCAGCGCTCGAGCCGGAATCGCACCCGGCCGACGGTGAGCTCGTCACCGAAGGAGAGGGCCACCGGGCGCTGGATGCGATGCCCGTTGACCCACGTCCCGTTGGTGCTGCCGCGATCCTCGACGTAGAACGCCCGGCCCCGGAAGGTCAGGGCCGCGTGCGTGCCGCTGGCAAACTCATCGTCGACATAGATCGTGCTATTGACGTCTCGACCCAGGGTGGTGATCGGCCCGATGTACAGCACGCGGTCCACCGCAGGCTCGCCGCCGGGCGACTCGAGGACCACGAGACGGCCGATCCCGGTGCGTGACGCGGCCTGCGCGGCCTCGGCCTGGCGCAGGTCGGCGCGGAGGGCGCGGGCGAATCGGTAGAGCACCAGGAACAGAAGGGCGAGGAACCCGAGCTGGAGAGCGAGGAGGATCAGCCGCAGGATGTCGTTGGTCACGGGGCGGGGTCGGTCATCCGCGCAGCCGGAACTCGATGCTGGTGTTTCCGATCCGGATCCGGTCGCCATCGGCCAGCGCGATCTCCTCGACCGCCTGGCCGTTCACCAGCGAGCCGTTTCGGCTCTGGAGATCGACGAATCCGTATGCGCCGTGCTGGAGCTTCAGCTGGCAGTGATGGCGGCTCACCTGCGGATCATCGAGGATCACGTCGTTGTCGGCGCCCCGGCCGACGGCGATCAGCGCGCCACCGAGGTCGAAGCGGGCGGCCGGGCCGCCATCGGTCTGGACCACCAGGTAGGCCCGCGACGCGGTGTTCGGCTCCGGGACGGCGTGACCGGGCCGGGCCAGGACGGCGGTCAGGTCTGCCTCGGGTCGGGCCTCGATCGGAACGGCCTCGTCGTCCGCGACCGCGGCAGCGACCCGCACCTCGCCCCGCGGGACCAGGGTGTCGGCACGGAGGATGACCCGCGGCCGGGCCATCAGGCGGTAGCCCTCGTGGCGGGCGCGGGTCAGCACGTCGTGGGCCAGGTCGTCTTCCAGTGACCCGTGGTACGACTCGAAGGAGGCGTAGTCGGCCGGGCTGAGATGCAGCACATAGCGGTTCGGGACGATCACGCCGTCCTCGCCGAAACGCTTGTTGGTGTCCATGGCGCGCGCGATCCGCTTGGCCAGGGTCACCGGCTGCGGTGCCGCCCCCATGCGTCCGGCGGGCGCCTCGACCACCCGCTCGAGGAACCCCTCGAGGCGTCGGAAGATGCCCACGGCCAGCGATCCTAGCACGGGGTACGAACGGCGCCCGCCGCGGTACTTTGGCCCGATCCGGCGCGTGGGAGGCCCGTGGCTATACTTTCTCACCCCGCCGACTCGGGTACTGATGCATGACTGAGCTGCTGACCGAATCCTTCTGCGAGCGCTGCGGCACGCGCTTCGATCTCGGCAACCCCGAGCCGATGTCGCGGACCCAGAAGACGCGTGGCCTGATGACCGGGCTGCGCCAGTTCATCATGAGCACCGACAGCCTGGCGGACTCCCTCAACGACGGCATGCGCGCCGAGGAGGAGCAGGTCGCCGCCCGACAGATCGACGCCTTCCAGGAAACGTTCAACTTCTGCTTCGACTGTCGACGCTACACCTGCGTCAGCTGCTGGAACGACGACGCCGGCCGCTGCCGCTCCTGTGTGCCGGTGCCGGGGATCGACGACATCGCCGGATTCGACGAACGGTTGGCTCATCCGCTGTTCCTGCCCGAGCCCGAGCCGGAGCCAGAGACCCCGATGCTGACCACCGCCGAGGCTCCTGCGTGGCCGGCACAGGAAGGCGTGGCGCCGGCGCTCGCCTGGCCGAGCGAGGACGGGATCGTGGCTCCCGTCGAGGAACCGGTCGAGGAACCAATCGCCGCAGCTGCCGACGCCGACGAAGCCCCCGCGGAAGAGCCGGAGATCACGCTGGCCGCCCAGGCGGAGGGTGAGGACGTTGAGCCGGTCGAGGAGCTATTCGCGGCGTCAGCGGAGGAAGCAGCCGAGCCGCCAGTGCCATTCGAACCGCCGCTTTCCACCGCGCCGAAGCGGGACCTCCGCGATACCTTCGTTCGTGGCCCGCTCGTCCCGCGCCAGCCGGCGAGCACCGAGCCCGTGCCCGAGAGCCTGGCCGCGCGCCGCTCCCAGCTCGACAAGCTCGGCATCGATGACCCCGGCGAAGGGACGGTGTCGATCGGCCAGCGAGATGCCCTCCCCTACCGTTCGAGTGGCGCCGGTTCAGCGGCCAACAGCACGGCCCTGGCCGCGGTGTGGGACGCCTCGACCCGCTACCTCGAGTCCGGGGCCCAGCGCGCCTCCGTGCGCCCCTGCGGGGCGTGCGGCCTGACCGTGTCGGCCACCGCCCGCTTCTGCCGCCGCTGCGGCGCGCCCCAGACGCTCAGCGCCTGATCAGTCGGATCCGCCTCTGGATCCGCCGCCCTCGCTCTTCCCCTTCGAGCTGGTCGAGTCCGTCACCTTCGGGCTCGCCTTGGACGCCCCGTCCGAGCCGCTGCTGCCGTCGCCGGTCCCCTCTGTCGGCGCGCTCGAGCGACGGGAATCGGTGACATAGAAGCCGCTCCCGCGGAAGATCACTCCGGCCGGGTGCAGGACCCGGTCCACGGGTCCACGGCAGCGCTCGCAGGCGTCCGGGCCGTCCTCGAGGATCGAGTGCATGATTTCGATCGTGTGGCCGCACTCGCGGCATCGGTAGTCGTAGGTCGGCACGGTCGCCGGATGATCGCAGGACGCCCCTGCGCCGGCAACGGTCAGTTGGAGGTGGCGTCTCCGGCCCGGAGGATGGTGGCGAACGACCACCGTCGCTTCTCCGCCTGACCGACGGCGCGCGGCTCCTCCGTCCCGGCCACGACGCGGGCCAGGCGATGGAGGTCGGCCGTGATCCGCTCCTTCGGGAAGCGGAGGACGAGCGGCGTGCCAGAGTTGGCGGCCATCACCGCCGTTGCGCCCGCGGACACGATGGTTGCGATCACGGGTCGCCCGAGGGCGCTCTCCATGTCGCGGATGGCGACCCCATGATTCGCGCGGTTGGCGACCACCCGGATCGTGTCGTCGATGCCCAGCTCATGGGCCAGGTGCAGGAACTGGGCGCTGTTCCGCAGTGGCCCGACCTCGGGGGTGACGGTCAGCAGGATCTCGTTGGCGACTGACAGCATCGCGACCGTTCGGTCGTCGTAGCCGGGGTGGGTGTCGACGACGATGATCTCGTAGTGCTGTCGCGCCCAGCGGACCGCCGCGATCAGCAGGTCGGGACCGATCCGCTCCGCGTCGCCCGGCTCGAATCCCCAGGTGAGCACGTCGAGCCCGCTGTCCTCGTGGGTCACCACCATCGCGCGGAAAGCCTCGTCGTCCCAGTGCTCGGGCGGGCTGTCGGCGATGTCGGCCAGGCCGCGCCGGGCTGGCACATCAATGACCGCGGTCACGTTGCCGACCCCGGCGTCCGCGTCGAGGAGCAGGACCGGGACGCGGGTCTGAAGGCGGAGCGCGACCGAGAGGTTCACGGCCACGGTCGTCTTGCCCACGCCGCCCTTGGGGGCGAAGACCGCCACCACCCGGGAGCGGGTCGGGTCGTGAGCGCCGATCATGACCGGGGCCACGTCCTCGACCGTGGGGGGTGGTGTCGCGGCGGCCCCGGAACGGATGAGGAGCGCCTGCAGCCGAAACACGAGGGCGTCGGGGAGGGCCGGCTTCACGACGAACTCGTCGCTGACCTGCCACACGTCGTCCAGGTCCCCGTTCTCGTCACCGAGGAGGATCAGGGCCGGGACCGGGCCGTCCTCGTTCAGCCGGGCGTGAACCCGCCGGACGGTGCTCGGGGCAAGGTCGGCGTCGATGACCGCCATCTCAGGCTTGTGGCCCTCGAGCAGCAGGGCCTCATAGGCGTCTTCACTGCCGATGACCTCGAAGCCCGCCCGTGCCAGGGCCTGGGCGATCGCGGCGGCATCGTCGTGCGCGGCAAGCAGGACTCGGGGTCGTTCCATGAGTGCCCTTTGATGCGGTGACTCGGGGCACCAGTCTCCATGCCGTGGGGGCCCACGGACAATGGGACGAATGTACCGATGGCTACGCCGTTCCGCCGAGCCGCATCCCGCACTTTGGGCAGTAGAACGCGCCGGTGCCCGTCGAGTCGAACCCGCAGTGGCCGCAGACCCGGCCCTCACCAGCCTGGCCGCGGACCGGGGCTTCGGCGCTGCTCACCCGCAGGCCCGAGACGAGGACTTGCTGCTGGAGGTTGCTCAGGAGCCTGGTGCCGATGCGCTCGGTGTCTCCACGTTGTCCCTTGCCGCCCCAGCCGACCACCGCCCGCACGATCAGCTCGCCGGTGAGGTCGTCGAAATGGCTGGCCAATCCACCGCTGATGGCATCGTAGGTCGGGTAGCCGGTCGTATCGGTCTCGCCGTGCAGCAGACCACAGATGAGGGTGTCGATCGTCATGTCGATCGCCTCGGTCATCTCCAGGACGTGGAGCGCGTGGCGGGTCACCGGGCTCGCCTGGCGGCGGGCGAGGATCCATTGCTCGAGCTCGGAGATGCGCTCGATGGCCGGGGCGGCGGACGCGAGCTCGAGGGGCAGGGGGGCCACGACCTCGACTCCGTCGAGCGTCAGCGGCTCCACGATCCGGGGCAGGCTGGCCAGAACGTCAGGCCCGGGCGCCAGTCGGACGGCGTCCCCGGCGCGGGCGAGGTAGGCGAGGGCCACCGAGTACTGGCGCCCGGTGACGAGGCCGAAACTCGTCTCGGCGGCCGGCTCGGGCTCCGGCTCGGGCTTGCGACGACGAAACAGTCCCACAGCGGCGATTCTACCCCGGCCCCATTTGGCCGCCGACCTGCCGCAGCCGCTCCTCAATGTCCGCCAGCCGCTCGCGCTCGCGCTGGACCACGGCCGCCGGGGCGCGGCCGGTGAACGCCGTGTCGGCGAGCAGCGCCCGCAGCCGATCCCGGTTGCGGCGAAGGTCCTCGATGCGGTCGCGTGGCGCCGAAGGAGCCTCAGCGGCGGCGCCCTCGCCCAGCCAGATCGCGCCGAGACCGGTCGCCGCCGCGCCGGCAGGGGCGACCGTCCCCGGAGCCGCGAGCCGGCCGCGGACCCGCGCCAGGGGCTCGAGGTAGCGCCGCCCAGCCTCGATCGCGTCCGTGGCGTCCGCGCTCGTCGGCGCGAGGTGGAGGGTGACCGTCTGGCCAGCCGGCAGGCCGGCCTCGGTCCGGAGGTTCCGGGCGGCGCGGACGACCTCGGCCAGGGCGTCGAAACTCGCTTCGGCTTCCAGGTCCCGCGCGCCGCCGTCTGGCCACGGCGCGCTGATCAGCAGCGGCCGATCCACGCCAGGGTCCGTCCATGGTCCGGCCGGCGGCAGCGAGGCCCAGATCTCCTCGGTCACGAACGGCATGACCGGATGGATCAGGCGAAGCGTGTCGGACAGGACGTCGAGTCCGGTCTGCCACACCCGCCTCGAGCTCGCAGCGCGCTCAGGATCCCGCAGGTCGATCTTCGCCATCTCGAGGTACCAGTCGCACAGGTCGCTCCAGGCGAAATCCATCACCAGCCCCGCGTATCCGCCCAGGTCGAGGCGATCGAGCCGTGCCGTGGCCTCGGTGGTCGTCGCCGCGAGCCGGGACCGGATCCAACGCTCGGGCAGCGTCTCCGGGCCGGCTGCACCGTCTTCGCCGACAGCGGAGTCCGCGACGGGCGGCTCGCGGCCGACCACGAAGCGGGCGGCATTCCAAAGCTTGTTGGCGAAGTTCCGCGACCGCTCGAGCTTGGCCATCGTCAGCCGCTGGTCGGCGCCGGGCGAGGTCCCGGTCGTCAGCGCCAGGCGCACCGCATCCGCCCCGATCTCGTCGATGAGCTCGACCGGATCGGTCACGTTGCCCTTCGTCTTGCTCATCTTCACCCCGCCCTGGGCGCGGACCAGGCCATGCAGGTACACGGTGTGGAACGGCTCGACATCGGTAAGGAACAGGCCGAGCATCATCATCCGCGCGACCCAGAAGAACAGGATGTCGTAGCCGGTCTCCATGACCGAGGTCGGGTAGAACCGGCGCAGGTCGGGAGTCTCGTCCGGCCAGCCGAGGGTCGAGAACGGCCACAGGCCGCTGCTGAACCAGGTGTCGAAGATGTCCGACTCCTGGACCAGGTCGGCGACCGGGCGCCCGCAGGTCGCGCAGGCGGAGGGTCCGTCGGCTTCGTCGCTGACCGTGATGTGCTCGTCCGGGCAGAACCAGGCTGGGATGCGGTGCCCCCACCACAGCTGACGTCCGACTGCCCAGTCCCGGATGTTCTCCATCCAGTGGGCGTAGACCTTCTCGAAACGGGAGGGCACGATCTTCGTCCGGCCCTCCCGGACCGATGCCAGGGCCCCGGCCGCGAGGTCCGCCGTGCGGATGAACCACTGCACCGAC
>DASTEQ010000135.1:0-8795 GCA_035709505.1 Candidatus Limnocylindria bacterium
CACGGATCCCAACGCTCCGCGGCCCGCGCTGTACGGAGACGGGCACGCTGCGATGCGGATCCTGGAAGCGCTGGAGCGTGTGGCGGCGTCCCGCGCCACCGGCCAGGTGGCCTCGTGATCCCCATCGCCCAGCCGCAGATCGGCCCCGAGGAGCAGGCACTAGTCGCGGAGACGCTGGCTTCCGGATCGTTGGCCCAGGGCCCGCGCGTCCGGGAGCTCGAGGAGCGCTTCGCGGCGCTCGTCGGGGTGCCCTACGCGGTCGCCACCTCCTCCGGCACGACGGCGCTGCACCTCGCGCTGCTCGCGGCTGGAGTCGGGCCGGGCGACGAGGTCATCACCGCCCCCTTCACCTTCATCGCCAGCGGAACGAGCATCCTGTACACCGGGGCGCGACCGGTCTTCGTCGACGTCGACGCGCGCTCGTTCATGATCGATCCCGACCGGATCGAGACGGCGATCAGCCCGCGGACGAAGGCGATCATGCCGATCAGCCTCTACGGTCAGCCGGCGGAGATGCCGGCGATCGAGACCATCGCCGAGCTTCGTGGCATCGCCCTCATCGAGGACGCGGCGCAGAGCCACGGGGCGTCGATCGACGGGCGCGCGTCCGGCAGCTTTGGCCAGGGGGTCTTCAGCTTCTACCCGACCAAGAACATGACGACCGGCGAAGGCGGCATGATCACCACCGCCGACGCCGAGCTCTCGGACTGGGCGCGCCTCCGTCGAGAGCACGGGATGAAGGTTCGCTACCACCACGACGTGCTCGGCTACAACTTCCGAATGACCGATGTTCACGCCGCCATCGGCCTGGCCCAGCTCGACAAGCTTGCCGGATTCAACGCCCGCCGCATCGCGACGGCGGCTCGGTACAGCGCCGAGCTGCGCGGCGTCGTCACCCCATGGGTCCGCCCCGGCTCGACCCACGTGTTCCACCAGTACACCCTCCGCGTGCTGAAGCGGGACGCGTTCGTCGAAGCGCTCCGCGAGCGCGGCGTCGGGACCGGCGTCTACTACCCGATCCCGGTTCACCGTCAGAAGCCGTTCATCGAGCTGGGCTACGACGGGCAGTCATTCCCGGTCAGCGAGCAGCTGTGCGAGGAAGTCGTCTCGATCCCGGTTCATCCGGGCCTGTCCGATGCCGACGTGGACCGCGTGATCGAGGCCGTGAACTCCGTGGCCGCCGAGCTCGGGGCGCACCCGGAGAGTCGAGTCCCGGCATGAGCGGCGAGCCACTGCGCGCCGCGGTGATCGGCCTGGGGATGATGGGCGCCAACCACGCCCGGGTCCTGAACGAGCTGCCCGACGCCGACCTGGTGGCCGTGGTGGACCTCGATCCCGCGGCGGTCGGCCGGGCGACGGCCGGACGCACGGCCCGCGGCTATGGCGATGCGACCCGGATGCTGGCCGAGGAGCAGCCCGACCTGGTGGTGGTGGCCGTGCCGACGTCCCTCCACCTGAGTGCCACGCTGCAGGCGCTGTCTGCCGGGGCCCACGTCCTGGTCGAGAAGCCGATTGCGCCGGACCGGGCGCAGGCCGAAGAGATGATCGCCGCGGCGGAGGCCGCGGATCGGCTGCTGACTGTCGGCCACATCGAGCGTTTCAACCCGGCCATCCGCGAGCTGAACCGCCGTCTGCGCGACGGGGAGCTGGGCCGCATCTTCCAGATCCGGGCCGCGCGCCTCGGGCCGTTCCCCGCCCGCGTCCGGGACGTCGGGGTGGTGGTGGACCTCGCCCCCCACGACATCGACGTCATGCGCTACCTCCTCCATTCCGAGCCGGTCCGGATGTATGCCGAGACCGAGCAGCGGATCCACACCGACCACGAGGACCTGTTCACCGGGCTCATCAAGTTCGAGTCGGGCGCGATCGGCCTGCTGGAGATCAACTGGCTGACGCCGACCAAGGTCCGGAAGCTGACGGTCACCGGCGAGCGAGGCATGTACGAGGCCGACTACCTCAGCCAGGACCTCGTCTTCTATGCGAACCCCGACCAGGAGTTGGTGGCCGAGGGCGAGATGACCCGCCGCGCCGTGCAACGCCGGGAGCCCTTGGCGGTCGAGCTGTCGGAGTTCCTTGCCGCCATCCGCGACGGTGGTCCGCCGCCGGTGACGCCCCAGGACGCGCTGGTGGCGATGCTCCTGGCACGGGCGATGGTTGATGCCGCCCAGCGCGGCATCGTCATCGGCGCCGCCGAGCTGGCACCGCTGCTGGCATGAAGATCGCCGTCGTCGGGCTCGGTCACATCGGTCTTCCGCTGGCGGTCCAGTACGCCGGCCGCGGGCACGAGGTCATCGGCTGCGACCTGGACAGCCGAGTGGTGGAGGCCATCAACCGAGGCGAGTCCCCCCACGACGACGAGCCCGCGGTTTCCGAGCTCGTCCCTGGCCTTGTCCGCGACGGGCACCTGCGGGCGACGACCGACGACGCGGCCGGCGTCCGGGAGGCCGAGGTGGTGGTCGTCATCGTCCCCGTCGTCGTGGACGAAGCCCGGCAGGTCGACTTCTCCCAGATCGACGCCGCCACCACCGAGGTCGCGCGCGGGCTGCAGCCGGGAACCCTCGTCATCTACGAGACCACGCTGCCGATCGGGACCACCCGTGATCGCCTGGGGCCGATGCTCGAGGCAGGCTCCGGGCTGCGGGCCGGATCCGACTTCGACCTCGCCTTCTCGCCGGAGCGGGTCCTGGTCGGTCGCGTCCTCCTCGACCTCCGTCGCTACCCGAAGATTGTCGGCGGTACGACCGAGCAGGCGACCCGTCGGGCGGTCGAGTTCTATGGCGCGGTCCTGGACCCGGGAACCGAGATCCGCGCACTGGCCAGCGCGGAAGCGGCGGAGATGACGAAGCTCGCCGAGACGACCTACCGCGACGTCAATATCGCCCTCGCCAATGAGTTCGCCCAGGTGGCCGACAGGCGGGGGATCGACGTGACCGAGATCATCTCCGCCGCGAACTCGCAGCCGTACAGCCACATCCACCAGCCGGGCGTGGGCGTGGGAGGCCACTGCATCCCGGTCTACCCGCACCTCCTGTTCCGTGATGAGCCTGACCTGCGCATCCCGCCGCTGGCCCGAATGGTGAACGACGGGATGGCCGCCTATGCCGTCGGCCAGCTGGGGGAGGCCCTCGGCCCGCTCGAGGGCGTTCCCGTCCTGGTCCTCGGAATCGGCTATCGCGGGGACGTCCGCGAGGATTTCTTCAGCAGCGCGCTGCTCCTCCGTGAGGCGCTGGTTGCCGCCGGCGCGACCGTGTACGGGCACGACCCGTACTTCGACGCGGAACACCTCCTCAAGCGGGGATTCGTGCCGTACGACCTGGCGGAGCCGGTCCCCGTGCGGGCGGCGATCCTGCAGGCCGACCACGCGGCATACCGCGAGCTGGACCTCGCCGCCCTGCCCGGCCTCGAGGTGCTGCTCGATGGCCGCAACGCCCTCGACCCCGGGCGAGCGACGGCGGCCGGTATCCGCTACCTCGGAGTCGGGCGCTGACCACGGAGGGCACCGCGGCGACGCCATCCGTCGGGCTCGCCGCTGGCCGCGGGGTGTGGATCGTGGTGCCGACGTATGACGAGCGCGAGAACCTGCCCGCCCTCGTCGATGCCGCCCTCGACGCCCTCCCCGAGGCCCACCTGCTGGTCGTCGATGATCACTCTCCGGATGGGACCGGGGAGCTCGCGGACAGCCTGGCCGCGGCCAATCCGCGGATCGAGGTGCTGCATCGACCCGCCAAGCAGGGTCTGGGTGCGGCATATCGCGACGGCTTCAAGTGGGTGCTCGACAA
The DNA here is from genome assembly GCA_035709505.1 of Candidatus Limnocylindria bacterium. GTDB lineage: Bacteria > Chloroflexota > Limnocylindria > QHBO01 > QHBO01 > DASTEQ01. The sequence continues at coordinate 3,780 of DASTEQ010000135.1, forward strand.
GCCGGGGACGATGGCGATCGTCCAGATGGACGCCGATTTCAGCCACGACCCGGCCGTCCTGCCCCAGCTCGTTGCTCCGCTCATGCGCGATGCCGACCTCGTCCTCGGCACGCGCTGGATGCGAGGTGGCGGCACCGTGGGCTGGCCGCTCCATCGCAGGCTGGTGAGCCGCGGAGGCACGCTGTTCGCGGGAGTCGTTCTGCTCCTGCCATACCGTGACCTGACCGGGGGGTTCAAGGCATGGCGCCGCGAGCTCCTCGACGCGATCCGGCTGCGCGAGGCATCGGCCCAGGGATACGGGTTCCAGGTGGAGACCACCTGGTGGGCTCACCGGCGAGGCGCGAAGATCCGCCAGGTCCCGATCGTGTTCCGCGAGCGGACGGCGGGGCGCTCGAAAATGACCGGCTCGATCGTGGCCGAAGCGATCGTCCTCGTCCTGCGCCTGCGCTGGCAGGCGCTGATGTGGGCGTTCCGGCGGCCTCGTGGCGACCGGTAAAGGCTTCGGGTACGATCCGCGCTCGCCCGCCCATTCACTGATGGCGCCTGTCCGGCGCTGACAGGAGCCACATGACGCACCGCAGCCGTCCCGCGCCACGTCGCCGCCAGCGAGCCCGGTGGCAGGACGAGCTGCGAACCCAGCGCCTGCTCATCGGCGCGTTCGCGGCGGCCATCGCCGTCGCGCTCGGGCTGTTCGGGATGAGCGCATGGACCGCGTACTACGACGGCAACCTTCGCCAGGTCATCGTGGTCGAAGGGACGGCGGTGTCGCGAGAGGGGTTGGACCTTCGACAGGCGATCATCGGTGCCGAGCTGCAAGCCACTGCGGTTGACCTGCAGGGCCAACTGGGCGGCACGGCGGTCGGGCGGCCCCCCACGGCCCGCGACGCACTGCTCCAACAGCAGCTGCAGGCGATCAGTGATCAGTTCTCGAACCTCACTTCGGCAGCCACCGGATCGATCGTCGACGGTCTCTTCCAGGCTTCGCGCGCCGACGAGCTCGGCATCGACATCAGCCCGGAGGAGGTGGATACCGAAGTCGCCGACCGCAAAACGCTCCCGGCCCGCGTCCAGCTATCGATCATCGTGGTCGATGCCCTGCCGGACGACGCGGAGGTGGGAGCGGAGCCGACCGAGGAGGACTTCGCTCGCGCCGAGGAGGAAGCGACGGAGATCCTCGCCGAGCTCGAGGGTGGCGGTGAGTTCGCGACGATCGCGACCGAACAGTCGGATGATGCAGCCTCCGCCCAGGCGGGGGGCCTGGTCGGCTGGGTCGCCGAAGAGGACGTCCAGTACGGGTACCTCTTCCCCCTGGCCGAGGGAGTCGAGATCGATGAGCTGGCCGGCCCGTCGCGAACCGAGACGGGCTACGTCGTCCTCCGCGTCGAGGACCGAACCGAGGCCGGACCGTTCACCGAGCTCGTCGACCTGCTGAACAGCGCCCGGGTAACCGACGCCGATTACCGCGCCTACGTGACTGATGACCTGATGCGGCTCGAGTTTCGAGCCTATTTCGACGAGGAGGTCGTCGTTTCACCGGCTCCCCAGCGTGAGGTCGCGCAGATTCTCGTGCTCAACGACGAGGGGATCCCGGTGCCCAAGCTCCGGGTTCGCCACCTGCTCGCCCAGCCGCTCCCCGGCGCGGACGACCAGTCAGCGGCTACCGAGGAGCAGTGGCAGGCCGCTCTCGATCGGGCCGAAGCCTGGTACGAGGAGGTCCAGGACCCCGATGCCGACTGGTTCGAGATCGCCCTCGACAGCGACGACCCTGGATCCCGGGAAAACGGCGGCGATCTCGGCTGGTACGACCCCACCAGCGGCGGCTTCGTGCCCGAGGTCGAGGACACGATCGCCGACCTGGGCGTGGACGAGATCAGCGAACCAGTCGAGTCGGACTTCGGCTACCACGTCATCCAGGTCACCGACCAGCGCAGCACCGCGCTCGGGTTTGCTGAGGACATGATCGCGGAGCTCCAAGCCGACCCTGACGCGTTCGGGGAGACCGCCCGGACCGACAGCGAGGATGCCTCTACCCGCGAGGACGACGGGTATTTCGGGTGGGTGGCTCACTACGAGGTCTCCACGGCTCGCGAGGACGCGATCTTTGGCCTGACCGATATCGGTGAGATCAGCAGCGAGCCGGTGATCGACGGTAACCAGATCTGGATCTTCCAGCTGCTCGACTCAGCCGAGGCGCGCAGCATCGACGAGGATCGGCTCAGTACGATCCGGTCGGTGGGCTTCAGTCGCTGGTACGACGAACTGAAGGCCAACGGCGAGATCTGGATCGACACGCTGCTGCAGACCGCTCCCGCGCCCGCAGCCTAGGGACCGGAGCGCGGATGGCTGGCGGCGAGCGATCGGTCGATGAGCTCCTTGCCGCCGCCGGCCTCGACCCGGGCGACGGCGTCCAGATTGTCTCCGGCGGCCGCCTCGCGGCGATCCCGTTCGATCCAGGTCTGCCGCTGATCGTCCTTGCCGCGCCCTCGGCCGAAAGCGGCGCGCTCGCGAGCCTCCCGGGCCGCCACGCGCGCGAAGGCCCGATCGCCGTTCTTGCCGCGCTCTACCCGTCCGCCCATCGCCTGCGTCCGCTTCCGTCGGGTTCGCCGAGCCGCCTCGAGACCCTCGACGACGCCACGCTGATCGCGTCCGACTGGTTGGTGCCGCCACTCGCCGCGGTGGACAACCTTGCTTCGCCGCACGGCATGGCGGCGATCAGCGCCCGGCTCCGTGCCCCGGATGGCTGTCCGTGGGATCGACGCCAGGACCATCGCTCGCTGCGCCCGTACCTGCTGGAGGAGGCCTACGAGACGCTCGACGCCATCGAGCACGGCACGCCGGCGGATCTCGCGGAGGAGCTCGGCGACCTGTACCTCCAGGTCATCCTCCACGCCCAGTTCGCGGCGGAGGCCGGGGAGTTCGACCTGACCGACGTGTACCGCGGCCTCGGGACGAAGATCATCCGCCGCCACCCGCACGTCTTCGGCGAGGTTGCCGTGCGAGACGTGGACCAGGTGGTCGCCAACTGGGAGTCGATCAAGTCCTCCGAGCGTGAGGATGCCGGGAAGCCGCGTGCCTCGTTCGCCGACGTGGCCCGCACCTTGCCCGCGCTGCCGGCGAGCCGCGAGATCCAGGAGCGCGCGTCGTCCCTTGGCTGGGACTGGCCGACGGTGGACGGGGTCTGGGAGAAAGTCGGGGAGGAGCTGGACGAGCTTCGGGCGGCAGCGGCCGCGCCCTCGGTTCCGGAGGAGCGACTCCACGAGCTGGGTGACGTCCTGTTCGCGCTCGCCAACCTCGCGCGCTGGCTGGGGATCGACCCGGAGGAGGCCCTCCGCTCGGCGAACCGCCGGTGGGTCGACCGTTATGCCGCGGTCGAGGCCCTCGCCGCCGAGCGAGGCCTCGTGCTGGCCGATCTCCAATCGGCCGCCAAAGATGAGCTGTGGAACGAGGTGAAGGGCCGATAACGACTCGGGTTGCGATTCTCGGACACGCGTCGTTCCCGGACGACACGCGGCTCCGGCGCCAGGCCGAAGCCCTCCGCGACGCCGGGTACGGCGTCGACGTGTTCGCCCTGCGGGACGCGGGGCAGGCAAAGGAGGAGGACTGGCGCGGGGTTCGCGTCCTTCGCCTGCCGGTGCGGCGGGCGTTCACCGGGTTCGCCGGGCACCTGGGCGAGTACCTCGCCTTCGCCGGCCTCGTTTCTCTGCGGCTGGCGGCCGAGCACCGGCGGCGCCGTTACCGCCTAGTGCAGGTCGCCACGCTTCCGGACTTCCTCGCCTTCGCCGCACTCCCGGTGCGGCTGACCGGGGCCCCGCTCCTGCTCGACATGCACGAGGACATGCCGGAGTTCTTCCGTGACCGCTTTGGGACCGGTGGCCTCCAGGCGCTCCTGCCCGTCGTATCCGCCGCGACCCGCGCCAGCGCAGCGGTCGCCGACGAGATGATCACGGTGCACGAGCCGCTGCGCCAGCTCGCGCTCGCCCGCGGCGTACCCACCTCCCGGGTCTCGGTGGTCATGGATGGCGCGGACGAGCGCCTGTTCGACCCTGCCCGTTACACCCGACACCCGCTCATGGCCGATGGCAAGCTGCGGCTGATCCACCACAGCAACCTCCAGCGAATCTACGGCCTCGACGTCGCGGTCGCGGCCATGCGCCTATTGGATGTGGCCTTCGACGCCCACCTGGACGTCTACGGGGACGGCCCGTTCCGGCCGGATGTCGAGACCGCCATTTCCCGTCACGGGGTCGGTGATCGCGTGACGCTGCACGGTCGGGTCCCCCAGGACGACCTCCCCGGCCTCCTGGCAGCAGCCGACATCGGCATCGTCCCGTCCAGACCAGAGCCGTACATGGCGTACTCGCTGTCGACCAAGCTGCTCGAGTACGTGGCCATGGGCGTGCCGGTCATCGCGACCGATTTGCGCACGTTTCGGGCCCATTTCGACGCGTCGGCGATTCGGTACGTTCCCGGAAACGACCCGTGGGCCCTGGCCGACGCGATCGCGGACCTCGCCCGGAACCCTGAGGCCGCCGCGGCCTCAGCAGCGGAGGGCTCGCGCCAGGCGCGTCCGTACGCCTGGGCGGTCCAAAGGGCTCGGTACTTGGCCATTGTCGAGAGACTCGTGGCGCGCGGTAGACTCGGGGCGTCGAGCGGGGCGTAGCGCAGCCTGGTAGCGCACCTGCTTTGGGAGCAGGAGGCCGGCGGTTCGAATCCGCCCGCCCCGACCACCGAGGAGGACCACCACCGAGCGATGCCGCGAGCCGATCAGATGCGCCAGCCGACGGGCGAGCTGCTGGTTCCCGCCGCGCCGACCGCGACCGGGTACCGGCTTGCAAAGCGCAGCCTCGACATCGTCGGCGCCCTCGTCGGTCTCCTCATCACGTCGCCGGTGCTCGGGCTCGTGGCCGTCGCGGTCAAGCTCGACTCGCCCGGGCCGGTCCTCTTCAGCCAGATCCGCCTGGGCTGCGGCGGACAGCCGTTTACCGTCCTGAAGTTCCGGACCATGCACCTCAGCGC
>DASTEQ010000136.1:0-14874 GCA_035709505.1 Candidatus Limnocylindria bacterium
GGGCGGAGATTCTGTCGGACCTCAACGCCGAGAGCCGGCGGCAGATCGACAAGTACCGCGGCAGGGTGGCGACCACCACCGGGGACGGGATCATCGGCATGTTCGACGGTGCCGAGCGGGCCATCCGCTGCGGGCGCGAGATCAGCCAGTCGGCGACCCGGCTGGGGCTCGGCCTGCGGGTCGGCGTTCACACCGGGGAAGTGGAGCTGCTGTCAGACGACATCCGCGGGGTGGCGGTGCACATCCTGAACCGCGTCACCGCCCTGGCGGCTCCCGGTGAGGTCATCGTCTCGGGCACGACCCACGAGCTGGTCGCGGATTCGGACCTGACGTTCGAGGACCGAGGCCTCCAGGAGCTCAAGGGCGTGGACGGCCTTCGCCAGGTCTGGGCCCTCTTGCCGGAACCCGCGGCCGAAGGGTAAAGAGAACGACCCCGGTGGCGGGACCGGGGTCGTCAGGGATCAGGCGAGATTGCGGGGCTTAGTGGCAGCCCCCGGCCTTGGACGGCGAGCCGTCGGTGTTGAACGACGAGCCACAGGCGCAGCTGCTGACCGCGTTCGGGTTGTTGATCGCGAATCCTGAGCCCATGAGCGAATCGACGTAGTCGATCTCCGCCCCGTCGACGTACTGGGCGCTGAACGCGTCGATCACGATCGGCACCTCGCCGTGGAACTCCACCCGGTCATCCTCGGCGCGCGAGTCATCGAATGCCAGGCCGTAGCTGAACCCGGAGCATCCACCGCTCTTCACGAACAGGCGCAGGGAGGCTTCCGCTTTCCCTTCTCGAGCGCGCAGCTCCATGACCTTGGCCGCAGCGGCATCGGTCAGGCTGACCAGCTGCTCGGGCAGGGCCGAAGGCGTGGTGGTGTGGGTCTCGGGCGTGGTTTCGGAAAGCGTCACGGTTCGCAGTACTCCCGTGCGGATATGGATTCGCTTCGGAAAGTATAGCAATCCGCCGCCATACGGCCGCAATGGCCCAATCGGTACACTTGGATCGATGAAGCTGGCTGAGCGCATGTCCCGCATCGGAACCGAGACCGCGTTCGAGGCGGCCGCCCGCGGACGGGCGCTGGAGGCGACCGGCCGCAGCGTGATTCACCTCGAGATCGGCGAGCCGGATTTCGACACGCCGCAGCACATCAAGGACGCGGCCGCCCGCGGCCTGCTCGACCAGGGAATGACCCACTACACCGCGGCCGAGGGCATTGCTCCCCTTCGCCAAGCGATTGCCGACGACGTCCGACGCTGGAAGGGGATCGAGGCGACACCGGAGCAGGTAATCGTCACCCCCGGCGCCAAGCCGATCATGTTCTTCGCCATGCTCGCCCTCATCAACGAGGGTGACGAGGTCATCTACCCGAACCCCGGCTTCCCGATCTACGAATCGATGACCGAGTACGTGGGTGGGGTGGCGGTTCCGGCGCCGCTCCGCGAGGCGCGCGACTTCCGAATGGACGTCGACGAGGTGGCCAGCCTCGTCACCCCGCGAACGCGGATGATCGTCATCAACAGCCCGCACAACCCGACGGGCTCGATCCTGACCGGGGACGACATCCGGGCCATCGCTGAGATCGCGGTCCGCCACGACCTCGTCGTGCTGGCGGATGAGATCTACGGCCGCCTCCAGTACGAAGGCGAGCCGCTGTCGATCGCGACCCTTCCCGGCATGGCCGACCGCACGATCACCCTCGATGGGTTCTCGAAGACCTTCGCGATGACCGGATGGCGGCTCGGCTACGGCGTCGTGCCCGGCTGGCTGGCGCCGACCTACAGCCGGCTCGTGATCAACTCGGTCAGCTGCACGAACGCCTTCGCCCAGGCCGGCGCCATCGCCGCCCTGACCGGCCCGCAGGACGCCGCCGATGCCATGCGCGCCGAGTTCATCGCCCGCCGCGAGCTCATGGTGAACGGGTTGAACGCGATCCCCGGCGTCAGCTGCGTCATGCCTCACGGGGCGTTCTACGTCTTCCCAAACATCAGCTCGTTCGGCCGCTCGAGCGCGGAGATCGCGACTCACCTGCTCTACGACGCAGGGGTCTGCGCCCTGGCCGGGACGGCCTTTGGCCGACACGGGGAGGGGTACCTGCGCTTCAGCTACGCGAACAGCCGGGAGAACCTGCAGGCGGCCCTCGAGCGGATCGCCGAGTCGCTCGGTGCCCTGGAGCGCAGCGGCGAGCTGGTGACGGCCGGATGACCGCAGGATGAACCCAAGCGCATGACCGCGGTCCAGCCGGCGGGGACCGATCGGCTGCTGGCCGAGGCGGAGGCCCAGTTCCCGCATTGGGACCTCATCCGCGAGGTCATCGACGAGGTCATCGACCTGTCGCTGAACTACCGTCAGAGCGGGCATCCGGGCGGGTCGCGGTCAAAGGTCCATCTCCTGGTCGCGCTCATGCTGTCGGGGGCGATGCGCTGGGACATCCGCCGCCCGTGGCTCCCGTTCGCGGATCGGTTCGTGTTGTCGGCGGGTCACACCGTCCCGCTCGTCTACGCGACCCTCGCCGTGCTCAACGAGACCCTGCGGGCGCGTGCGGAGCGCGACCCAGATCCGCGCTTCGCCCTGCCGGATGACGGTCGCTGGGCACTCACCTGGGAGGACATGCTGCTCCTGCGGCGCCGCGGCGGACTGCCGGGGCACGCCGAGATGGAGGGCAAGACCCTCTTCCTGAAGTGGAACACCGGGCCGTCGGGTCACGGGATGCCGCCATCCCTCGGGCAGGCCGTGGCCCTGAAGCTGGCCGGTGCCGAGGAGGTCAAGGTCTTCGTCGTCGAGGGTGAGGGCGGGTTGACGCCCGGCGCCAGCCACGAGACGCGGAACTCGGCCTGGGGCCTGGGCCTGTCCAACCTCGTCTTTCTGCTGGACTGGAACGATTACGGAATCGACGACCCGGCGATCTCCTCGGTCGTACCGGGCACGCCACAGAGCTGGTTCGAGGCCTACCAGTGGCGCGTGACGGGCACGATGGACGGCTCGGAGTGGGGCCCGGTGACCGCCACGGTGCTCGAGGCGGCCCGCGGCGACAACCCGGACCGGGTCCCCTCGGTCGGGTGGTTCCGGACGCGGAAGGGGCGCGGCTACGGCAAGTACGACAACAAGAGCCACGGGACGCCATGGCCGATGAATGCCCCCGAGTTCTGGGCCGTCCGCCACGAGTTCATGGCCCGCCATGGGGTGGAGTACGCGGGCGTCGACCACGAGGCCCCGGCTGACACGGCGGAGCGCACCGCCCAGGCCCGACACAACCTGGAGCTCGCCATCTCCGTCCTGCGGGCCAACACCGAGGTCGTGGATGCGGTGAGCGACCGGCTCATCGAGGTCGCGAACCTCGTGCCCGAGCGGATCGAGGGGTTCCACCTCGGCGGCCGCGGGCCGGAAATCTTCGATGACCCGCGGTTCACCGATGTCTCGGCCTATCCCCCGACCCTGTTCAAGGCGCCCGGCGAAAAGGCCGCCAACCGGACGGCCCTGGCCTCGTGGGGGGCCTGGGTCAACGCGACAGCCCGGGCCGACTACGACCGCCCGCTGTTCATCGTCTGCTCCGCGGACCTTGCCGAGTCCACGAACATCGCCGGCTTCGCCAAGGACTGGGAGGACCTCCCCGGCTGGGGCTGGTACAACCGCGACACGAACCTGCGCGGGGCGCTCCTGCCGCAGCAGATCACCGAGTTCACGAACAGCGGCCTGACCGTCGGCCTGGCATCGGTCAACCTCTCTGACGACCCGATGAACACGTTCAACGGGTTCTGGGGGGCGTGCTCCACCTACGGCTCGTTCTCGTACCTCAAGTACGGACCGATGCGCCTCTTCTCGCAGCTGGCGCAGGACTGCCAGCTGAAGGTGGGCAAGGTCATCTGGGTGGCCGGTCATTCCGGGCCGGAGACGGCGGAGGACTCTCGGACCCATTTCGGGATCTATGAGACCGGGGTCACCCAGCTCTTCCCGGATGGCCACGTCATCGACCTCCACCCGTGGGAGCACAACGAGGTGCCGGTCGTGCTGGCCGCGGCGCTCGCCCAACCGGTGCCGATCGTGGCCCTGCACCTCACCCGTCCCGCCGTCGAGATCCCCGACCGCGCGGCACTGGGCATGGCCTCGCATTTCGAGGCCGCGCGCGGTGCCTACCTGATCCGCGAGCCGGACCCCCACCGGCCGAGAGGCGGCACGGTTTACGTCCAGGGCACGATGACCACCGCCAACCTGGTCAAGGTCCTGCCCCAGCTCGATGCGGCCGACCTGAACCTGAAGATCGTGGCCTGCGTCAGCCCTCAGCTGTTCCGGCTCCAGGACGAGGCGTACCGCGACCGGATCTGCTCCGAGGCGGATCGGCTGGATGGGATGGCCGTCACCAACCGGGCGTACAAGCTGATGCACGACTTCGTGACCGGGCCGATCGGCGAGACGTATTCGCTCTCATCCGACTGGGACCACCGGTGGCGCACCGGCGGTACGGTGGAGGAGGTCATCGACGAGGCGCACCTCGGGCCGCAGCACATCATCGACGGCGTCACCCGCTACGCGAACGAGCGCGAGCAGCGGCACGCCCGCCTGAGGTCGCTGGCCGCTACCCTTGACGCTGATGCCTGAGCTGAAGCCGAACGTCTACGAGCATCAGGAGCCCCGACGGCCAATGCGCCTCCCCCGGCGCCTGACGCCGCCGCCGGAGCACCCCGCACCGCCGAACCTGAAGGTCTTCGCCTGGGTTGGCCTGGGCCTGGGGATCGTGGTCCTGGTGCTGGCCCTGCCCTACCTGGTCAGCTACTTCCTGGCCCTGGCGGGGATGTAGGCCCGGGGCGCAGCGGGGCGAGGAGCGCGGCAACTTCCTCGAGGAAGCGCGCGTCGGTCTCGCCGTAGGCGGCCGGATCGGACCCATCGATATCGATCTCGCCGACGACGACGCCCTCGTGGAAGATCGGGACCACGATCTCCGAGCGCGTGGTCGTGAAGCAGGCGAGATAACGGGGATCGGCGTTCACGTCGCCGACGATCTCCGTCTGGCCGCTGGCCGCCGCTGCGCCACAGATCCCGGTGCCGATCGGGATCCGGGTGTGCTCGGTGGCCTCCGGACCGGTCCACGGCCCGAGCACCAGCTCGCTGCCTGAGGGGTCGACCCAGTAGATCCCGACCCAGTCGTAGTGGGGGAAGCGCTCGTACAGGACGTCGACCGCGGCCTGACCGGCCTCCGACGGCCCGGCGGCTGCCGCGACGGTGTCGCGAACGAGGGCCAATGCGTCGACGTGCTCCCCGGGCGCCGTCTCGGCGACCGGGTGGCTCACCGGGGCCTGCTGGCGGTGGTCAGGCGGTCGCCGCCCATCGGTCCGCCCAGCGGTCGATGGGGGCCAGGGCCTCATGCAGCTCGCGGCCCTTGGGAGTCAGCGAGTACTCGACCCAGGGCGGGACGCTGGACACCACCCGACGCGAGATCAGGCCTTCGTCCTCGAGCAGCTTGAGTCGCTGGGACAGGGTCGCCGAGTTGGCGCCGCCGAGCGCGTCCTGCAGCTCGCAGAAGCGCTGGGTCCGCTCCCCGAGGGAGTGGACGATCCGCAGGACCCACTTCTGGCCGAGCACGGTCAGCGCGGCGGTCGCCGCCGTCTCGCCGCGGCTCGCCAGCGCGCGGCGGTGGGCTCGACCGGTGGGTGTGGGCAGCGGGGCCTGAAGGCCGGGATCCATAAGGCGCCGAACGGTAGCACCGCTCCCGAGGGAGGGTCAAACCCTCCGGCCGGGCTAGACGACGGTGATGATCAGGCTCATGTTCGGGTGGATCCTGCACGTCACGTTGTACGTGCCGGGCGTGTCGAACACGATCGGGTCGGTCGTTTCGCCGTCCGCCACGGCGACGTCGAACGCCGCGTCGGCGTCGGCCGTCCCATCGGTCCCGTGGGTCACCGTGTGCCCGACGGAGTCGTTGTTGACGAACACGACTGACGAGCCAGCGGTGATCGTCAGGTCGGGCCCGAACGAGTTGCCGGCGATCGTCACCGTGATCTCACCGCTCTGGGGCCCCTCGGACGCTGCGGCAGACGGGGCCTCCGATGGGGCCTCGGACATCTGGTGCTCAGAAGCGGCCGCGCTCTCAGACGGAGAGGCGCTGGCCGAGGGTTGGCATGCCGCGAGAAGCAAGACGGCGATGCCGAGATACGCGGCCCCGTGGAGGTGGCGGGAGGTCGGGGTTGGGCGCAACGTGGACATGGTCACGATCTCCTGTCTCCGGGGTCTGTGTGCGAGTGCCCGGGAATTGACGCATTCTGGGGCAGGTTTCACACTTCCGCCACCCGCCCCTCCGCCCACGGGAAGAGGCATGTCGCCGACCACCATCCACGTTCGCCCGACAGGGGTCCCTGACCAGGCCACGCCGGGTATCGAAACTCGCGACCTGGCCCGGCTCTTCCGACGCAGCCCGGCGCTGGCCGGTGTTTCCGTGCGGGTCGAGGCCGGGCGGGCGGTGGCCGTGCTCGGTGCCAATGGCGCAGGGAAGACGACGCTCCTGCGTATCCTGGCCACTGCTCTGCGGCCCTCCTTCGGGTCGGCGGCGGTCGACGGCATCGACGTCGCTGAACGGCCGGAGGAGATCCGGCCCCGGGTTGCCCTGCTGCCCCACGCCACCGGGCTGTACGACGATCTCACCGCCGAGGAGAACCTCGCCTTTGCCGCCGCCCTGCTCCGGATCCCCGCCCCCGACCGGGCGGCCCGCGTTCGCGTCGCGCTCGAGCGGGTCGGCCTGGTGACCGAAGGCGACGCCCGGGTCGGCCGGTTCTCGGCCGGCATGCGCCGCCGCCTCGCGCTGGGCCGGATCCTGCTCGGCCACCCACGCCTCGTCCTCCTCGACGAGCCGTACGCGGCGCTCGACGCGGAGGGCCTCGCCCTCGTCGACGAGCTGCTCGACGAGTGGCGGGCGGTGGGGACGACCGTCCTGGTCGCGACCCACGCCGCCGAGCGCCTGGCGCCGCGGATGGATGGCTGGATGCGCCTCGACAACGGCCTCCTGGCGGAGGTCGGCGGGGCCGGCGTCACCGGACGGATCGCCGCGCCGGCCACGGCCGGCCATGAGCCGGCAGCCGGCGCCCAGCCGGCCGGGGCACGCCTGTGACGGCGCTCCGCCACCACCTCGGCGTGGCCGGCGTCATCGCCGCGAAGGACCTGCGGGCCGAGCTGCGGGGTCGCCAGGCGGTAACCTCGACCCTCTTCCTGGCCGCGGTCACGATGCTCATCTTCGGATTCGCCCTCGGACCGGACCAGGAGCGCCTGGCGGCCGCCGGCCCGGGGCTGCTGTGGCTGGCCGTGATCTTGAGCGGAATGGCGGCTCTCGGCCGCCTGCATCACCTCGAGACGGAGGACGGCGCCTTCGAGCTGCTCGGCCTGTACCCGATCAGTCGGACCGGGATCTACCTCGGCAAGGCGCTCGGCGGCCTCGCGGCGATGCTCGCCCTCGGCGTCCTCGTCCTGCCGCTCACCGTCATCCTGTTCGCTGTCGACCTCGCGACCGCCGGGCCGGCCCTGGCCCTGGTCATCGTCCTCGGGGCGGTCGGGTTCGCGGCTGTCGGCACGCTCTACGCCGGGCTCACGGTGCGGCTCCGCGCCCGTGAGGTCCTCCTCCCGCTGCTTCTGCTGCCGGTCGTGGCCCCCCTCCTGCTGGCATCGGTGAGCGCCACCGCCGTGCTCCTCGCCGGGGACCCCTTCGCCGAGCTGATGGGCTGGCTCCAGCTGCTGATGGGCTACGACCTGGCGATGCTCCTGGCTGGCGGCCTGACCTACGGCCTGGCTCTCGAGGAGTAGTGGTCGTGGCGGTACGGGTTCTGGGGATGGGGGCCATCGTGGCCGTCGCGGCAGCGACGCTCTTCTCCCTGTTCGTCGTCCCAGCCGATCTCAACCAGGGCGAACCACAGCGGATCATGTACATCCACGTCGCCACCGCGTGGCTGGCGTACCTCTCGTTTGGGGTTACCGCCCTGGCATCGGTCTGGTGGCTCATCCGTCGCGATTTCCGAGCCGACGCGATCGCGCTCGCCGGCGCCGAGGTGGGGGTCCTGTTCACCGCATCCACGATCTGGGCGGGAATGATGTGGGGCCGCCCGGTGTGGGGGACGTTCTGGGACTGGGGCGACCCGCGGCTGACGACCACGGCCGTGATGCTGGCGATGTACGTCGGCTACTTGCTCATCCGTCGCCTGACCGATGAGCCGGCCCGCCGTGCGACCCGCGCGGCGGTGCTCGGGGTCATTGGTGCGATCAACATCCCGATCGTTCACTTCAGCGTCATCTGGTGGCGGGGCCTGCACCAGGGCCCGACTTTCGGCTCGCCCGAGAACGTCCTCAACCCGCCCGCGCCCGGCCAGTTCGTCGCCGCCCTGCTGCTCATGCTCGGCGCGTTCAGCCTGGCTTGGCTGTGGCTGGTCATCAACCGCTACCGCCTCGCACGCCTGGAGTCCGCGACCGAGGATGCGGTCCGCCGCGGCCAGCTGGCCGGCCTCGCCCCCGCCGGGGAGTCCAGTCCGTGATCGCCAGCGTTCCTGACGCGATCTTCGTCGTCGCCGGTTACGGCGTGATCCTCGGTGGGATCGCGATCTACGCCGTGACCCTGGTCCGCCGCCTGCGGCGGGCAGAGCGGGCCGCAGGCAGGCCCGAGGAGCCGGCCGCACCCGACCGATGACCCAAGCCGCCCCGCTCCCACCCCCTGCGCGACGGCGCGCCTGGGGCCCCTGGCTCGCGGTCGCCGTCATCGGCGCCATCCTCGCCTGGCTGCTGTTCAGCGGGCTGAGCAGCGCGCTCGTGTACTACCTGACCCCGACGGAGCTCGCGGTTCGTGGTGAGGCCGCAGTCGGATCGCCCGTCCGACTGGGGGGCCTGGTCCTGCCCGGAAGCGTCAGCGGCGCGGCGACCGACCTGACCTTTGTCCTGACCGATGGCGAGACGGAGATCACGGTCCACTCGACCGTGGCTCCGACGAGCTCGTTCCGCGAGGGAGCTGGCGCCGTCGTGGAAGGGACGCTCCGGCCGGACGGCGTGTTCGAGGCCGATGAGGTCCTGGTCCGCCACGACGAGAACTACGTCGCGCCTTCCGACTACCCGCAGCCCTGAGCGCCATGCTGGCCAGCCTCGGGCACGGCGCAGTCGTCATCGGCCTGGCGGTCAGCCTGTTCGCGGCCGCGGCCGCGATCCTCGCCGGGCGGAGCGGCGACGTCGGCCTGGCGGCCGCCGGCCGTCGGGCGGTGTATGCGACCTGGATCCTGTCGCTGGTTGCCTGCGGCGCGATGGCCGTCTCGCTCCTGAACCACGACTTCTCGATCCTGTACGTCGCCCGCAACAACGCGACCACCACCCCACCGTTCTACTCGTTCATCTCGCTGTGGGCCGCGCTCGAGGGCAGCATCCTGTTCTGGACGTTCCTGCTCACCGGCTGGTCAAGCATCCTGCTGTACCGATTTCGGTCCGCCCATCCCGAGCTCATGCCCTGGGCGACCGCGACCCTTGCCCTGATCTCGGCCTTCTTCTTTGCGGTCATGACCTGGCCGTCGGACCCGTTCGTGTCGGTCACCCCGGTCACGGTCGAGGGCAACGGACCGAACGCCCTGCTCCAGAACCATCCGTTCATGGGGCTCCACCCGCCCCTCCTGTACCTCGGCTACACCGGGCTCGCGCTGCCGTTCGCGCTGACCGTGGCCGCGCTCGTCACCCGCCGCCTGGACGCGGGGTGGCTGCGAGTCATCCGCCGCTGGACGCTCGGGCCGTGGATCTTCCTGACCGCCGGCATCGTCGCCGGCGCGTGGTGGAGCTACGAGGTCCTCGGCTGGGGCGGCTACTGGGCCTGGGACCCGGTCGAGAACGCCGCGCTCCTGCCGTGGCTGACGGCCACGGCCTTCATCCACTCGGCGATCGTCGCCGAGCGCGGCCGCTCCCTGCGAACCTGGACCGCGATCCTGGTCACGACCACCTTCACTCTCACCCTTCTTGGGACGTTTCTCACCCGCTCGGGGGTGGTCGAATCGGTCCATTCGTTCACCCAGTCCGCGATCGGGGCCTGGTTCCTCGGCGGCGTCCTGGTGGCGTTGGTCTTCGGCAGCGCCCTCATCCTCTGGCGCCTGCCGGACCTTGCCCGCAGCGGACCGCCTCCGGCCCTGGTCAGCCGCGAGACCGCGTTCCTGCTGAACAACCTGCTCTTCAGCGGACTGGCCTTCGCGGTCCTGTTCGGGACGCTGTACCCGCTGGTCGTCGAGGCCCTGGGCGGGGAGCGGCTGAGTGTCGGCGCGCCCTGGTTTGACCGGGTCAGCGCCCCGTTCTTCGCGGCGCTCCTGTTCCTGCTGGGAGTGGGTCCGGCCCTGCCCTGGGGATCGGTCAGCTGGCCGGACCTGCGCGACCGGCTCGTCGTGCCCGCGGTCGCCGGCGTCGGGCTGATCGTGCTGGGGGTCGCGGTCGGCGTTCGTGGCCCGGCTCCGCTGGTGACCCTCGGGCTGGCAGGCTTCTCTGGGGCCCTGCTCATCGGGGAGGTCGCGCGGGCCACCGCCAGCCGTGCTCGGTCCACCGGGGAGGGACCGCTCCGCGCCGCGTGGGGCGTCGCCACCCGCAACCGGCGCCGCTACGGCGGCTACCTGGCCCACGTCGGGGTGCTGGTGGCGGCGATCGCGGTCGCGGTCAGCGCCACGGGGGCGGTCGAAGCGACCGCCGTTCTCGCGCCGGGCGAGTCCACTCGCCTCGCGGCCTACACCGTGACCCATGACCGGCTCGTCCAGGAGCCGCTCGCCGCCGATCCCCGCGTCTTCGAGACCCGGGCCGAGATCGCCGTCAGCGGGCCACAGGCCGCGCAGGTCAGCCCCGCCCTGCGCGACTACCCGAACTCGGTGACGCCGATCGCCACCCCATCGGTCCTCACCTCTGCGGCGGAGGACTTCTACCTGACTCTGCTCGCCTACGACCCCGATACGGGCGCGATCACGCTCCGCCTGTTCATCAACCCGCTGGTCGCCTGGATCTGGGTCGGCGGGGCCGTGGTGGTCCTCGGCGCCGCCTTCGCCATCTGGCCCCAGCGACGCCTGGCCACGACAACCGTGACCACGGTGGACGGCTGACCGATGCGACCTGCCCGCTGGCTGCTCATCCCCATCCTCGCCGTGCCGCTGGCCTGGATCCTGTTCACCGGCCTGGGCCGGGACCCCTCCGAGATCCCATCCCCGCTCATCGGTGAGCCAATGCCGCCGTTCGAGCTGGTCGGCCTCGATGGGACCACGGTCTCCTCGACGTCGATGGCGGGCGTACCGATGGTCCTCAACTTCTGGGCGAGCTGGTGCATTCCCGCCTGCGTCGACGAGCACCCGGTCCTGCTGGATGCCGCCGAGCGCTACGGCGACCAGGTCGCGCTGGTCGGCATCCTGTACGACGACGATCCGGCCGATGCCCGCCAGTTCCTCGTCCGCTACGGCGACGGCGGGTGGCCGAACGGCGACGACCCGACCGGGGCAGTGGCCCTCGCCTACGGCGTGCTCGGACCGCCGGAGACGTTCTTCGTCGACGCCGAGGGCGTCGTGCGGGCCAAGCACTTCGGTCCGCTGACCGAGGCCGACATGGCCGAGAACCTGGCGCTCATCGGGGTCAGCCCGTGACCCGCTCGTTCAGCACGCGGTGGCTCGGCGCCGGCCTCGTCATAGCCGCAATCGTCGTCGGCGTCCTCCTGGTCCTCCGTCCCGGCACGCCGCCGACCCAGGCTGATCAGGCCCGGGCCATCGCCGCCGAGCTCCGCTGTCCCGACTGCGCCGGCCTGTCGGCCGCGGACGCGCCCACGCAGGCCGCCGCCGAGATCCGGCGCGAGGTGGCGGCCCAGCTTGCCGCCGGGCGAACCCCGGACGAGATCCGCGAGTCGTTCGTCGCCCGCTATGGGTCGTGGATCCTGCTCACGCCACCGGGCGTCGCCCCGTGGCTGGTCCCGCTGCTGGTCACCGGCATCGGTGCGCTCGTCCTGGCCGCCTGGCTTCTCCGCCCCGGCCCTGCGGTCGCGGAGGTCGAAGATGGAGAGGAGCTGACCGATTCAAGGGCGGTCTCCGGTCCCGCGTCGCGTTCCACGGACGCCTCGCCGCGGGCACGCCGGGTGGCGGTCGCCGTCGCGATCGGTCTCGTGGCCCTGCTCGGCATCGGCTTCCTGCTGCCTGAGCCGTACGGCCTGGCGGCCGAAACGGTCGTCAACCAGCCGCTGGCCGAGGCCGAGGCGGCCGAAACCGCGCGCCAGGCGGAAATCGAGCGGCTGCTGGACGTCGTGGCCGCGGACGCGTCTGACGCTGAAGCGCTGTCCGATCTCGCCGATGCCTACCTTGCTGGCGCCGGCGCGGAGGATCTCCAGCGGGCGGCCTTCGTCCTGCTCGCGCTCATCGGTCAGGCGCCCGACGATCCCGAGCCGTATGGCCGGCTGATCACGGCCTACATCCGCGCCGAAGCCTGGACCGATGCCGCGGCGGCGACCGATGCGCTGGCCGATCTGGCACCCGATTCAGCGGACGTGCCCTTCTTCCGGGGGGTGATCGCCTGGCAGGGGGAAGGCGATGCCGGCACCGCCGTGGCAGCCTTCGACGAGTTCCTGGCCATCGCGCCGGACGACCCCCGGGTACCGATGATCCGCGCCCTCCGCGCGGAAGCGGCCGCCGGCGACGAATAGGGGGTCAGGCCGCGGCCAGCGGCACCTCGATCCAGAACGTCGAGCCCACGCCTTCCTCGCTCTCCAGCCCCACCGACCCGCCGTGCGCCTCCGCGATATGGCGGACGATCGCCAGCCCGAGACCCGCGCTCGCGCCCCCGAGCTCGCGGGGTTCCTGCTCGCGATCGGCGCGCGCTCGTGCCCGATCGACCTTGTAGAAGCGCTCGAAGATCCGGTCCCGATGGGCGAGCGGGATCCCCACCCCGTCGTCCGCGACCCAGAACCGGACTCCGGCGGCGGACGGGTCCCAGCCCAGCCGCACCTCGCCGCCCCGGTGGGAGTACTTCACGGCGTTGTGCGCCAGGTTCAGGAGCGCCTGCGAGAGCCGAGCGGGATCCGCGGCCACGCGAATCCGGCCCACATCCGGGTCACGTTCGGGACCCGTGGTCCGGACGGTTACGTCGCGCCGCGCGGCGATGGGACCGATGCGCTCCGCCACGTCGTCGAGCACGCGTTTGGGCGCGACCGACTCGATCACCAGCTCCGTCTCGCCTGACTCGATCATCGACAAGTCCAGGAGCTCGTCCACCAGTTGGGCGAGGTGGTCGACCTCGCGCTGAATCTGGACCGCAAAGTCGCGCCCGGTCTCGGCGTCGGCAACCGCACCGTCAGAAAGCGTCTCGGCAAGGAGCTTGATTGATGCCAGTGGCGTACGGAGCTCATGGCTGATATTGGCCACCACGTCCCGGCGGGACTGCGCCGCGCGCCGCGCAGCCGTGACGTCGTGGAGCCACAGCAACAGGCCGCCAGCTGGCAGCGGCACCGCCTGCGCCTCGAACTGTCGCCCCCCCAGCTGACCGAGCGAGGTCTCCCCGCTTCGCGGCTCGCCTGAGTCGTGGGCGGCTCGCGCGAGCTCGTCGAGCGGAGCCGACCCGAAGGCTGCGATCAGGCTCAACCCCCGGAGCTCGTCGGCCGACCGGTCGGCCAGATCGGCGGCCTCAGCTGAAGCCTCGACCACACGCAGATTCGCGTCGGTCACGACCAGCGCGTCGTCACCTCGGCGGGCCAGGACCGCGGCCAGCGTCTCGGCCGACGGATCAGTCACGGCCGGGGACGAAACGCATAGCCGACGCCACGCACGGTCCGGAAGTAGTCGTGCCCGTCGATGGCCCGCAGCTTGGTCCGCAGCCAGCTGACATGGACGTCCACGGTGCGATCGGTCCCGTCGTAGTCGTATCCCCAGATCCGGGCCAGAAGCTGCTGGCGGGTGAAGATCTGGCCAGGGTGCGCGACGAAGAACGCGAGCAGGTCGAACTCCCTGGTCGTCAGGTCGAGGGCCTGTTCGCCTGCGCTGACCTCCCGACGCCCGATATCTACCCGGATCGCGCCCGAGGTCACGATCTCGCGGCCGCCATCGGTCTCCGAGCCGCCTCGCCGGTCTCGGCGGAGGACGGCCTCGACCCGGGCCAGCAGCTCCGGGCGGCTGAATGGCTTCGGCACGTAGTCGTCCGCGCCAACCTTCAGGCCGACCACACGGTCGACCTCCTCGCCCTTCGCCGACAGGACGATGACCGGGGTGTCGATCCCCTCGCGGCGCAGCGTACGCAGCACTTCGAGTCCACTCATGCCCGGCAGCATGAGGTCGAGCAGGATGAGGTCGGCACGCCGTTCGCGGCCGGCAGCCAGGGCCTGCTCACCATCCACCGCGCTGGCCACCTGGTATCCCTCCCGCTCGAGGTTGAACGCCAGCGCCTGCCGCAGCGTGCGGTCGTCTTCGACGACCAGGATGGTCCGCTTCAGTTCAGGTCCTCGACCTGGCCGGTTGCCAGGTAGACGACGTCCTCACCGATGTTCGTGACGCGGTCGCCGAGCCGCTCGAGATGGTGGGCGATGAAGATGAGGTGCGTCGCCTGCGGGACACGGCTCGGGTCGGCCTGCATCAGCTCCATGGCCCCTCGGTACACCGCGTCATAGAGGCGGTCCAGCTCGTCATCGTTGGCCGCCACCGCTCGGGCATCGGTCTCGCTGACGTCCACCAGGGCGCGCATCGCTGCCCGCAGCTGGGACCGGCAGAGTCGCTCCATGATCGGGATCTGGCCGAACAGCGGGACCTCGGGCTCGGAGGCGAGCTGCTGGGCGAGCTTGGCGATGTTGCCGGCGTAGTCGCCCATCCGCTCGAGCTCAGCAGCCGCGTGATACAGGGCCAACAGCTCGCGGAGGTCGCGGGCCATCGGCTGCTGGGTGGCGAGAGTGACGAGGATGG
>DASTEQ010000137.1:0-9006 GCA_035709505.1 Candidatus Limnocylindria bacterium
GGGTCGCGGGCCGCCATCAATCGGTACATCTCGGCCTCATCGGGGAGGGTTAGCCTCGTCATGTCCATGGAACGCCCCGCTCCTTCGTTCCGTGAGGTCGTCAACCCCGTTGGGCCTCAATCTCCTCCCGCAGGGCGGAGAGAACTTCGAGGTGGGCGAGGTCCCGCAGCCGGCCAGAGGCGCGCTTCATGGCGATGAGGTCTTCGATGCCGGCCACCCATACCGTGACCTCGCCGAGGTCGAGCTCGGTCGCGTTGCGGCGCAGGGCCTCGTAGCCCCCCGATCCGGACGGCATCCCGAGGATGTCGAGATCGCCGGCATCGGTCACGAAGGTGAAGCTGTCGCCCTTCCGGAGGGTCCGCGCGTCGAGTCGGAAGGGAAGGCCCCCAGGGGCGCCGCGGAGCTCGGCGTGCAGCTCGCGCAGCGCCGCCGCGAGCCGCTCGAGGTTCTTCGGATCCCTGGAATAGCAGACGTCGATGTCGACGGTCAGGATCGTCGACCCGAGAAGCTTGCCGGCGAAGCCGCCGATGACGATGTACCGGACGCCGTGCCGGTTCAGGGTCTGGAAGGAGCGAATCGGGTCGAACTGACGGTCGGTCGTCATGGGCGGGACGTCCGGAGGGTGGCCTCGAACCTCGCCTCCTGGGTGGCGAGTCGGGCCCGCTGAGCCGGGGTCAGCTGCAGGCGATCACGGATCAGGCTCCGGTCTTCATCCTGCCCAGCCAGGGGCGCGAGCTCGAGTTCCTGCCCGGCGGCGTTGAGGAGGAGGCGCAGGGTTCCCATCGTGGGGTTGATCCGATCCGTCTCGATTCGACCGACGGTCGACTGCGGCACGCCAGCCAGCGCCGCAAGCTCGACCTGCGTCAGGCCTGCACGCCGTCGTGCATGTCGGAGGAGATTCGCAGTACGCATCGGCGGCAGATTACCACGCCTATAGCGTACATGCTATAGAAGGTAAGAGTGGGCCCCGCGCAGCCCGGCGACGACGACATCCCGTAACCGCCGATCGCCGACAATCATTTGCATGACGCGACCGTTGAAGGTCGGGGTGCAGCTCCCCGAGGTCGAATGGGTACCGCGCTGGCCTGACATTCGCGAAATGGCCCTTGCGGCGGAGGAGATCGGGCTCGATTCCATCTGGGTGGGCGACCACCTCCTGTACCGATACGTCGACGACGCGGGCAATGAGACCCAGCCGGCCCGCGGCCCCTGGGAGGCATGGACCCAGCTGGCCGCCATTGCCGCGATCACCGAGCGGGTCGAGCTCGGGCCGCTGGTGGCAGCCACCTCCTTCCACAACCCTGCAATGATCGCCAAGAAGGCCGCCACCCTCGACGAGATCAGCCAGGGGCGGCTGATCCTGGGCCTCGGCGCGGGCTGGAACGAGACCGAGTACCGGTCCTATGGGTATCCGTTCGACCATCGGGTGAGTCGGTTCGAGGAGGCGTTCACGATCATCCGGACGCTGCTCCACGATGGCCGGATCGATTTTTCGGGGACGTACTACCAACTTACCGATGCCGAGCTGATCCCCCGCGGACCGCGACCGCACGGGCCGCCGCTGATGGTTGGCTCGATGGGGGAGCGAATGCTGTCGATCACCCTCCCCCATGTGCAGTCGTGGAACGCGTGGTTCACCTGGTACGGGAACTCCGCGGAGGGCTATCCCGCTCTCCGTGATCAGATCGACGCTGCGTGCCGCGCGGTCGGTCGTGACCCGTCGACGCTGGAACGGACCGTTGCCGTGTTGGTGACACTGCCCGGCGGAACGGGGCGGGAAGAGGGCAGCCATGACCGCCCTCCGGTGGCCCCGCTCTCTGGAGATCCGCTGATCCTGGCGAGCGCGTTACGCGCCCTCGCAGCAGAGGGCGTCGCCCACGTCCAGCTCGTCCTCGATCCCATTACCGCGGACAGCATCCGCGCCCTGGCTCCGGCGCTCGCAGCGCTCGACGCTTAGTCCGCAGGTGCCGCGCCGCGAGGCACTAGCGCCTCGTCCCCACAATCTTCCGTCGGAAGGCACTCCGGGAGGCTGGAGGCGGTCGATCGCTTCGGTCGGCGGGTCAGGAATGCGCCGACGTAGACGCCGCCGATGATCACCGCGCTGCCGAGAACGAACGACGCGGTGATCTGTTCACCGGTGAGCGCGGCGGCCAGGACGATCGTGACGACCGGCATCAACAGGGTGACGTACGACACCGCCGATGCCGTCCAGCGACGAAGGGCGAACACGTACAGCCCGAACATCGCCACCGAGCCGAGCAGGACCAGGTACAGCATCGCGATCCAGGTGTCCGTCCGTGCGGGCATGGCCCGAGGTTCGGAAGTCACGATGGAGAGGACGGCCAGAAGCAGGCCGCCGATCAGCATCGCCGCACCGTTGGTGGCGAACGGGTCGCTCTTCGGGATCCACTTCACGATGACGCCTGCCTCGGCGATGGCGGCGGCCATGAGGATCACCAGCAGGAGCGAGAGCAACGGGACGTCGGCGCTCAGCTGGTCGACGAAGACGATTCCGATGCCGATCACGGCGACGACGGCTCCCACCAGCCCCTGGATGTGGAACTCCTCCTGGCCATGGGCAATTGCCAGCCCGAAGGTGAACAGGGGTGTCAGCGAGACGAGGACCATGAGCGTGCCGGCTGGGACGTCCTGGATCGCGGTATATCCCAGGCCGTAGGCCGCGGTGAAGCCGAAGAGTCCGTACAGCGCCGTTCCCCACAGGCTCCGACCGCGAGGCAGCGAGCGGCGGGTGACGACCGCGAGGGCGATCATCAGGACCGCGGCCGCGAGGAACCGGATCGCGGCACTCCACAAGGGCGCGAGCTCCAGCACGGTGAGCTGAACGGCAATCGCGTTCGTCCCCCCGAGGAGCGTCACCGCCAGGAAGGCCAGGATGGTGAGGCTGTCCGGGCCGGCATCGGTCCGTCGCGGGTCGTCGGCCATCGGCGCGAGTCTAGGCCAGTGATTCACCGGGCGATACGTCGCCGGAACCCGTCACCCGCCCGGGTATGCTCGGGGGCGTGAAGGCTCCGCCGGACGACGTGCTGCTCCCCGTGGGGCGGGGCACGGTCGAGGCCGAGCCGTTGACCAACGCCGCGGGCGACCACGCCCTGCTCCTCCGCCAGGCGGGCCAGCCGCGCGTCCTGGTCCTCGCCGAGCCCGGATCGGTCGCCGAGACCGGGCGGGAGCGGGTCGTGATCATGCCTTTCGACGAGGACGTCGACACTCGGGTCGACGGGGATGCGCTCGCGACCTGGATCGCGACGCCTTACGACACCCCGTCAGAGCTGACCGATGCCCGGGTGCCGGCCTGGGCCAACGCGCTCGGGTTCGTCCTGATCATCGTGGTCGTGGTCCTGACCGTGGTCGGCGGGGCGGTGGTGTTCGGCTGGATCCTCGACGCGGTGGGCGCGTGACCGTCGGTCCGGGCGACAAGCGCATCACCCTGCCGGACAGCGGGCTGCTGGCCATGCGCATCGGTCTGGAGTTCGGTGGGGCCGAGGCGTTCGTCGACAGCCTCGTGCGAGCGGTGATCGACGGCGGATCAGGCGGGGCGACCGTGGTCGCGCTCCTCGACCGGGGCGACCTGGCGATCCACATCCCGCGTCGCGACGGTCCCGCATGGAACGTGGTGCCGCTCCTTCATCTGCACCCCGGGGAGCAGCCCACCGACGCCGACTGGGCCGTGGCCAATGCCACGCTGGAACGGTTGGAGCGCTATCGGTAGGTGCCCGGCGGTCCGGGTCAGGCGGTCGCAGTCTCGATCGCGGAACCGATGAGGGCCACCGCCTGGTCGATCTCGGCCTCGGTCGTCACCAGCGGGGGGATGACCCGGACGACCTGGCCCCACGTCCCACAGGATAGGAGCAGGAGCCGATGCATGAGCGCGTCGGTGAGGGTGGACTTGGCCAGGTCCGGCCGCGGGGCGAGGGTCTCGGGGTCCGCGAACTCGATGCCGACCATCAGCCCGCGACCGCGGACCTCGGCCACGTACGGGTTGCCCGCCGCGGCCTGACGCAGGCCGTCGAGCAGCCGGTGGCCGAGCTCCTCCGCGCGGGCGGTGAGCCCCTCCGCCTCGAACACGTCGAGGGTCGCGATCGCGGCCGCGCACGCCACCGCGTTGCCGCCATAGGTCCCGCCATGACCGCCAGGCGGGAATCGGTTCAGCAGCTCGCGCGAGGCGAGGATGCCGGACAGCGGCATGCCCGAGGCGATGCCCTTGGCCATGACCACGATGTCGGGGCGGACGCCACTCCACTCGGTCGCGAAGAAGCGGCCCGTGCGGCCATAGCCGGACTGGACCTCGTCGACGATGAGCAGGATCCCGTGGCGATCGGCCAGTTCCCGCAGGGCGGGGAGGAAGCCGTCCGGTGGCACGACGTATCCGCCCTCCCCGAGCACCGGCTCGACCAGGAACGCGGCGACGTCCTCGGGGAACACGAGCGTGGCGAACAGCTCGTCGAGCTGCGACATCGTCCAGGCCAGGGCGTCCGCATCGGTCCGGCCGGTCGGGTTGCGCAGGGCGTACGGGTACGGCGCGAAGTAGACCGATGCCAGGAGCGGCTCGTAGTGGCCGCGGTTCTTGATCGCGGAGCTGGTAAGCGACATCGTCCCGTGCGTCCGACCGTGGAAGCCGCCGCGGAACGCGACGACGGCCGGCCGGTGGGTGGCGATCTTCGCCAGCTTGACGGCGGCCTCGATCGCCTCCGCGCCGGAGTTGGACAGGAACAGACCGATCTCGTTCTCGGCCGCGTCGACGCCGTCTGTGGCACCGGGGAAGTACCGCGGCAGCCGCTCGTGGAGCTCGAGCCCGGGCTTGTGATACAGGATGTTCTGCTGGGCGTGAATGATCCGGCCCGCCTGCTCGGCGATGGCGGCCGCGACCCGGGGATGGGCGTGCCCTGTGTTCGTGACGCCGATCCCGCAGGTGTAATCCAGGTACCGATCGCCGTCGTCGGTGATGACCCACGACCCCTCCCCGCGGTCCACGACGAGCTCCGTGTAGCGGGCCCACACGGCGGGAACGCCCGCGCGGCGCGCGAGCCAGGCCGCGGAGTCGTCGGCGCGGGGGTCGACCTGGGGCGGCGCCGTATCGGTCGTCATGGAGGCAGGGTAGCGGGTCCGCTCCGCCCCGCCTAGCGGCCGACCATGGTCACCGGACCCGTCTCGCGGCGCCCGCTCCGGCGGGCCGACCAGGTCTGGACCGCGATGAACACAAACGCGATGAGCAGGATCAGGGTGCCGAGGACATTGACCTCCGGCGGGATGCCCAGCCGACTTGCCCCGACCACCCACAGGGGGAAGGTCAGCGTCCGCCCGGCACTGAAGAGGGTGATGACGTAGTCGTCGATGGACAGGGCGAACGCGAGGAGGCCTGCCGCCAGGATGCCCGGGAAGATGATGGGCAAGGTCACCTTGCGGAACGTCGTCCAGCCATCGGCATAGAGGTCCATGCCCGCCTCCTCGAGCGAGCGGTTGAACCCCACCAGGCGGGCCCGAATGGTGACCACCACGAAGCTGATGTTGAACATGATGTGGCTGATCAGGATCGTGCCGAAGCCGCGCTCAACGCCGAACGACACCCACATCGTCAGCAGGGAGGCGCCCAGGATGATCTCGGGCGCGGTCATCGGGATGAAAATCAGCAGGTTGCTGGCACCCTCTCCGCGGAACTGGTAGCGGACCAGTGCCAGCCCCATCATCGTGCCCAGGGTCGTGGCCACGATCGTGGAAATCGTGGCAATCACCAGGCTCAGGGCCAACGGCCCGGTGATGTCGGGGCGTGCCCATACGGTGATGTAGTTCTGGACCGTGAACCCCTGCCAGGTGATGTTCTGCCGGCCGGCCGGGTCGTTGAAACTGAACAGGATCATCACCGCGATGGGCAGGAACAGGAAGATCACCACCAGCGCGGTGAACACCGGCAACGCAACGCCCGAGAGGCGAGTTCCGACGGTCATCGGTTCATGACTCCGTCAGCCGTTCGCTGCCGACCAGCCGGGTGTAGACCGCGACCAGCGCCATGACCCCGATGACCAGGACGAACGACAGCGCCGCCGCCGCGGGATAGTCGTTGGCGTTGATGAATTTGAACTGGATGACGTTGCCGATCATGATCGAGTCGGGGTTGCCGGCCCCGATGATCTCGGCGTTGATGAAGTCGCCGACGGCCGGGATGAAGGTCAGCAGCGACCCGGCCACCACGCCCGGCAGGGACAGGACGAACGTGATTCGGAGGAACGCCTGGAGCCGGCTGGCATAGAGGTCAGTGGCCGCTTCGATCAGCCGGCGGTCGATCTTCTCGAGGGCAACGTAGAGCGGCAGGATCATGAACGGCAGGAAGTTGTAGGTCAGGCCGAAGATGACCGATGCCGGGGTGGCGAGGAAATGGAACGCCTGGTCGAGCACGCCGAGATCCTTGAGGGTCCCGAAGACCATCCCGTTGTCGGACAGGATCATCCGCCAGTTCAACGTCCGAATCACGAAGCTGACGAAGAACGGGAGGACGACGACCAGCAGCAGGATGTTCTTGAACCGGCCGCCGCGGAAGGCGATCGTGTAGGCCATCGGGTAACCGATGAGGAGTGTGATTGCGGTCGTGGTCAGGGCGTAGCCGATCGACCGGACGAACAGCTCCCAGAATTCGGCGATGACCTCCGGGTAGATCGCGAAGTTCCAGGTCAGCTCGAAGCCAGAGGCGAGATTGCCCTCCTGGAGAGACACCATGAGCATGTAGCCCATGGGGATGGCGAAGAAGACGAGCAGCCAGATCGTCCCGGGCGCGAGCAGCGCATAGGGAACCCAGCGCCGGGTGTTCATCGGCTCAGCCGAGGGTGGAGCTGACCGAGCCGCGTTCGGTCAGCCGCCGAGCACCTCGAGGAAGAGGTCGTTCCACTGCGCCTCCTCCTCTTCCGACAGCTGCTTGTCGGTATAGGTGTTGTCGATCTGGTCGGCGGTCGGCTCCACGATTGGTGCGACCCCGTCGAGGTAATCGGCGGTCTCGGTATCGCCCGAGTCCCGCGCGGCCTGCGCGTTCTCTGCGATCCGTTCGCTGACCCCGTCGACCCCGGTGAAGTACCCGATGTACTCCGAGAGTGTGGTCGCCGCGTCGAGGTCGTACCAGTAGTCGATCAGCTGGTGGGTCTGGTCGAGCTTCTCGGTCGAGCCCTTGGGGATGCACATGTTGTCGTTCCAGCGCATTCCGCCGGCTTCGGGGATCACGAACAACATGTCCGGGTTGTCGGCGAGCTGGATCTGGGTGATGTCGCCCGACCACGCCACGCTGGCGATGAGGTCGCCGGCGGCCAGCGCGTCGTAGTACTCGTTGCCGTAGTAGCCACGGAACTGGTTGCGCTCGTTGGCCTCCAGGAGGACCTGCTGGGCGGCGGTGGCGTCCTCCACGGTGGCGTTCTCCGGGACGATGCCCAGGCTGAGCAGGGTCAGTCCGAACATGTCGCGCATGTCACTGAATGCGCCAACGCGTCCCGCGAACTCGGGGTCGAGCAGGTCGTCGAAGGTTGTCAGCTCACGCCCGGTTTGGTTCGGGTCATAGGCGATCCCGGTGATCCCGCCCTGCCACCAGACGCTCCACGTGTTGTCCGGATCGAACCACAGGCCGGTCGCGTGGTCTGCCGCGTTGGCGCTCCAGTTTGGCAGTTTGCTGTGGTCCAGCTCCTCGAGGTAGCCAAGCTCACCGAGGCGCTGCACCACCCATCCACCCGGGGTGATCAGGTCCCACCCGGTCGGGTTGCCATTGGTCAGGTCGGGGAGGAGGGCCTGCATGAACTCCGCGTTGTCCAGGATGGCTTCCTGGTAGTTCACGTTGAAACCGGTCTGTTCGATAAAGGCGTTGATGGTCGGGTACGGGGTCGGATCGGGTGGGTTCTCCTCGTCGATGTCGATGTACGCGGTCCAGTTCGCCCACTCCAGGGTCACCTCACTTTCACCGCTCGGCGTGCAGGCGGCGATGAGCGCGGGCAGGGACAGCATGGCGCCCAGCGCGATCCCGCCCCGCCCCGCCCGGCCGAGGAAGGCGCGTCGATTGATGCGGTCCTGGCGCATGGCTCGCTCGATCGCAAGCTCGATCGGGGTCAACTGGTGGCGCGGCACGTCAGACATCGAGGTCTCCTTCCTCCTCCGGGGCGTGGGGGTCGCCGGCGGCGTGCTCGGCCGCACCGGCGATGACGAACGTGTGACGGGGTTGCCAGGTGATGTGGACCTTCTGCCCATCAGCCATGGCCTCTGCCACGCTGGCGGTCTCCAGGTTCTGGGAATAGGCGGTCATCCGGTGTCCATCTCGGGTCTCGACCAGGTACTGGGTGCTGACCCCGATGTAGCTCGAGTCGAGGATGGTGGCCTCGACCGCGTTGAGGTCAGTTGCTGCGGCGGTCTGTCCGTTGTTCATCGGTACGACGCGCAGCTTCTCGGGCCTCACACCGAGGCGAACCTGCTGCTGGCCGTTTTCGCCGGCCGGGGCGCGGATGACGGTCCCATCCGACAGCCGAATGGCGATCATGCCGCCCTCATGGCCCGCGACCTCGCCCTCGAGCAGGTTGGATACGCCGAGGAAACCCGCCACGAAGGCGGTCTTCGGCCGCTCGTACAGGCTCTCCGGGTCGCCCAGCTGCTCGATCTTCCCGGCCCGCATGACCGCGATCCGGTTCGACATGGTCATGGCTTCTTCCTGGTCGTGGGTCACGTAGATGAACGTGATCCCGACCTCGGACTGGATCCGCTTCAGCTCGATTTGCATCTGCTTGCGCAGCTTCAGGTCCAGGGCGCCCAGCGGCTCATCGAGGAGGAGGACCTGGGGGTGGTTGATCAACGCCCGGGCCAGGGCCACTCGCTGCTGCTGGCCGCCGGAGAGCATGGTCGGCTTGCGCTGCTCGAAGCCCGGCAGCTCGACCAGCTCGAGCATCTCCCCGACCCGGGTCTTGATCTCCGCGTCGGCAACCTTCTTGCGACGGAGGCCGAACGCGACGTTCTCGTAGATCGACAGGTGCGGGA
>DASTEQ010000138.1:0-2374 GCA_035709505.1 Candidatus Limnocylindria bacterium
CCCGGCCACGCATCCTCGTCGTCGAAGATGAGCCGCAGATCCGCGCCCTGCTCCGCCTTTACCTGGAGCGCGACGGGTACGTGGTCACGGAGGCCGCCGATGGCGCCTCGGCGCTCACCGCGTTCGACGCCGAGGGCGCAGACCTCGTGATCCTCGACCTGATGCTGCCCCGAATGCAGGGCGAGACCGTCCTCGAGGAGCTCCGCGACCGCGGGACGGTGCCGGTCCTCATCACCTCCGCCAAGCGAACTGACGGGGACCGCATCGCCGGCCTGCGCCTTGGCGCGGACGATTACCTGGGCAAGCCGTTCAACCCGCACGAGGTCACCGCCCGGGTCGCGGCCATCCTCCGCCGATCGGGGGCGCTGGCCGCGAACGGCGCCCCCGGCACCACCGACCTGGCCACCGCGCCGGTGCTCTCGCTAGACGGCGGCCGCCTGACCCTCGACCCGGCGACCCGCCGCTACTCGGTGGCGGGGGAGCGGACCGGACGGCTGACGCCCGGCGAGGCGCAGCTCCTCCTCGCCCTCGCCCGCCGGCCGGGGATCGTCATGACCCGCGAGCAGCTGCTGGACGCGGTCGCCCGTCGACCTGACGACGTCTTCGAGCGAGTCGTGGACGTCCACGTCGCGAACCTGCGCCGCAAGCTCGGCGACTCGGCCACCGACCCGTGGCTCATCGAGACCGTGCCGCAGGCCGGCTATCGACTCGTCGCGACGCCGGACAACCCGTGACCGCGGCGAACGTGCCCACGGCCCCCAGTCCTGCGGCGCCGAAGGGCCTGCCGCTCGCTCTCCGATTGGCCCTCGTATTGTCCGCGGCCGTGCTTATCGTCCTGTTACTGGCCGGTGCCGTCGTCAACCGGGTCGTGACCCAGTCCTTTGAGGAAGTGGTCACCGAGCAGCAGGCCCAGCAAGTCGAGGCCGCGGCGGAAGCGCTGACTGACCTCGTTCGGGTCGGTGGTGAACCGCGAAGTGTGGCCGAAGGGGCGCGGATCCTGAACCGCCTGGCGCGCAGTCTCGACGGGTCCGTTGAGCTGATCGGGCCGGATGGCCGGCCACTGGCTTCCTTCGGTCGACCGATCTCACCTGATGTCGCCATCGACGAGATCCGGGTGCCCATCACCACAGCGACCGGTGTGGAGGTCGCCACCCTGGTGGCCCAGGCCCCGACCTCCTCGGGTACCACCGATCGACCATTCCTCCAGCTGTTCAATGCCTCGCTCGTGGTCGCCGGGCTGGTGTCGGTGGCGGCGATCGCGGGCGTATCGGTCTGGATGGCGCGTCGACAGACGAAGCCGCTCCAGGACGTTGCCGCCGCGGCCACCCGGCTGGGCTCGGGGGACCTGTCCGCCCGGGCGACCGGCGGGGGAGACCTCGAGTCGCAGGAGCTGGCCGGGGCGTTCAACTCGATGGCCGGCAGGCTCGAGTCGTCGGAGATGCTCCGCCGGCGGGCGGCGACCGACATGGCGCACGACCTGGCCACTCCCGCAACCGTGCTCCAGGGCCAGCTGCAGGCGATGATCGACGGCGTCGTCCCCAGGTCCAAGGCCAACCTCGAGGCGGCCGCCGCGTCCGCCGCGGCCATGGGATCGGTGATCGTCCAGATGGGGGAGCTGGCCAGCGCCGAGGCTGCTCCCCTCCAGGCACGTCCCGAACGGATCGACGTGGCCGCCGTGCTGGCCGAGGCCGCCTCCGCGCTCGATGGCCTCTACCGCGAACGGGGCGTGACCCTCAAGATCGAGCCCACCGCCCCTGGCCTGGCCGCCCACGCCGACCCCGCGCACCTCGGCCGCGCGCTGCGCAACGTGATGACCAACGCGGCCCAGCACACCCCAACTGGCCAGACGGTCCGCGTCACCGCGACGTCCGCTACTGCCACGACCGATGGAGCTCCAAGCAACCGGGTGCAGATTCGTGTGACCGATGAAGGTCCCGGCATTCCCGCCGAGGACCTGCCCCACATTTTCGAGCGCTTCTACCGATCCGACCCGGCCCGATCCGCTCACCCGAGCTCGAGTGAAGGCTCCGCCGACAGCGCCGGTCGAGGCGCGGGCATCGGTCTGACCATCGCTCGCGAGCTCTTGGCGCCCAGTAGCGGCGCCATCTCCGTCGAGAGGACTGGCCCCGACGGCACCGTCCTGCTGATCGAGCTGCCGTCGGCCTGACCGGCGGCCGGACCCGCGATCGGGACCGATGGAAGGCCAGAACTCCTATTGCCCGGGCATCGCGATACCCGCGACTGTGGGATCGGTCTAACGCCCAGCAGGAGTCCTCATGCCCAGAACTCGGGTCAAGACGGCCGATCGCCCGCGGATCGCCCTGGTGGTCGCGGCTGCGTTCCTCGCGGCCGCAGCCGCCCTCCTCGTCTCGAG
>DASTEQ010000139.1:0-2114 GCA_035709505.1 Candidatus Limnocylindria bacterium
ATTAAGCGGGCGAGGACTTGAGCGTCGTGTCCCGTGCCCTGGGCCACACCACGATCGCCACGACCGCGGACGTCTACGGCCGCGTCACGCCGGCCATGCGCGACCGCGCAGCTGAACGGATGGACGGGATTCTCTCGGACGGATAAGGGCTACAGCTAGGGCTACAGGGCCTTCCGGCACCGCGCCGGAGGGCTCATTTCGTGCTCGAATCAGCTGCCGGGAAGCCGGGCGATGTCCTGGATCGAGATCAGGATGACGAGCGCGATGAGGACGACGAACCCGGTGAAGTAGATCAGTGCCTCGCGCTCGGCGGACAGCTTGCGGCGGCGAATGGCCTCGATGAGCACGATCAGGACGCGGCCACCGTCGAGCGGCGGGAACGGCAGGACGTTCAGCACGGCGAGGTTGATCGACAGCAGGCCGACGAAGAAGAGCTGGCTGACCAGCGGGGCGTCGAGCAGGCGCCCGGTCTGCTGCGCGATGCCTATCGGGCCGGCCACATCCCCCGTCGGCGGGGCGAGGCCGAGCATGCCGGCGATGGCCCGGACCAGCCCGCCGGGGATCTCGACGGCGACCCGGGCCGCCGTCGCGAAGCCCTGAGCTAGGGCGTCCACCGGCCCATCGGCCAGCGGTGGCCCCATGACCATCTCTTCCGACTCCCACCCGAAGCCGACGGCCCCCATCCCGGCCTGCTGCTGCTCCTCGGTGAGCACCCGGGGAGTGACCACCACCTCGATCTCCTCCGTGCCACGGGTGACCTGGAGGGTGACCGGCTGGCCAGCTCGGTCCCGGACGTAGGCAGTCAGGTCGGCCGAGAGCTCGAACGTGCGCCCATCGGCTCCGGTGATCACGTCGCCCTCGAAGAGCAGCCCTTCTCCCGGGCTGTCCGCCTGGATGGAGGTGACGGTGACCGGACCGTGGTACTCCGGCGTAGGTTGGGCGTAGGCCATCGCGAACAGGAGCCCGCCGACCACGAAGTTCATGAGCACGCCGGCCAGGAGCACGGCCAGCCGAACCGGGATGCGGCGCCGGCTGAGGGCGCCCTCCATGACCTTCTCAATAGCCGTGTCCGACAGGCCGCGCTCGCGCAGCCGCTCGACCTCGATCTCCCCATCCTCGCCGAGCATCTTCACGAAGCCGCCGAGCGGGATCGCGTTCAGGGAATAGCGGGTCCCGCGGAACACGACCGAGGCGATCCGGGGTGGAAAGCCCACCCCGAACTCCTGAACGGCCACGCCCGCCCACTTGGCGACCGCAAAGTGACCGATCTCGTGGACGAGAACGAGGATGACGATGATCGCGAGGAACGCGACGATGGTGAGGACGACGTCCATCAAGAGGCCTCACCGATGCCGAGATCAGCCTCCAGCGTTCCCCGGACCTCCGCGTCCAGGGCGTTGATGTCGTCGAGGGATGGCTCGGTGTCGTTCCCCCATCGCTCGACGGCGCGCTCGATCGTGGTCGCGATCCCCGGGAAGGGCAGAGCGCCGACCAGGAACGCGGAGATCGCCACCTCGTCGGCGGCGTTGAGCACGGTCCCCCGGTTGCCTCCCGCTTCGGCGGCGTCGCGGACCGTGGCGTAAGCCGGGAAACGCGCCGGGTCCAGAGGGGAGAAGGTCAGCGGCTGCCAGTCCTCCGGCGCGGCAGCCCGCGCCGGGCCCGGGTGGCGTTCCGGGTACGACAGGGCGT
The DNA here is from genome assembly GCA_035709505.1 of Candidatus Limnocylindria bacterium. Classification (GTDB taxonomy): domain Bacteria; phylum Chloroflexota; class Limnocylindria; order QHBO01; family QHBO01; genus DASTEQ01. The sequence continues at coordinate 1,690 of DASTEQ010000139.1, forward strand.
ACTGGATCGGGAGCCGCATGTCGGGCATGCCGAGCTGGGCCTTGAACGAGCCATCGACGAACTCCACCAAGGAGTGGACGATGCTGCCGGGGTGGAGCACGGCGTCGATTCTAGGGTAGGGCAGGTCATACAGCCATTTGGCCTCGATGGCCTCGAATGCCTTGTTGACCAGCGTGGCGGAGTCGATCGTGATCTTGGGCCCCATCTGCCAGGTCGGGTGGGCCAGCGCGTCGGCCGGCGTGACGTCCGCCAGCGACGCGGGGTCCCGGTCACGGAACGGCCCCCCGCTGGCGGTGAGAATCAGACGCGCAACATCCTCGATTCGTTCCCCGCGCAGGCATTGCCAGATCGCCGAGTGCTCGCTGTCGACCGGCCGCAGCCAGTCCAGCCCGTCCTCCACGTCCGCGGGCAAGGCGGCCCGCACG
>DASTEQ010000140.1:0-13719 GCA_035709505.1 Candidatus Limnocylindria bacterium
GCCGCCTCGAGACCGGCCAGGATGTCCAGGAGCCCGACCCCGATCTTCACGGGCGGCCCGTCGGGCTCGCCGGTGACGGCCATCTGGCCGCTCCACGCCTGGGCCACCAGGTCATAGGCAGGGCGCTCCGCGAGAGCCCCATCCCCCGGGAAGCCGCGGACCACGGACACCACCAGCCGAGGGTGCCGCTGGCGGAGGGTCTCCGGGGCAAGGCCCAGACGATCCGCCACCGAGGGCAGGTAGTTGTGCATGAGGAGGTCGGCGCCCGCGGCCAGCCGGTGAAGGATTTCTCGCCCGGCATCGGTCTTCAGGTCGACCACGAGGCTGCGCTTGTTGCGGTTGACGGCCGCGAAATAGGCGCTCAGCCCATCGGCCGGATCACCCCAGAACGGAGGACCCCAGGCCCGCGTCTCATCGCCGCTGGGCGGCTCGAGCTTCCACACTTCGGCGCCGAGATCGGCGAGCAGCATGGTGGCGTGGGGACCGGCGAAGACCCTCGAGCAGTCGAGGATGGTGATGCCCGCCAGCGGCAGGCGATCGGTCACGGAGTCGAAGCCGGGGAAGATGTCGAGGCCGGAGTCGCTGCCGGGCTCGACGGCTGTACGGCCGGCCCCTCGTACAGCCCGAGCTTGGCCACCGCCCGCTGGACCGAGGCCGGGGCCCACCAGTTCAGCCGGCCCATCACGCGCATGAAGGCGGGCACCAGGACACCGCGCACGATGGTGGCGTCGATGAGGACCGCGAGGGCCATCGAGAAGCCGATGGCCTTCAGGAACAGCACCTCGGACATGGCAAAGGCGGAGAACACGACGACCATGATCAGCGCCGCCCCGGTGATGATCCCGCCGGTGATGCCGATCCCCTCGGCCACCGATCGTGTGTTGTCGCCGGTCGCGACCCACCGCTCGCGAATGCGAGACAGGAGCAGGACCTCGTAGTCCATCGACAGCCCGAACAGGATGGCGAACATCAGGATCGGCAGCCACGCCCCGAGCGAGCCGGTCGCCTCGAAGTTCAGCAGGCCGGAGAGATTTCCCTCCTGGAAGACCCAGACCAGCGCCCCGAAGCTGGCGGTGATCGACACCAGGCTCATGACCACTGCCTTGACCGGCAGGAAGATCGAGCCAAAGGTCAGGAACAGGACGACGGCCGTGACGGCGATGACGATGGCCACTGCCACCGGCACGCTGGCGCGGAAGCTGTCCATGAAGTCCGCGGAGCGCGCGGCGAGCCCGGTCACCCCGACCGTCGATCCTGGAGGGTGCTCCACGGCGCGCACCTCGGCCACCAGGCCGCGGCCAGCCTCGGTGTCGGGAAGCAGACCCGAGAAGATCGTGACCCGGGTCGTATCGCCGGCGACCGACTGGCCGACCCAGTCGTCGAAGCCCTCGGGCCAGGCCTCGGGCATCGAGAGGAGCGCGAGGTACTGGTCGGCGGGGACGCCGGGAGGTGGGTCGAGGACGCTGTCCACGTCCTCGATGTCGTGGAGGGTCGCGACCTCGTCGACGTAGGCCTGCAGGTCGGCGAGGCGCTCCGGCGTCAGCCCGCCATCGGCCAGGTCAGGGATCCCCTCGTAGGTCACCGCGGCGAGCATCGGGTCGGTGTCGCCCCCGGGGAACTCGTCGCGCAGGACGATGAAGCCTTCCTTGGCCGGGGTGTCGGGCAGGTCATCGAGGTTGCCGCCGGTGGACAGCTCGATGCGGAGGAACGGCGTGCCGGCCAGGATGAGCAGGACGAGGATGGGTCCGCCGATCGCCACCGGGTGCCGCATGACCCGGGCTGCGACCCGCGACCAGAATCCGTGGCCGTGCCGCCGCTCGGCCTCGGCAGGGTCGTCCTCCACGAAGCGGAAGAACCGCGGCACGGGCACCTTCAAGCGGTTGACGCGATGGCCCAGCAGCGCGAGCAGGGCCGGGAGCACGGTGAGCCCGAAGACCATGGTCGCAAGCACGACCACGACGCCACCGATCCCCATCGAGCGCAGGGCGTCGGCTTCGAACACGATCAGGGCGGCCAGCCCGATGGCCACCGCCACGCCGGACACCGCGACCGCCTTGCCGACCGTGGCCATCGTGCGCTCCACCGCCGTGTCGACCGGATGGTGGAGGAGCTCCTCGCGGAACCGGCTGACGAGGAACAGCGAGTAGTCGATGGCCAGGGCCAGGCCGATCATCGTCGCCAGGTTGGTGACGAAGATCGACATCTCCGCCTCGTTGGCCAACAGGCCGATGATCGCGAAGGTCGATGCCAGCGAGAACCCGGCGATCAGCAGTGGCAGGCCGGCGCCGACCAGGGTGCCGAACACGACGAGCAGGATGGCCCCCGCGATCGGCAGGCTGATGATCTCCGCCTGGCGCAGGTCCTCCTCGATGACCGCGTTGAACTCCTCGTAGACCACGGGGACGCCGGTGATCCACATCTCCTCGACCTCGGCCGGCTGCTCGACGATGCTCACCAGCCGGCGTGAATCCTCGACGGCCTCCTCATCGGGCGAGTTCAGGCGCACCAGGGCGAAGGTGGTGGCTCCGTCGAACGAGAGGAAGCGTGGGTCACCGTTGTCCGCGTAGGTGATGATCTCGTCGACGGCCGGGTCGTCGGCCAGCGGCGCGACCGCCTCGTCGACGACGTCCTGGAAGGCTGGAGATGCCGCGTCTTCGTTGGGGTCACGGAGAATGACGAAGATGGCGGTCGCCTGCTCCCCGAACCGGTCGGCGAGCAGCTGCTCGGTGGCCATCGATTCCGAGCCCTCGATCTGCCAGCCGCCCTGCGACAGGTCACCGCCGGCCTGGCTGACCCACAGCGTCAGACCGATGACGACGGCAAGGCCGATGGGCGGGATCCAGCGTCGGAAGCGGTAGTCGAATCGACCGAGGGCGGCGAACATCGACGGTGACTCTAGCGGACGTCGTCGATGCACGCCGGAATGTCGTCCGACGCGCCTATCATCGCCGTCGATGAGCCGAGGCCACCCGGCGTGACCGCTCTCGCGCCCGCCACCTGGTGGCGAGGCCTCGGTGGCCTGACCCGTTCCGGCAGCGCGGTCGAGGGCCTGTCCTGGGCGCTGTACGACTTCGCGAACACGATCTTCTCGTTCGCCATCGTGAGCTTCGCGATGGGCCCGTGGACGGTTCGCGCCCTGGGCGAGGCGAACGGGACGCTGGCGTTCACGGTCGCCGGCAGCCTGTCGGTGCTGCTCAACGCCATCGTGTCTCCCGCCCTGGGAGCGGTGAGCGACCGGACGGGAGGGCGGAAGCGCTACCTGTTCGTGTTCACGGTGCTGTGCGTGGTCCCGACCGCGCTCATCGGCCTGGTCAACATCTGGCTTGGCCTGCTTGCCTTCGCCATCGCGAACTTTGCCTTCCAGGCCGCGCTCATCTACTACGACGCGATCCTGCCGGACGTCGCCCTGCCGGAGAAGCGCGGCCGGCTGTCGGGAATCGGCGTCGGCCTCGGCTACCTCGGAACCATCGTGTCCGGACTCCTGCTCCGCTTCACGACCGACGACCAGGGGCTCATCACGGCCGCCAGCTTCGTGCTGGTCGCGTCGCTGTTTGCGGTGTTCGCGATTCCGATCTTCCTCGTCGTCCGCGAGCGGCCACGGACCGACGTGACACCGTTCCGGGTCATGGATGCCATTGGTTCATGGCGCCAGCTGGGCGTCACCTGGCAGCACGCCGGGGAGCAGCCGGGCCTCCGTCGGTTCATCGTCGGCCGCTTCTTCTACTCTGACGGGGTGAACACCGCGATTGCGGTCATGAGCCTGTTCACCATCAACGCCATCGGCTTCACCGAGGGCGAGGCCCTCTACGTCCTGCTCGGCCTGACCGTGGTCGCGGTCATCGCGTCCTTCGGCTGGGGGTATCTCGCCGACCGCTGGGGCCCCAAGCGAACGCTCCTGACGGTGCTTGCGTCCTGGGTTCTGGGGCTGCTGATCATCGGCCTGGTGACCGACAAGGTCGTGTTCCTCCTGGCCGGCGCGATCCTGGGCTCCGGGCTGGGCGGCACCGCGGTGACCGACCGTCTCCTGCTGCTTCGCCTCGCCCCCGCCCACCAGGTCGGCGAGATGTTCGGCCTGTTCGGCCTGGCCGGAAAGTTCAGCGCGGTCATCGGGCCGGTCGCGTTCGGGTTGATCGTGTTCTTCCTCCTCGAGCCGATGGGCAGCCCGCTCGCCTACCAGGTCGCGATCCTGTCCCTGCTGATCCTGATGGTCATCGGCTACTGGATCGTCCGCGGCGTCCCCGAGCCGCCGGCCGAGCGGGCACAGGAGGCCGAGGCCGTGCTGGCTGGGACACCCGGAGCGTCATGACCCTGGTGGTGGCCCATCGGGGTGCCTCGCAGGCGGCCCCGGAGAACACGATGGAGGCCTTCCGGATGGCGGTTGACGCCGGGGCGGACGCGATCGAGGTCGACGTCCACCTCACGGCCGACGGGGAGCTGGCGATCGTCCATGATCCAACGCTCGACCGCACCACCGACCGCACGACCGCGGTCGCAGCCGCGACGATGGCCGAGATCCGCTCGGCGGACGCGGGTTGGGCATTCCCCGGACCCAACGGAGACTTCCCGTTCCGTGGAGTCGGCCTGACCATCCCTACCCTGCCCGAAGTCGTCGGGTGGCTGCCCCCGGGAGTCGGGCTCGCGGTCGAGCTCAAGGTCGCGGAGGCGGCCGATGGCGTGGTGGAAGCCCTCGCGGGATCTGCCGTCCGCGAGGCGGGGGCAGTCACGGTGTTGAGCTTTCTGGAGGCCGCCATCGAGCGCGTCCGGGAGCTCGCGCCGGACCTGCCCACTGGGCTGCTCCTCGTCCCGGGCGACATCTACGAACGCGGCTTGCGCTGGGTCGTCGAGCACGGCCACGCGGCGGTCATGCCGTACGACCCCGATCTCGGCAACGACCCGACGGGCAACGTCACGCTCGCCGTCGCCTGGGGGGCGCGGGTGGGGTGCTACGTGGTGAACGACCCCGAGCGCATGCAACAGCTCGCGGCCACCGGCCTGTGGGGGTTCGTCACCGACATCCCGGACGTGGCGAGGGCCGCGTTGGGCCCCCGCCCGCCGGGCTAGGCGTCAGCCGGACGCGGCTCCCACCAGGTCGCCGAGAGCGGCCTTCGCGGCATCCGCCTTGTCGACCCCGATCAGGATGCCGACCTTGCCCCCCTGCATGCCGATCGGAACGAGGGCCTCGATGTTCACCCCCGCGTCGCCCAGGCGGCGAGCCGCGCCGGCCAGCGTCCCGGGCTTGTCCTCGAGCCACGCGGAGACCACGTCCGCCTCGCGGAAGTTGGCCCCGATGCCCTGGAGGGCGGCGCGGGCGCTGTCGTCATCGTTCGCCTGAAGGGCGATCGGCCCGCTGTCCCCGGTGGTGGCGGCACCGATAGTGGTGACGTTGACGCCCTTCTGCGCGATCGCTTCGAGGATGTTGGCAAGCGAGCCGGGCTGGTTTGGGGCGGTGATGATGAACAGGTGCATGGCACTCCTCTTTCGTCTGCTGCGGCCCCTCGAGTATCGGCAGCCTACACCCGCCTCACCGAGCCGTCGATCACCGGAAAGGGGCGCGAGCCTCCGCGGCCCGCTACGCTCCGCTCATGACCTACAGCATCGTCGCCCGCGACCCCGCCACCGGGCAGCTGGGAGTTGCCGTCCAGTCCCACTACCTCGGCGTCGGGCCGGTCGTCCCGTGGCTCGCGCCCGGCGTGGGCGCGATCGCTACCCAGGCCCGGGTGGACATCGCGTTCGGGCCGATCGGCCTCGAACTGCTGCGCAACGGCCGCAGCGCGGAGCAGGTCGTGGCCGCGCTCCTGGCCAGCGATGCGACGCCAGAGGTTCGCCAGGTCGGCGTGGTCGACACCCTCGGGCAGGCGGCGGCCTACACCGGGGCGGAGACGATTCCCGCGGCCGGTCACCTGGTGGGCGACGGGTTCACCGTCCAGGGCAACCTGCTCGAGCGGGACACCTGCTGGCCGGCGATGGCCCGCGCCTACGAGGCAGGGCTGGCCGAGGATCTGCCTTTCAGTGAGCGCCTGCTGCGCGCCCTGGAGGCGGCGGAGGCCGAGGGAGGGGACGTCCGCGGACGGCAGAGCAGCGCGATCGTGATCGTCGAGGGCACCCTGCAGCCCAACGCGTGGAAGGGCCGCGTCCTCGACGCCCGGGTGGACGATCATCCCGACCCGGTTCCCGAGCTCCGCCGCATCGTCAACCTGTACGAGGCCTACGCCCTGTTCGACCCGGACCAGACCGACCTCGGTGAGGCGGAGGCCTACGCCGAGGCCCGGCGCCGGGCGCCGGAGGCCATGGAGCTGGTCTTCTGGATGGGGATCGAGCACGCGAAGCGAGGCGAGATCGACGACGCCCGCCGGGAGCTGGCGATCGCGTTCGCCGCGGACTCGCGCTGGCGAACCACCCTCCAGCACCTGGCCGATGCCGGCCGGGAGGGGATGAGCTCCGAGCTCGCCGCGCAGCTCGTCGACTAGGACTCAGGCGCCGGCAGGCGCCATCGGTCTACCAGTTGGTGGCGGTGGTGGCGACGTGCTCGCCGATCGACTCCAGCCAGCGCTCGGCGTCGATGGCCGCCTTGCAGCCTTCGCCGGCGGCAGTCACCGCCTGGCGGTACCGATGGTCGTGGACGTCGCCGGCCACGAACACCCCCTCGATGTTGCTGCTCGTCTCCCCCGGGCCGCGGCCGGACACTTCGCAGTAGCCGCGCGCGTCGAGATCGAGCTGACCGGCGAACAGGTCGGTGTTCGGCTTGTAGCCGATCGCGATGAACAGGCCCTGGGCGTCGAGCAGCTCCTCCTTGCCGTTCGCCGTGTCTCGCAGGCGCAGCTGGTTCACCGTGGTGTCGCCCATGACCTCGGCCACCTCGCGGTTCCAGCGCACTTCGATCTTCGGGTGGGCGAGGGCCCGGTCCTGCATGATCTTTGACCCGCGAAACTCGTCGCGGCGGACGAGCATGGTCACCTTGTTCGCGAACTTGGTGAGGAACAGCGCCTCCTCGAGCGCGGTGTCGCCACCGCCGACCACCGCCACTTCGCGGTCGCGGAAGAAGAACCCGTCACACGTGGCGCAGGCGCTCACCCCGCGCCCGCGGAACTCCTCCTCGGACTCGAGGCCCAGCCACAGGGCGCTGGCGCCGGTGGCCACGATGACCGCATCGGCGAGGTACTCCTGGTCGCGGACCCACAGCTTGAACGGGCGCTCGCTGAAGTCGACCTTGGTGACGTCCTCCTCGATCAGGTGCGCCCCGAAGCGCTCGGCCTGACGGCGGAAGAGGTCCATCAGCTCCGGGCCGAGGATGCCGTCCGGGAAACCCGGGTAGTTCTCGACGTCGGAGGTGATCATCAGCTGCCCGAGCGGGGCATTGCCCGCGAACACGAGCGGCGCGAGATTGGCGCGCGCGGCATACAGGGCGGCGGTCAGGCCGGCCGGTCCCGAACCGATGATGGCGAGCTTGGGGTGGTTGAGGTCCACCGCCGGCGTCTGGCCGTTGGTGGGGGCGGTGTTTGCGGTCATATCCTCGCGTCGCAGTCTATCCCGCGCCCGGTGCGCGGAACCGACGTCAGCGTATCAGTAGTTGCGCAAGTACGCAAATAGCCGGAGGCTGGCCAGTCGGCGGACGGCGCCCTCGGTACACTCGACGGCAAACCATGCCCGATGCTCCGGGCGCGACGCCGCGCCGCCAGACTCCTACCGTCGATGTCGGCGGGGTGCTCGTCGGCTCGAGCCACCCGGTCGTGGTCCAGTCGATGACGAACACCGACACCGCCGATGCGGATGCGACCGCCATCCAGGTCGCCCAGCTGGCCCATGCGGGCTCCGAGCTGGTGCGGGTCACGGTCAATACCGATGACGCCGCGAAGGCCGTCCCCCTCATCCGGGACAAGCTCGACAAGCTCGGGGTGGGCGTGCCGCTCATCGGCGACTTCCACTACAACGGGCACCTCCTCCTGACGAAGTACCCCGACTGCGCCGCCGCCCTGGCGAAGTACCGGATCAACCCCGGCAACGTCGGCACCAAGCGCCGGGATGAGCAGTTCCGCACGATCATCGAGGTGGCCATCGCCAACGACCGGCCGGTCCGGATCGGCGTGAACTGGGGCTCACTGGACCAGCAGCTGCTGACCGAGCTGATGGATGCCAATGCCGCGAGTCCCGAGCCGCGCGACAGCCGTGACGTGATGATCGAGGCTATGCTCGAGTCCGCCCTCCGCTCGGCCGCCCTGGCCGAGGACACCGGGCTCGGCCACGACCGGATCATCATCAGCGCGAAGGTCAGCGGCGTCCCGGACCTGGTCGAGATCTATCGGCTCCTGGCGGCCCGCTGCGACTACCCCCTTCACCTCGGGCTGACGGAAGCCGGGCTGGGGACGAAGGGGATCATCGGCTCGACGGCGGGGCTGGCCATCCTCCTCGATGAGGGCATCGGCGACACGATCCGGGTCAGCCTGACGCCGGCGCCTGGGGGCGACCGAACCGAGGAGGTCCAGGTCGCGCAGCAGGTCCTGCAGTCACTCGGCCTCCGGTCGTTCGTGCCCCAGGTGTCGGCCTGTCCCGGCTGCGGGCGGACGACGTCGACCTTCTTCCAGGAGATGGCACGCGACATCCAGGCCCACCTCCGCGACCAGATGCCGATCTGGCGCGAGACGCATCCCGGCGTCGAGGACCTGCGCGTGGCGGTGATGGGGTGCGTGGTGAACGGTCCCGGCGAGTCGCGCCACGCCGACATCGGGATCAGCCTGCCCGGCACTTTCGAGGAGCCCGTGGCCCCGGTCTACGTGGACGGGGCGCTGCGGACCACCCTGCGCGGCGACGACATCGTCCCCCGGTTCCTGGAGATCCTCGACCAGTACGTTTCGGCGCGGTATCCCGCGCCGGCCTGATCGGGCGTCAGGTTAGGGGCAGATCCCGGCCGAGGACGGCTTGCCAACCTGTCGTCCCGGCTCCAATGCCCCGCCGCTCGACTGGTTCTGGCTGGGCTGGGCGGTGCCGTCCTCCAGGACATCGATCACCGCGACGAGGTCCGCCTCGCCGTTCAGCGGAACGCCTTCCGGCAGCTCGTCGGAGATCATCACCGGCACGCCGTCAACCAGGAGCTCGAAGGGGACGGCCAGGGCATACGCCACGATGATCGCTGTGCACGACTCGACGGTCTCACCGTCGGGGCTGATGTCCAGGGGCGCGCCATTCGAGTAGGTGAGGGTGTGGGCCTCGGTGTGGTAGTTGATCATGAGCACCCGCAGCACGTACTCGGGCTCGCCGCCGCCGTTCCCACCGCCACCGCCGTCACCACTGACACACGCGGTCATCAGGAGCGCGAGGACCGTGGCCACAGCCACGGGAGTGACCAGTCGGCGCACGTGGCGCCGAGCGACGGGTAGGCGCATCGGGATCTCCTCTCCTTCGCGCCGTCGACGACGGCTGCCGCGCATCCTAGCGAGTCCGATCAGTCGTGGCGAGGGTTTCTTCAGGGCCGCCTAGAGCCCTCCGCCGGTGGTCGCCATCAGCGTCCAGATGGCGAGGGCCGCGAAGGCAAGGATCAGCACGCCGAGGGCCAACGGGTAGAGGCCGGTGGTGATGTTCTGGCGCGGCCTCGGTGGGGCAGCTGGCTCGGCCGGCGGTTCGCCAACCGCGGGAACGGCAACCCGATCCGTCGTGGCGGGGAGGTTGGGGTCCGTCATGTCCGCTCAGTCCTCCGTCGCTCGCAGGGCATCCAACTCCGCGGCCAGCTCCTCGGCGGTGAACAGACCGATGTGCCGGCTCACGAGCACGCCATCGGACGCGATGAGCCAAGTCTCAGGAGGCCCGAACACCCCGTATGCCCGCGCGACCCGCTCCCCCGGGTCCATCACCAGCGGCCAGGTCGCCCCGAACCGTTGGCCGAAGCCGCGCGCCGCCTCGGAGCGGTCACGGTACACGATACCGATTGCCGCCAGCCCGATGTCCTCGTTTGCCTCGAGCGCGCTGGCGAGGAGCGGGAACTCTTCAGCGCAGTCGGGAAGGCACCACGAGGCCCAGAAGTTGAGCAGCACCGGCCGCCCGGCGTAGTCGGCGAGGCGCACCGGACGTCCGTCGAGGTCGGCCAGCGCAAAGTCCGGCGCGCGGTCCCCGACCCGGAGCGCGGGGGCGAGCAGTCCCGCCCCAGCGCCCGCGACCAGCAGGATCCCTGCGGCCAGCACCAGTGGAATGACGGCCGCCGCCGCAAGCCACCAGCGTGGCAATCGAGTCAGGTCGATCCGGTGAATGGCCCGGCCTCAGTGGTGGGTCCCGCCCTCGTCGTGCGACCCGTGCTCGGTGTCCTGCCACTCGCGGCCGGCCACCCGCACCGACAGGACGGCGGAGACGACGATCAGGGCGAAGCCGGGAATGGCGAACAGCCAGTTCAGCAGCTGGTCCTCGGGCTTGAAGGCCAGGCCCGCGCCAAGAAGGCTGCCGGCGACGGCCCACAGGATCGGCAGCCAGCTGCCCGGCGGGACGTGAACCCCGGGCGGCGGATGGAGCGGCCCGTGGGACCGGCCGCGCGCGGCGCCGGCCACGATCGCGGCGAGGGCGACGACCGCCAGGGCGAGGAGCGCGTAGCCGATCAGCTGGTCGGGCATCGGTCGGTCAGCCCAGGACGTAGAGCGTCGTGAACAGGGCGATCCAGACCACGTCCACGAAGTGCCAGTAGTAGCTTACGGCCTCGACCGCAACGTGGTTGCGAGCCGAGAACTGGCCCGCGCCGGCCCGGACGGCGAGGATGGTGAGGCCCACCACCCCGCCGAAGACGTGGGCGCCGTGGAAGCCGGTGAGGGTGTAGAAGACCGTCCCGTAGACCCCGTCCGAGATCCCGAACCCGAGCGTGGTGTAGTCGATCACCTGGCCGATCAGGAACAGGATGCCGAGGCCGAGGGTGACCAGCAGCCACAGGCGCATTCGGCCCGAATTGCCCCGGGCGATGGCCCGTACCCCAAAGTGCATGGTGAAGCTCGAGATCAGCAGGATGATCGTGATCGGGATCGGCAGGGGGAAGAACTCCAGCTCGGGGGCCGGAGGCGGTGGTCCCCATTCGCCGGCGAACGAGGCGCGGGCCGAGAAGTAGGTGGCGAACAGGCCACCGAAGAACATCACCTCCGAGCTGATGAACAGCAGCATCCCGACCAGCGGGATCGGGAACCCGCCCTGGCGGCGGACTGGTGCCGGGGTGGCAGCGGGGGCGTGAGCGCTCATCGGTCCGCCCCCTTGGATGTCTCGGTCGCGTGGGCGAGCTCGGGGTGGAACATCGGGTCATCGCGATGGCGCAGGTCGAAGACCGGGCGCTCGCTGCGGATCGGCGGCAGGCTGTCGAAGTTGTAGGTCGGTGGCGGCGAGGTCGTCGCCCACTCCAGGGTGTTGCCCTCCCACGGGTCGTCGCCGGACTTCGGCCCGTTCATCAGCGAGGTCACCACGTTCACGACGAACGGCACCATCGACGCGGCGATCAGGAACGCGCCCACGGTCGAGATGAGGTTCATCTCGGTCCAGCCCGCGTCGGCCGCGTAGTCGGCCACCCGGCGGGGCATGCCCTGGATGCCGAGCATGTGCTGGACGAAGAACGTCGCGTTGAACCCGACGAACAGCATCGCGAAGTGGATCTTGCCCAGCGTCTCGTTCAGCAGGCGGCCGCTCATCTTCGGGAACCAGTAGTAGGTCGCCGCGAAGACGCCCATCGCCGCGCCCCCAAAGAACACGTAGTGCAGGTGAGCGACGACGAAGTACGTGTCCTGGAGATGGAAGTCCACCGGGGCGGAGGCCAGCATCACGCCGCTGATGCCGCCGATCAGGAACATGCTGACGATGCCCAGCCCGAAGAGCATCGCGCTCGTGAACACCAGTGAACCCCGCCACAGGGTGGCGAGCCAGTTGAACATCTTCACGCCGGTCGGGATGGCGATCAGGGCGGTCATGAAGGTGAAGAATGGGAGGAAAACCACGCCGGTGGTGAACATGTGGTGGGCCCAGACGCTGAATGAGAGGAGCCCAATGCCGATGGTCGCCCACACGAAGGCGTGATACCCGAACAGCGGCTTGCGGCTGAACGTCGGCAGAACCTCACTCACCACACCGAGCGCGGGCAGGATGACGATGTACACCTCCGGGTGGCCAAAGAACCAGAACAGGTGCTGCCACAGGACCGGGTCACCGCCGACCGATGGGTCGAAGAACGACCCACCGTAGTTCCGATCGATGAACAGCGCGATCAGCGCAGCGGTGATCACCGGGGTGGCGAGCAGGATCAGTGATTGGGTGACGAGCACGGTCCAGACGAAGATCGGCATTCGGAACAGCGTCATGCCGGGAGCACGCATCTTGAAGATCGTGGTCAGGAAGTTGACGGATCCGAGGATGGACGCGGTCCCGACCACCGCCAGGCCCATGATCCACAGGTCGGTGCCGTCGCCTGGCGAGAAGTTCTCCTGGGTGAGCGGGTTGTAGCCGGTCCAGCCCCCTGCCGCCGCGCCACCGACCAGGTAGCCGGACACGATCAGCCCCCCGCCCAGTGGCAGCATCCAGAACGAGAGGGCGTTGATCCGCGGGAAGGCCATGTCCGGCGCCCCGAGCATGAGCGGCACGATGTAGTTCCCGAACCCGGAGAAGATCGGGACGATGAACAGGAAGATCATCAGCGTCCCGTGCATCGTGAATGACTGGTTGAAGGTGCTCTCGTCGACGAACTGGAGGCCCGGGACGGCGAGCTCGCTGCGGATCACCAGGGCCAGCAGTCCGGCGAAGAAGAAGAAGACGAACGAGTTGACGATGTACAGGACGCCGATCTTCTTGTGGTCGACCGTGGTCAGCCAGTCAAGGACCCACGAACGCGTGTAGGCCTTGCCCTCGGGTGCCAGCGTGGTCGTCGCCATCGGTCGGTGCGGCTCCTAGTTCGCGATCAGGGTACCGGTCATCTGCGGGATCGGGTGGAAGTCGCAGATGTAGGTGTACTCCCCCGGCTCGAGCGCCGGGACGAGGTAGTCGACGGTTACATCCGGGCCGGTCACCTCCGGCCCTTCGAAGATCGTCGTGTCCCCGTCGTAGACCGAGACGTTGTGGACGACGTCCTCGAGGTTCGTGAAGCGAATGACGAACGGCTCGCCGGCGGGCACCTCCAGGTCGAGGCGATCGAAGGCGATGTCCTCGGCGCTGAGCTCCACGACGTGGATGTCCGGCGGGATGGACGGCTCCGGCGGCGTCGGTGTGGCGGTCGATGCGTCCTCCAGCCAGGTGGCGAACTCGGCCGGGGGCATGGCCTGCACGGTGAACGTCATATCGGCGTGGAGGTCACCGCAGAACTCGGCGCACTGACCGCGATAGATGCCCGCATCGGTGACCGTGAACTCGAGCTCGTTGGGGCTCTGGTCCTGGCCGAACGGGATGGCGTCCTTCTTCACCAGGAAGGCGGGCACGAAGAACGAATGGATCACGTCGTCGCTGCGCAGAACGAGGCGGACCGGCTCGCCAACGGGGACCACCATGGCCGGCGGATCCGGCGGATTGGCGACGACGGTGTAGCCGTTGTCGTACCGGAAGGACCACGAATACTGCTGGCCCTCGACCTCGATCACCAGCGCGTCGTCGCTCCGGGCGCTGATGTTGCCCAGGGTGAACATGCTCGTCACGAACAGGATGAGGACGATGATGGTGGGGATGACTGTCCACACGATCTCGACCTTCGTATTCCCGTGGTGCTGGACCGGCAGCCGATTGTCGCGACGG
>DASTEQ010000141.1:0-6735 GCA_035709505.1 Candidatus Limnocylindria bacterium
GAGCCCGGCCTCGAAGCGGTCGGCGAGGGCGAGAAACCCGGCGCGCGCCACGTCCCACGACGACTCGGCATGAACCTCGATCCCGAGGCGCTCGGTGGCCTCCGCGAATTCGTGACCGTCGAGCCGCCTGGTCCCGGTGACCAGGGTCTCCGCGGTCAGCGCCGCGATCCCCGCCTGCGGCTCCTCCTCCGCCGCGGCGCCACCGTCGACCAGGAGGTGGACGCTGATCAGGTCGCGATCGGGAATCGGGACGGTCCACACCGTCAGTCCGCTCTCGAGTCGGTCGTGAAGGAAGTGGGGGAAGTGGTACGGCCGTGGCGTGGCTGGTGCCGGGCGGAGCGGATTCGGCGCGGTCATGCCGCCGCCTCGTCATCCGTCTCGTCCTCGGCCGGAACGTAGGTCAGGATCACCCGGTTGTCCGCCCCGCCCCGGCCGGCCAGGGCGGCACGGATGCGGCCTGCGTCCACGGCGTCGTAGCGCGTGACCTCGCTGTTGACCATGCCCGGGTCGTCGAACAGGCAGGCGTACTGGCTGATTCGGTCCGCCCGCTCGCTGACCTGCTCGAGGCCGACCTCCACCGCGGCGGCATGGAGGGTCCGCACCCGGGCCAGCTCCTCCTCGGATGGGCCGTCGGTCGCCAGTCGGTCGATCTCCGCAAGCAGCTGGGCCTCGAGGGTTTCGACCTCGACCTCGGGCCGCGCCGTGGCCCAGATACCCAAAGCGGTCGAACCGAGGGCCCACGGGAAGACGAAGGCGGCCACGTCCGCGGCCAGCTGCTGCTCGCGGACGAGCGAGCGGTACAGCCGTGAGGCCCGTCCGGTGCCCAGCAGGTCACTGATGACGTTGAAGTCCTCGTGCTCGTCGGTCCCGAACGGCGGGATCCGGTAGGCGAGGTGCACGCGCGGCAGCTCGACCTGGTCGGGAACCACCTCGCGGACCTCCCCGCCCAGTGTCGGCGGGACGTCCCCGCTCGGCGGCGGCGGCAGCCGGTCGTTGGCGGGGATCGGCCCGAAGTGCCGCTCAATGCCGGCCAGCGCCGCGTCCCGGTCGAAGTCGCCGGCCACGGTCAGCACCGCGTTATTCGGTGCGTAGTAGGTCGCGAAGAAGCGGCTGACATCGTCGAGCGAGGCGGCGCTCAGGTCGTCCATCGACCCGATCGTCGAGTGGTGGTACGGATGGCCCTTCGGCCAGAGCAGCTCCTGCATCCGCTCCTCGGCGGTGCCATACGGCTGGTTATCAACGGACAACCGCCGCTCGTTCTTCACGACGTCGCGCTGGTTGTCGAGCTTCTCCTGGGTCATCGCCGGCAGGAGGCTCGCCATCCGGTCCGACTCGAGCCACAGGGCCAGTTCGAGCTCGTGAGCCGGGAGGGTCTCGAAGTAGTTGGTCCGATCGGTCCAGGTCGAGGCGTTCAGCGTGCCGCCCGCGGCCTGCACCTGGGCGAAGTGCTCGCCCTTGGCCACGTTCGCCGAGCCCTGGAACATCATGTGCTCGAACAGGTGGGCGAACCCGGTGCGACCGGCCTCCTCGTTCCGGCTGCCGACGTCGTACCACAGGTTGACGGCGACGATCGGTGTCCGGGAGTCGGGGGACAGGATGATCCGAAGGCCGTTGTCGAGCCCGTGGCGCTCGATGGGGACGTGAGCCATGGCGCGAGCCTCGCGAGAGCCGTGATGGCGTGAGAAGCGGGCTCCACCGAGCCCGCGGGAACGTCAGGTGTGGACGGTTGGTGAGCGCCCAGGGATTCGAACCCTGAACCTAGTGATTAAGAGTCACTTGCTCTGCCGTTGAGCTAGGCGCCCGACCGATGATGCCCGACCGACGGTCGCCGGCGCAACTGGGACGGCTGGCTACTGGGCCGGCGGGCCGGGACCTCCGCCGGGCTCCGGCCCGTCACCATAGTGCTGGTCGATGAAGGTGTCCATCAGCTCGGTGTCGACCTCGTCGAGGTAGAGCAGCCACGTCCAGGCCACTATCGCGATGGGAGCGCCGAAATCGGCTCCGGCCCATGGGGCGACCAGGACCTTGTATCGCTCGGAGGCGTTCCACCCGCGGGTGTAGTCCGCGAGCTCGGCGACCGCCGTGGGGCTCAGCTGATCAGCCTGGTACCAGATCACGATCCCCGCGTGCTCGAGGTTGTGGATGACCGGCTCCTGCGGGATCGGTGAGGGGTAGACCCCCCATGCCAGCGGCTCGGGCCAGTGCGGGCCCGAGGCGGCCGGGGTCGACGAGTACGGACCGCCGGCGGTTCCCTGGTCGATGTGCTGCCGCCCATCCATCGCCTGCGGCTCGCCGACGGTTGCCGACTGGCCGGGGGCGAGGAGAGCGAACAGCACGATCGCGGTCAGCCCCACGATCACGAGGAGGCCGATACCGACGATCACCAGCGCTGTCCCGCTGAGCCGGCCGGCGGGTCCCGCGCCAACTTTACGCTCGAGCGCAGCCTCGCTCGCGCGGGCACGACGCTGGGGAGCGGCGGTTCGACGACGGGACATTGGCCGGAGAGGATAGCCGAGCCGGCGCAGATAGTCCGGGAGGGGTCTTGGGACCGCGTTGCTAGAATCGGCGGGCGTGACTGCCGAGAATCCCGAACCGAGCGGAATGCGGGGCCTGCTCGGCCTGCTCATCGAGCAGGTGCTCGAGCTGGCCCGGATCTACGCGACCGCAGCCCGCCAGGAGGTCGAGGAAGGGCTCAACCACATCAAGATCGCCGCCGTCTTCTTCGGCGTGACGGTCGCGATGCTGGCGGTCGGGTTCATGGTCCTCGTCCTGCTCCTGGTGTCCGCCATCGCCGCCGCCACCGGCCTGCCGCTGTGGGTCACGGCGCTCGTCGTGCTCACGATCGTGCTCGTGCTGGCCACGGTCTTCGGGTGGCTCGGTTACCGAAGAGTGCAGAAGGCCAGCGTGATGCCGGATGAAACCATCGCCGCGGCCAAGGAGGATCTCGAGTGGGTACAACACTTGACGAGACGCGACTAGAGCTGGAGGCGCAACGGGCGAAGGTCCGTGGCACGACCGAGCGCCTCGAGGCCGCGACCCGCCGCTCGCTGAATGTGCGGGCGCTTATCGGTCGGCACCCGGCACGGACGCTGGGCCTGGCCGCGGGCGCCGCGTTCTTCCTCTTCGGGGGCCCGCACCGTACGGTTTGGGCGATCCGTCGCGCACTCGGTGCCAGTGCCGACGGGCAGAAGGCCTATGCAGGGCTGCCACCGGCGCTGAAGGCTTTCGTGGACGCGTCGGCCCCTGGATTCGGAACCGCGAAGGCCGAGGCGAAGGGGGAGATGGCGCTCGCGTTGCTGGCCTGGCGCGCGGATCCAAAGAACCGCAAGAAGGCCGACCGCATCATCACCAGGGCCCTGACTCCGCCAGGCCCGTCCGGCGCGTTCTGGGCCCTTGTCGAGGTCGCAGGGGTGACGGCGGCGGGCATCATCGCCAAGCAGGTCGTGGGCCGCAGCCTGGCCGGCGGCGCGTTGGGCGCGCTACTCGGTCGCTCGGGATCGAAAACCGGGACCGAGCCAAAGGCCGGGAGCGAGCCAAAGGCCAAGGACGAGCCAAAGGCCAAGGACGAGCCGAAGGCCAAGGTCGCGGACCGGACCCGAACTGGATCCAGCACGGCCGGCTATGCCGGCTGGTCCGGGCGGCAGGCATCGGTGGCCGGCCCGGCCCGCGAGCCGACGGAGTCTGCCAAGCCCCCTCGCTGAGCAGCGTCGCGGCCGTTTGCTAGACTCGGCCGGCCGCCGAGCACCCTGATCCTGGGCGAGTGGCGGAACGGCAGACGCGCCAGCTTTAGGAGCTGGTGTCGCAAGACGTGCGAGTTCGAATCTCGCCTCGCCCACACCAGAGGTCTCCCGCCCATGACGCCGAGGACATGATCACCGTCGCCACGCGCCCCGAGCCGGGGTCGAAGGTGCGCCTCGAGATCGAGGTCCCCGCCGACGAGGTTAAGCGCCACTTCGAGACGGCGTACCGCCACCTCGCAGCGAGGACCCGTGTTCCCGGCTTTCGGCCCGGCAAGGCGCCGCGCAACGTGGTCGAACGGTACGTCGGCCGCGAGGCCGTGCTGGCGGAGGCCGTCGAGCACCTCGTCGGCGAGGGCTACGACGCCGCAGTCGACCAGACCGATCTCATACCCATCGATCAGCCGGAGGTGGAGATCGACGCATCGACCGTGCGGGAAGGCGAGTCCGCGCACTTCGCGGCGGTGGTGGCGGTCCGGCCGACGGTGACCCTCGGTGCGTATACCGACTACCCGTTCGGCCTGGAGGTTCCTCCGGTGACCGACGAGGACGTCGAGACCGTCGTCGCGGAGTTACAGGGCCAGCAGGCCACGCTCCGCCCGGTCGACGAGCGCGGCGTGGAGGAGGGCGACCTCGTGTCGGTCTCGTTTCGCGGCACGATTGATGGTGAGCCGTTCGACGGTGGCACGGCCGAGCGCCTGCCGCTGGTCGTGGGCGACGACCGAATGATCCCCGGTTGGGAGGACCAGCTCATCGGTCTGCGCGTCGGTGAGTCCCGCGAGTTCGATCTGCGGTTCCCGGACGACTACCGGGTGGAATCGCTCGCCGGCAAGACGGCGCACTTCGAGGTCAACGTGACGGACCTGCGCGAGCGGCTCCTTCCCGAGCTCGACGACGCCTTCGCGGCTTCGGTGAGTGAGGGAGAGACGATGGACGAGCTGCGGGCAGAGATCCGCGAAGCGCTCGAGCGGCGAGCGGAGGCCGAAGCCCGGCACCAGCTCGGCGACCGGATCATCGACTTCGCAACCTCCAACGCGACCGTCGAGCTGCCCGAAGTGATGATCGCGAACGAGGTCGAGATCATGCGCGATGAGCTCAGGGCCCGCCTGGCGGAGCAGCAGATCGGAATCGATCGGTACCTCGAGCTCGCTCGTCAGACTCCTGAGGAGCTCATGGCCGAGCTGCGCGAGCCGGCGAGTCGCCGGGTGAAGACCCTGCTCGTCCTGACCGCCATTGCCGAGAAGGAAGGGATCGACGCCTCCGACTCCGAGATCGACGCCGAAGTCGACCGCCAGCTCGCGGCATATCCCGACGAGCCGCGCCTGCGCGAGTACCTGACCTCCCGCCGGGGTCGCTCGTACCTACGCATGACGCTCCGGAACCGTACACTCGTCGACAGCCTGATCGGCCGGGCGGCCCCGCCCCCGGCTGCACCCGAACCGATGTCCGAACCCAGGTCCGAACCTGAACCCGAATCAGAACCCAGCTCGGAGTGAACCGCATGCTCGTCCCTATGGTCATCGAGAGCAGCGCCCGTGGGGAGCGCGCCTTCGACATCTACTCCCGGCTGCTCAAGGAGCGGATCATCTTCCTCGGCGAGCCGATCGAGGACCATGTCGCGAACCTGGTCATCGCCCAGCTCCTGTTCCTCGAAAGCGAGGACCAGGAGAAGGACATCATGCTGTACATCAACTCGCCCGGCGGGATCGTGACCAGCGGGCTGGCGATCTACGACACGATGCAGTACCTGAAGGCCCCGGTCAGCACCATCTGCATCGGTCAGGCGGCGAGCATGGGAGCCGTGCTCCTGGCCGCCGGCTCCAAGGGCAAGCGATACGCGCTGCCGAACTCGCGGATCATGCTCCATCAGGGTTCCGGCGGCTTCCGCGGCAACACCCCCGACGTCGAGATCCAGGTCAAGGAGATGCTGACCTTGACCGACCGGCTCATGCGGATCC
The DNA here is from genome assembly GCA_035709505.1 of Candidatus Limnocylindria bacterium. Classification (GTDB taxonomy): domain Bacteria; phylum Chloroflexota; class Limnocylindria; order QHBO01; family QHBO01; genus DASTEQ01. The sequence continues at coordinate 5,696 of DASTEQ010000141.1, forward strand.
TCGGCGAGCACACCGGCCAGGACTTCGAGAAGGTGAAGAAGGACGCGGACCGCGACTACTTCATGAGCGCCGACGAGGCGAAGACGTACGGCATCATCGACGCCGTCTTCGAGGGGACCGGCGAGTCGCTCATCAGCATGAAGCAGGCAGCCGGGGGGAGCGTTCCGACGGCGAAGGAAGCCCAGGCCGCGGACGCGCGCGGGAAGAAGTAGCCCGCCACCGGACCATCGGTCGATGGCGGTGCGGGAACAGGCCCGTGCTATCCTCGGCCGGCGATGACGACCAAGACCAAGGCTCCGTACCGCTGCTCCTTCTGCGGGAAGAGTCAGGAGCAGGTCCGCAAGCTGATCGCCGGGCAGGGCGTGTACATCTGCGACGAGTGCATCAACCTGTGCCAGGAGATCATCGACGAGGAGATGGCCGAGGCGCCGCGCGCCAGCCGGACCCCGCCGCCGCCGCTCCCCAGCCCACGGAAGATCAAGGAAGCGCTGGACCAGTACGTCATCAGCCAGGACGCGGCCAAGAAGGTCCTCTCGGTCGCGGTCTACAACCACTACAAGCGGGTCAACGCCGGGTCGGCGGTTGACGAGGTCGAGCTCGGTAAGAGCAACGTCCTCCTGGTCGGCCCCACCGGTTCGGGCAAGACGCTCCTGGCCCAGACCCTGGCCCGCGTCCTCGACGTCCCGTTCTGCATCGCCGACGCCACGAGCCTGACCGAGGCGGGCTATGTCGGGGAGGACGTCGAGAACATCCTCCTCCGGCTCATCCAGGCCGCGGACTTCGACGTCCAGCGCGCCCAGCGGGGGATCGTCTACGTCGACGAAATCGACAAGATCGCGCGCAAGACGGACAACCCGTCCATCACCCGGGACGTGTCCGGCGAGGGCGTCCAGCAGGCGCTCCTCAAGATCCTCGAGGGAACGGTCGCCAACGTTCCGCCGCAGGGCGGGCGCAAGCACCCGCACCAGGATTTCATCCAGATCGACACCACGAACATCCTGTTCATCTGCGGTGGAGCGTTCGAAGGGCTGGAGCGGATC
>DASTEQ010000142.1:0-10089 GCA_035709505.1 Candidatus Limnocylindria bacterium
GATCGCCGCGGCGACGATGCAAGCGCCGCCCACGAGCTGCAGCGGCGTCGGCAGCTCCGCCAGCAGGAGGGCGGCGAGCAGGATGCCGATCACCGGCTCGAGGGTCGAGATGATCGCTGCCCGCGGCGCGCCGAGGATCCGGATGCCCATGATCCAGGCCATGGTCGGGATCCCGGCTCCGATCACGCCGGCGAACAGGACCGGGACGAGCGCCGCGCTCGAGTCGAGCGGCGCCGACAGCGTCTCGAGCTCACCGATGAGGACCAGGACGACCAGGTACGCCACGGCTGCCACGACGAAGGTCCCGCCCGCGGCCTGCGGAGAAGGAATCGACGGGAAACCGTGCCGCGCGGTCAGGGCGTATCCCACCTGGCACAGGGCACCGATGAAGGCGAGGCCCACCCCCAGGGGGTCGAGCTGCCCGACCTGGCCGGCCCCGACCAGGACAAGGACGAGGCCGACGAGGCTGACGAGCAGCGCCGCCCAGCGGGTGCGATCCAGCCGCTCCCCGAAGAACACGGTCGAAACGACCGCGACCATGGCCGGGTACGTATAGAACACCAGCAGCGCCAGACCGATGCTGATCCGGGTGATCGCCACCAGCACGGTGATGTTCAGGGCGGCGTTGATGAGCCCCGCCACCACGTTCATCAGCTTGTGTCGGCGCGGTATGTCGCGCCACGGCCTGGCGACGACCTGCCCGAGCCGGAACAGGATGGTCGCAATCACGACGACGACCAGGCCACCGATGATGGCTCGCCACGTGACGAGCGCGAGCGGGTCGACGCCGGCCGCGAACGCGAACCGCGATGCCGGCCCCAGGGTGGCAAAACCAACGGCGGCGAGGACGACCAGGCCCGCTCCGAGCCCTTCGCCGGTCGGCCGGTCGGTCCTCACCCGGGCGTCTCGGCGGTAGCCAGCTCGGCGGTGAGTCGATCGCGTTCGGCGGCGAGCGCGGTAGATCGGTCGAGTGCCGCGTTGTGGGCCTCGATGAGGCGGCGCACCAGCGCCGCATCGGTATACGTGGCCGGATCGCCCAGGCGCGTGGTGAGGTCGGCCAGCTCCGACTGCGCGGCGGCCAGCTCGGCTTCGGTGCGGTCGAGCTCCGCGCGCGTGCCGCGCGTCTCTCGGTGCCGGCGGTTGCGGGCCTCTGCCTCCGCCCGCTTCCGTGACGTGGCCTCGTCGGCGGTCTCGCGACGGGGAGTCGGCGTGACCACGCCCCGCGGCGTGGCCTTGCCCTCCGCCGCCCCCGGCCGCTCGATGTCGATCCCGCGCGCCTCCGCGTACGACTCAAAGTCGTCCGGGTACAGCACCGCGGTGCCGCCGTTGACCTCGACGATCGCGTTGGCCACGGTCCGGATCAGGTATCGGTCATGGGTGATCAGGACCAGGGTCCCGCCGAAGGCGGTCAACGCGTCCTCGAGCACGTCGCGGCTCTGGATGTCGAGGTGGTTGGTCGGCTCGTCGAGGCACAGCAGGTTGGCCGGATCGGCGAGCATCTTGGCCAGCGCGAGGCGGGTCTGCTCCCCGCCGGACAGGACCTTCACCGGCTTGGTGATGTCGGCGCCCGAGAACAAAAAGGCGCCCAGCAGACGCCGCTGCTCCGCCGACGTCATTCGGGGCGCGGCCTCCTCGAGCTCCTCGAGCACCGTGTGGCGCGGGTTCAGGGCCTCGATCTGGTGCTGGGCGAAGTACGCGACCTGCACGTTATGGCCCAGGGTTCGCGCCCCATCCTGGAACTCGAGGACGCCGGCCAGGATCTTCAGGAGCGTGCTCTTTCCTGCCCCGTTCGGACCGATGAGCGCGACCTTCTGGCCGCGCTCGAGGGTGAGATCCAGCCCGTCGTACACGGTGTGGTCGCCGTAGCGCTTCGTGACCCCGTCGAGGGTGATCACCGTCCGGCCGCTGCGGACCGGCTGCGGGAAGCGGAACCGGATGGACTTCGTGCGGGTCTCGGGCACGACCACCCGATCCATTCGCTCGAGGTACTTGATCTTCGCCTGCGCCTGGCGAGCCTTCGTCTTCTTGTACCGGAACCGCTCGATGAACCGCTCGATGCGGGCCACCTCTCGACCCTGGACCCGAGCCTGGCGTTCCAGCTCGGCGAGCCGGGTGTCCCGCTGCTCGACGAAGTCGGCGTAGTCGCCGACGTACTCGGTCAGCGTGTTGCGCGCCAGCTCCGCCACCCGATTGGCGACGACGTTGATGAAGTCGCGGTCGTGGCTGACCAGGATGACCGCCCCCGCGTACTCGGCCAGGAAGCCCTGGAGCCATTCGACGGATGCGAGGTCGAGGTGGTTCGACGGCTCGTCGAGGAGCAGCAGGTCGGGGTTCGCCAGCAGGAGACGGGCGAGGGCGACCCGCATCATCCAGCCACCGGAAAACTCACCGATGTCGCGCTCCGCGTCCCCGTCGGCAAATCCGAGGCCGGCAAGGATGCGACGGGCCTCCGCCTCGATCGACCAACCGCCCAACTGCTCGAACCGATGCTGGAGCCGTCCGTACTCGTCCATCAGCTCGGCCAGCTCCTCGTCCGCGTTCGGGCCGGAGCCGGCTTCCGCCATTTCCTGCTCGATGTGCACCATCCGGCGGCCGATGCCGGCGACCGTGCCGGCTCCGGCGAGCACCTCCGCCAGCACCGAGTGGCCGCGCGATTCGGCCACTTCCTGCTTGAGGTAGCCGATGACGACGTCCCTTCCGCGGGCCACCGTGCCCGTATCGGCGTCCTGCTCGCCGGTGATGATCTCGAGCAGGGTGGTCTTGCCCGTCCCGTTGGCCCCGACGATGGCGATCCGTCGCCCGGCGCTGACCTGCAGCGAGACGTTGCTGAACAGGTGCTGGGCGCCGTGGCTCTTCGAGACTCCGGAGAGCGAGACCAGGCTCATGCGCGCGGGCTCATGCGGTCGAGCTCATTCGCGGATCTCGGCGGCGTTCAGCCGCGCGCCGGCAGTGTCGAACCGCAGCCGGGTCGCCATGCCATCGTGGCCGGCGGCATTCCAGGCCTTCTCCACCGAGTGGGCGGTCAACGGGGAGTCGCAGATGGCCAGCACTGATGGCCCGGCTCCCGACAGGCACGCACCGGCAGCCCCGATGTCGTACGCGGTCTGGATAAGCCGCGCGGCGCCGGGCAGCAGCGGCAGGCGGTAGGGCTGGTGCAGCCGGTCGTCCATCGCCGCCCGAAGCAGCGCCGCGTCCGAGGTGAGCACCGCGGTGGCCAGCAGGGCGGCCCGAGCGGCCTGGTTCGCCGCGTCGTGGAGCGGGACGCGGCCGGGCAGGGCGGCTCGCATGTCCGCCGTGTGGCTCTCCGATTGTGCGATGAACAGGACCGGGATCCACGCCTCCGGTACGCGGAAGCGGCGAACGGTGACGGCGCCGGGGTCCATGACCGCCAGGGTGAATCCGCCATACAGGGCGGCGGCGACGTTGTCCGGATGTCCCTCGATGCGGGCCGCGAGGGAAAGCAGCTGGTCCGCGGTGGTCGGGAGCCGTCCCGCACTGGCGCCGAGCAGGAGGCCGGCCACGATGGCCGCCGCGCTGCTGCCGAGGCCTCGCGCCGCGGGGATCATGGACGACACCTCGATCCGCCACGCGCCGCTGCCGCCCGGCGGGCCACCGGCCACGCGAAGACCCTCGCGAAACGCGCGGACGACCAGGCTGTCGGAACCGGCCGACTCGGCAGCCGCCGCGCCCTCGCCGTGGGCAGTCAACACGATCCCGGGCAGGTTCCCTGGGTGCAGCTCGGCTCGCAGCTTCAGGCTGAGCGCGGCGGCGAAGCAGTCGAACCCGCTTCCCAGGTTGGCAGTGCTGGCCGGGACGTCGACCGATGCGATGGGCGTGGCCACGCCGCCGAGTGTATCGGTCAGGCCAGCCGAGCCACCTCGTCGTAGCGGAAGCACTGGACCTGGTGGTCGTTCACCAGTCCGGCGCTCTGCATGAAGGCGTACACGATCGTCGGCCCGACGAAGGTGAAGCCTCGCCGTTTCAGGTCCTTCGACATCTCGCGCGAGGCATCGGTCTCGGCCGGGATCTCCTCCAGGGCCTGCCAGCGGTTCTGGATCTGCCTTGCGCCAACGAACGACCACAGGTACCGATCCAGGCTACCGGCCTCACCGATGACCTCCAGGGCGGCTCTCGCGTTGCCGACGGCGGACGCCACCTTGGCCCGGTTGCGGATGATTCCCGGGTCTGCGAGGAGGCGGGCCTCGTCCTCAGCCCCGTAGCCGGCGATCGTGGCCAGGTCGAAGCCTTCGAACGCGCGACGGTACCCCTCGCGACGGTTCAGGACGGTCGTCCAGCTCAGCCCGGCCTGCGCTCCCTCCAGGACGAGCAGCTCGAACAGGGCCCGGTCGTCGTGGAGGGGCACACCCCACTCGTCGTCGTGGTAGGCGAGCATGTTGGCCGCGGAGCCCGTAGTCCACCGGCAGCGGACGAGGTCACCGTCAGCCACCGAGCGCCTCGCGGATCGCCTGTGCGGTCGGCTCGACCGGCTCAGCCGTCCCGACCTCGCCGGGGGCGGTGTCGGGGTCCTTCAGACCATGCCCGGTGAGGATGCAGACGACGGTCGCCGAGCGCTCGAGGCGGCCACTGGCGGCCAGCTGGCGCACACCGGCCACGCCGGCCGCAGACGCCGGCTCGCAGAAGACACCCTCGAGACGCGCGATGTCGGCCTGGGCGGCCAGGATCTGCTGATCGGTGACCGATTCGATGAGGCCGCCGGACTCGTCGCGGGCGGCCGTCGCTCCCGTCCACGATGCCGGATTCCCGATCCGGATCGCGGTCGCCGCCGTCTCCGGCTCGTCCACGGGGGCGTCGTTCACGATCGGTGCGGCGCCGGCCGCCTGGAAGCCGAGCATGCGCGGCCGCCGCCCATCCGTTCGTCCCGTGGAGTTGTAGGCGACGAACCCGCGCCACGCGGCCGTGATGTTGCCCGCGTTGCCGACCGGCAGGGCCACCGCATCGGGCGCACCCTCGAGCGCGTCGCAGATCTCCCAGGCCACGGTCTGCTGGCCCTCCAGCCGGTCCGGGTTGATGGAGTTCACGACCACCGCCTCGCCCGACGCGCCCAGTTCGCGGACGGCCTCCAGCGCGGCGTCGAAGTTGCCGGTCACCGTGACCAGGCGGGCCCCCGCGGCGAGGGCCTGGGCCAGCTTGCCGCGGGCCACCTTTCCCGCCGGCAGGACCACCCCGCAGGTCAAGCCGGCGGCCGCGGCGTAGGCCGCCGCCGAGGCGCTCGTGTTGCCCGTGGAAGCGCAGACCACCATCCGTGCGTCTGCGGCCACCGCACGGTTGACGGCCAGGACCATCCCGCGGTCCTTGAACGACCCGGTCGGGTTGGTGCCCTCGAACTTCAGGTAAAGGTGGTCGAGCCCGACGGCCGCGCCGAGCCGTCGAGCGTGGATGAGTGGCGTCCCGCCCTCACCGAGGGTGACCGGGAAGGCCTCGTCGGGGCGAGCGATGAGGTCTCGGTACCGTTCCAGGAGTGGCTCGGGGGCCACCGGTCGGGTCAGGCGAATGCGTCCCGGACGATGCGGGCCTGCTCCGCGGCATGGGCAGCGGGGTAGCCCTCGGCCGGGCGTGAGCGCTCCGGGCGTGAGACGTCGCCCAACGGGATCTTCGCCGCCACGATGGAGCGGATCTTGGGCAGGACGAACTTGCGAGCGCCCATGTTCCGCGGCTCCTCCTGCACCCAGCTGACCTGCCGCACGCGCGAATAGCGGGCCAACACGCCGGCCAGGGTTTCGCTGGGGAACGGGTACAGCTGCTCGACCCGGATGAGGGCCACGTCGGCGGCGGTCGTCCTCGCCTCGGAGAGCAACAGGTCGTAGTAGATCTTGCCGCTGCACAGGATGACCCGGCGCACGGCGGCCGCCGCCGCATCGGTCTGGCGCTCCGGATCATCCACCACAGGTGCCCAGCCCCCGCTTGCCAGCTCGGAGGGGCGCGAGGCGGCCTCCGGCAGGCGGAGCAGCGACTTGGGGGTCATCACGACCAGGGGGCGGAGCTCTTCGTGCAAGCCCTGGCGGCGGAGGAGGTGGAAGTACTGCGCCGCGGTGGTGGGGTAGGCGACCCGGATGTTGCCCTCTGCGCCAAGGGCGAGGAAGCGCTCGAGACGGGCGCTGGAGTGCTCCGGACCCTGACCCTCGTAGCCGTGGGGCAGGAGCAGGGTCAGGCGCGACGTCTGCCGCCACTTGGCGAGCCCGGCGATGATGAACTGGTCGACCACGATCTCGGCCCCGTTCACGAAGTCGCCGTACTGCGCCTCCCACAGGACGAGGGCCTCGGGCACGGTCACCGCGTAGCCGTACTCGAACGCGAGGCAGGCGTATTCGCTCAACGGGGAGTTGAGGACCTCGAAGCTGGCCCGGGCCTCGGCCAGGTGTTGCATCGGCGACCAGGTCGTGTCGTTCGCGGCGTCGACGAGCACGGCGTGCCGCTGCCCGAAGGTCCCCCGCACCGTGTCCTGTCCGCTGAGCCGGATCGGGACGCCATCGCGCAGGAGGGTGGCGAAGGCGAGGGCCTCGGCGTGCCCCCACTCGATGCCCGGGTCGTCGCTGCCGAGCGCGTCGCGGCGACGGCCGATCTGGCGGACCAGCTTGGGATGGACGGTGAACTCCCGTGGGGTGGAGTGGACGTCGGCGTTGAGCGCGAGCAGGGCGTCCATCCCCACCGCGGTCGTCGGCTCGGCCGGGTGCTCGATGGTCAGGGCGTCCTCGCCGCGGTCGAGCGGCGGCTCGGCATGGGCCTTGCGGACGGCGGCCTGGGCGGCAACCAGCTCGCGCCGCACGTCGTCAGCCATCGCCGCGGCCTGCTTGGCCGAGAGGACCCGGGCCGCGACCAGCCGTTCGGCGTACTGGGTCCGGACCGAGGGCTGGCGTCCGATCCGCTCGTACATCCCGGGCTGGGTGTAGGACGGCTCATCAGCCTCGTTGTGCCCGTACCGGCGATAGCCGACCAGGTCGATCACCACGTCGGCATTGAACTCGGCACGGTAAGCCATGGCCAGCCGGACGGCGTCCAGGCAGGCCTCCGGGTCGTCCGCGTTGACGTGGATGATCGGCACGTCGAAGCCCTTGGCGAGGTCCGATGCCCAGGTCGTGCTCCGTGCCTCGCCGACCGCGGTCGTGAAGCCGATCTGGTTGTTCGCGATCAGGTGGACGGTGCCTCCATTGGCGTATCCGACCAGGCGGGACAGGTTGAATGTCTCGGCCACTACGCCCTGGGCCGCGAACGCCGCGTCCCCGTGGATGAGGAGGGGTACTGTCCGGCTGTTGTCCAGGCGGACCACCGGGCCGCGGTGATCCGCCTGCTCCCCGCGGGCGCGGCCTTCGACCACCGGCCCGACCGCCTCCAGGTGCGACGGATTCGGCATGAGGTTGACGTCGACGGTTCCGTGGCGCGTCTCGTGGGTCCCCCCGGCGCCGAGGTGGTACTTCACGTCGTCGATCTCGCGTCCCTCTGACTTGGCCCGTTGGGCGCCTCGGCCAGCCTCGAACTCGGCCAGGACCGATTGGAGCGGAAGGCCGACGATATGGGTCAGCACGTTCAGCCGGCCGCGGTGCGCCATCCCGATGACCGCCCGGCGGGTGCCCTGCTCGGCGGCAAGCTCGAGGACGAGGTCGAGCATCGGCACCATCGTGTCCAGGCCCTCGATGCTGAACCGCTTCTGGCCGAGGTATGCCTTGTGCAGGAAGTGCTCGAGTCCCTCCACCGCCGTCAGGCGAGCGAGCAGGCGCTTGCGCTCCTTCCGCTTCAGGCGTGACCGATAGCGGCCCGACTCGATCGCCTCCCGCAGCCACGTTCGCTCGGCGTGGTTGGCAATGTGCTCCACCTCGTAGGCGATCGTGCCGCTGTACGTCCGGCGCAGGCTTTCGAGGACCTCGGCCAGCGTCTCGCCGCCGACGTGGACGTTGAGCAGGTCGGCCCTGATGCGCCCCGCGGCGGCGGGATCGAGGCCGTGGAAGGCTGGATCCAGGGCTGGATCCCCGAGCGGGTCGGTTCCCAGCGGGTCGAGATGCGCGGCGAGGTGGCCATACAGGCGGTGCGCGTCGATCAGCGCCATGGCCGAGGCCATACGGGCGAGGTCGCCGCCGGAGACGGGGACCGCCGGTCCCGGCGATCCGGTGACGACCGGCTTGGCGGGAGTGGCGGAATCCACCGCGTTCGAAGGGGCCCGGTCGACTAGGGTCGCGTGAGGGAGCTCGGACAGCGGTCCGACACCCAGCGAGGTGGCGACCACGTCGTAGAACCCGTCGGCGCCGCCCACCAGGTCCGCCACTCGGCGCAGGAACGCCCCTGACTCCGCGCCCTGGATCACCCGGTGGTCATAGGTGGAGGTGATCGTCATGACCCGGGTGCTGCCCGCATCCCGGATGGCCCCGGTGGCGATGATGCAGCCCTGCCCGACCATCAGGCGGGGAAGCGATGCGGTGGTGCCAAGGGTGCCCGGGTTGGTCAGCGTGATCGTCGCGCCGGCGTAGTCGTCCGGCCCGAGGCTGCCATCACGGGCGCCCGCGACGAGTTCCTCGTAACGGGCGTGGAAGGCGGCGAAGTCCTGGTCCTGGGCATCCCTGATGACCGGCACCACCAGGAAGCGGCTGCCGTCCGGCCGCTCGACATCCACCGCCAACCCCAGGTTCACCGAGCCCGGATCGATGACGTGGGGCTTGCCGCCGACGTCCGCGAATGCCCGGGTCATGCCCGGCTGCTCCAGCGCCGCGCGGACGATCGCGTATCCCACCAGGTGGGTGAAGCTGACCTTGCGCGGGGCGACGAGCTCGTTCAGCTGCCGGCGTCGCGCCTCGAGAACCGCGGTCGGGATGTCCCGGAACGAGGTGGCTGTCGGAACTGCCAGCGACGCAGCCATGTTTGCCGCGAGGCGAGCAGACGGCCCGCGGAGGGCGGTCGCCCCCGGCGGCGGTTCCTCGACGGTCGGGGGCGCGCTGGCCGGCTCTGAAGGGCGGATCGGCTCGGGTGGGCGAATCGGCTCGAAGCCCCCCAACCCGGCATCGAACAGTCGCCGCCATTCGGTCTCCACGCTGGTGGGATCCGATCTGTACTGCTCGTAGACCGAGGCAACGTAGCCCGCGTTCAGCCCCTCGAGGGCGTCGTCGAGCGCCTTGTCGATCGGGGATCGGCCGTTTCCGTCGTCGGGGGGCACACGGTAAGAATAGATGCGGCCGCGGCGGCGGTCGTGGCGACTATCGTGCACTCACCACTACCCAAGGGAGTCGGCACCATGATCGCCCGCATCTGGCGCGGCAGGACCCGCCCCGAACAGTCCGACGACTACCTCACCTTCCTGGAGCGCACCGGGTTCGCCGAGTACCGCGCGACCGATGGCAACCGCGGCGTGCTCTGCCTCCGACGCGACGTCGACGGCGCGGTCGAGTTCACGCTGATCACGCTGTGGGACTCAATGGATGCGATTCGACGATTCGCCGGAGACGAGCCCGAGCGGGCGAAGTATTACCCCGATGATCCGAACTACCTGCTCGAGATGACGCCTCTTGTCGAGCATTACGAGGTCGCCTGGCGCGACCTCGACGAGCTCTAGGAAAGGTCCAGGCGGACGATCGGCCGTCCCTCAGTGCGGCGCTCGACCTCGGTGAATCCCGCCCGCCGAAACATAGCCAGGGTGCCGGTGAACACGTTCGGATCCGGCTGGCGACCAGCGCTCGTATCGACCGGATAGCCTTCGAGAACACGGGCTCCGACAGATCGGGCGTGCTCGACGGCTGCTCGGAGGAGCGCCATCGCGATGCCCTGCCCACGTTCCTTCCGGGGCATCCAGAAGCAGACGATCGACCATACCCCCTCGTCCGTGGCCTCCGCGCTGCGCCGGCCAGGACCGATGCTCGGCGATCGGATCACCCGACCGTAGTGCGGACGTGGCGCGACGCTGATCCAGCCGACCGGTCGGCCGTCGCGATAGGCGATCAGGCCCGGTTGCCGGTTATCGGCCGTCAGCCGCTCCAGGAGTGCCCGGTTGCCGGCTCCGCGTTGACGGATGCCACGGTCGAACTCGGCCCCTGTCTGCCGCCACCACGTGCACCAGCAGTTCGAGAACGCGCCGCTCGGGCCGAACAGCTC
>DASTEQ010000143.1:0-4216 GCA_035709505.1 Candidatus Limnocylindria bacterium
CACGGGGAGCTGCTCTCTCCCGACGAGATCGAGCGGCTGGTGGGGCTCATGGTCGGGATGGGGATCACGAACGTCCGGCTCACCGGGGGCGAGCCGCTGGTCCGCCGCGAGCTGCCGGACATCGTCGCCCGCATGGCGGCCATGGAACCCACCGGCCTGGCCGACCTGTCCCTCACCACCAACGGGTTCCTCCTCGAGCGGCATCTCCCCGCCCTGGCCGCCGCGGGTCTCCAGCGACTGAACTTCAGCGTGGACTCCCTTGTCGCCGAAACGTTCCGGGAGATCACCCGCCGCGATGCTCTCAACCAGGTGCTCGACGGCCTCCGTGCGGCTGAGGCCTACCCCCAGCTCCGACCGATCAAGGTCAACGCCGTCGCCCTCCGCGACATCACCGACCGCGAGATCCGCACCTTCGCCGAGCTCGCGCGCCAGCGCGGCTACGTGGTGCGCTTCATCGAGTTCATGCCCCTCGACGGCGGCGGCCGCTGGACGGCGGACGAGGTCCTGAGCGGCGCCGAGCTGAAGACCGCCCTAGAGAACGCCGTCCCATCGGCCTGGCTTCCGCTGATACCGATGCCGATGGCCGACCCCGCCCAGACCAGCCGGGTGTATCGGTTCGCGGACGGCATCGGTGAGATCGGCTTCATCAATCCGGTGAGCGAGCCGTTCTGCGACGCCTGCGACCGGCTCCGGCTCACGGCCGAAGGGACGCTGCGGACCTGCCTGTTCTCGATCGACGAGACGGATCTCCGTGGACCGATGCGCGCCGGCGCCCCGGACGCGGACCTGGCGGAGCTCATCCGCGAGGCGGCGTGGAACAAGGAGCTGAAGCACCACATCGGCGACCCGGGTTTCCGGCCTCCGCCGCGCAACATGTCCCGAATCGGGGGCTGACACGGGAGACGACGAATGACCGATACCCGGGCGGCGGCCCAGAACTGGGCTCGGACGTGGCGGAAGGGCTGGAACAAGCGCGACACCGACGCGCTGCTCGCGCTGTACGCCGATGACGTCGCCTACTGGTCTGAGCCGTTCCGCGAGCCCTATGTCGGCCGCGAGCGCCTGAGGGAGTACTTCGTCGAGGCGTTCACCGTCGAACACTCGATCAACTCGTGGTTCGGCGAGCCCATCGTGGATGGGGACCGTGCCGCCGTCGCGTGGTGGGGAACGATGGTCGAAGAGGGCAACCCCACCACCATCGTCGGCATCTCGATGCTCCGGTTCAACGACCAGGGCCTCGTCGTCGAGCAGTGGGACGGGTGGAACCAGGCTGACAAGATGCGTCCGCGGCCCGACGGCTGGGGAAGCTGAGCAGGAGGTTCCCGGCTAGCCCAGCCCGCTCGTGGCCACCCGGTACAGGAACTCTGGCTCCGGGATTCCCTTGAGCGTCTGGTAGCCGAGGGGTGACAGCGTCAGCCCCTCAGGCAGGTGACCGGTGAGAGCCAGGGCCAGGGGCGCGGACGCGACCACTTGACCGCCGTGGGCGGTGCTCATGACCCGGGCTGCGCGGTGCACGTCGAGGCCGACGTACCCATCGGTCGTCAGCTCTGGCGTCCCGAGGTGGAGACCGATCCGCATCCGTGGTTCGACCCCGTTCGGCCACGTCGCTGCGTTGAGACGCCGCTGCAGGTCGACCGCCGCTTCGAGCGCGTTGAGGGGCTTGGCGAAGACCAGGAAGCACTCGTCCGCGCGCGCATCCACCACGCGGCCGTGGTTTGCCTCGGCGACCTCCCGCACGATGCGCCGCAGCTCGACGAGAACGTCGACATACGCGTCACCCAGCCTGGTCAGGAGCTCGGTTGAGCCCTCGAGGTCACCAAAGAGGAACGTGACCTCGCCTCGCGGCAGGCCGGCGACGTCGCCGCCGCGGGCTCGGAGGTCGTCGCGCAGGTCCGTCGCCTCGACGGAAAAGCGGACGGCGTCGACCACCGTGCCGACCAGGCCAGGGTCGACCTCCAGGGCGGAGTCGTGGAGGATCGCGGCGAGCGGCTGGCCATCGCGTTCGAGCCGGACGGCGGAGCGGTCCACGCCGATCTCGTCCAGCTCCACCCGATGACCTTCCCGGTCGAGATAGCCGCCCGCCGTCCCGGACCAGCGGGCGACGATCAGGCTCGGGTCGTGGAGCGCTTTCCGGAGGGCGCCCTCGAGCGCTTCCGTGCTCGGACTGGCGCCGAGCTGGATCACGCCCCGGGCGACGGCACCGCGAGCGGCATAGACCCGGACGAACGTCACCGCCAGACCGATGGGGACCAGGACCTGGAGCACGAGCATGAGCTGGCCGGCGAGGTCGAACTCAATGCCGGTGAGCAGGATCAGGCTGGTGACGATGAAGCCCGCCGCGGTCACAAGCCCGCCGAACAAGACCGGGGCCAGGACTCTCCGCGCCGTGCCCTGCGCGCGGACCCAGCGTCGGATGGCCAGCACCGACACGACCGCGGCGGCCCCAACCTGGGCGAGTCCGCTCAGGGTGTTGACGAATGGGAATACCGACGTGTCGGTGATACGGAACGGATTCGGCGCACAGGGCGGGCACCGGCTGGTGCCGTGGAGCTCCGGTTCCACGGTCAGGATGGTCGCCACGGTCAGGACCACGAAAGCCGTGGCGATGGCCGCGATAGCGATCCGCTCAGCCCGTCCGGCGAGGCTTCCAGACGGATAGGCCAGGAGGACGTAGGCGAGCAGGATGGCGGGGATCGGGGAAAGTGCCACGTTCAGCACCTCCGCCTCGTAGGAAAGGTAGCGCAGCACCACGAGCCCGGCGTAAACGACCCCGACCAGCATCAGCAGGTAGCCAATCCGGTTGTCCGGGCGACGTCGCGCCATCAGCCAGCCGGAGGTGACGTAGATCGCGCTGCTGACACCGACCGGCAGGAAGATCTGGGGTGGACGCCCATGCGCCGCGCTCAGGGCACTGGCGCTGACGCAGAGCGCGAAGGCGGCCACCCAGCCGATGGTCAGCAGCCGAGCCGACGCCCTCACATCCACGATCCGCGCATCGTGCGCGTGTCGGGTATGCCGGTCCAGTCCCTTTCTCGTACGCACCGGGATCACCGCGACCCTGCGGCCACCGGCGAGGTGATCGCGAACTAGATCGCCGGCCGCCGCCCGACGTCGGCCGTGCTGGCGGATTTCGCGGCTCTCCGACGAGCAGTCGAGGGTCCGGAGCTGGGCACCACCGCCCGTCGGACACCGGCCCTGGCACGCCGCCCCGGAATCATCCGCTCCGCGACCACGCCGACGACGGCTCCGAACCAAGTGCCAACCGCGACCGCAGCTACGGCCATTCCGGACTCCACCACCAGCTGCCCGGCGACCGACGCTCCCAGCGCAACGGCCGAGCCCGCGGCCACGGTCCACAGGACCGCCTCGGGCCGCGAGCTTCCGAGACCAACCGCCAGGGCGGCGACCATCCCGACCAGCGCCACCGGCTCCCCGTGGTATTCAAACGCGCCTGCCGTCCACGCGGCGGCGGAGATGGCGCCGATCCCCGCCGTCCAGGCTACGAGATTCAGGTGTGACCCGACACCAGCCGCGACCGGGCGGCCGAGCCACGACAGGAGCAGGTCGGCGGCCAGGTATAGCGCGGCAACGCCGCTGATCGTGAGCAGCCACGGCGGGTTGCCCATCTCCAGGATCGCGCCGAGCAGCGGCACGACGATGAACACCCCCGTGACGGGCCGTGCGAGGGACCGACCGATGACGCGCTGCGCGGCACCGGGTTCGTTCCACGCCATATCGGTCGACCTTCGGTTGCGATTGACCGTCATGGACCGATGCTATGGCGGGTCGTCCGCAGGACCGATCCCCCAATGGTCCCGCCGACTGCTGGCGGAAGTTGAAAGGGCCGCCCCACAGCCCGGGCGGCCCTTTGCGGACTAGACGACGGGGGCGCGGCCGAAGTTCCTCGGCCCCACGCCCGCCGCGGCTGCCGTCCTAGGCGGAGGTGGCCTCCGAGTCAGCCTCGTCGCCCGACGGCGAATCGGGCTCCGGCGCGTTCGGATCGCGGTGGAACCACTCCCGACGCGGGTTCCAGTCGCCGATGTTGCCATCGCTCAGCGCGCCCTCCAGCCGCTCGAGGATCGCATCGGCCTGTGCCTGGGTGAGCGTGCCCGCTTCGACGGCCGCGTCGAGATCTGCCTCGGCCGAGGCGAGCGCGGCCGCCGAAACGTTCGCGTATGGCACGCCCTCGGCTTCCGCAACCTCCTGCAGGGTGCTG
>DASTEQ010000144.1:0-3020 GCA_035709505.1 Candidatus Limnocylindria bacterium
GCTCGTCCTTGAGGGCCGGCGCGCCCTCGATCGTCTCGTGCTCGTCGATGTAGGCGACGATCTCCTCCGCCTCCTTGGCGGAGTAGCCGAGGCGCTTGAGGGCGTGCGGGACGGTGTTGTTCACGATCTTCAGGTAGCCGCCGCCGACGAGGCGCTTGTACTTGATGAGCGCAATGTCGGGCTCGACCCCAGTCGTGTCGCAGTCCATCAGGAACGCGATCGTCCCGGTCGGGGCCAGCACGGACACCTGCCCGTTGCGGAAGCCGTGCTCCGCGCCGAGGGCGATGACCTCGTCCCAGGTGGTGAGCGTGGCGTCCAGCAGGTCGGTCGGGATCCGCTGGCGGTCCAACCGGTACGCCGCGTCGCGGTGCATGTTCATGACCCCGAGGTACGGCTCCGCGTTCTTCGCGTAGCCGGCGAACGGCCCACCCTGGTCGCGGCTGATGCGCGCTGACTGGAGCTCCGCCTCGCCCTGCATCAGGGCGGTGATGGCGGCCGCGTACGAGCGCCCCTCGTCGGAGTCGTAGGCCAGGCCGCGGTTCATGAGCAGGGCGCCGAGGTTGGCGTAGCCCAGTCCCAGCGGCCGATAGGCATGGCTGTTCGCTCCGATCCGCTCGGTCGGATAGCTCGCGTTGTCGACGATGATCTCCTGCGCGGTCAGCACGATCCGGACCGCGTGCCGGAAGTCCTCGATCGCGAGATCGCCGTCATCGGTCACGAACTTCATGAGGTTCAGGCTGGCCAGGTTGCAAGCCGAGTCGTCGAGGTACATGTACTCGCTGCACGGGTTGCTGGCGTTGATCGGCGCGGTGTTCGCGCTCGTGTGCCAGCGGTTCACCGTGTCGTGGTACTGGATCCCCGGGTCGCCGCAGACCCAGGCCGCCTCGGCCATCTTGCGCAGCAGGTAGCGGGCCTTGACCGTGTCCATGTCGCGGCCATCGGTCACCGCGTGGGTGGTCCAGTCCTCGTCGGCCTCGACCGCCTCCATGAACGCATCGGTCACCCGGACGGAGTTGTTCGAGTTCTGGAAGAAGACCGATTCGTACGCCTCGCCCCCGTTGAAGTTGCCGTCATAGCCGGCGTCGATCAGGGCCCAGGCCTTGCGCTCCTCGAGCATCTTGCAGTCGATGAACTCCTCGACGTCGGGGTGGTCGACGTTGAGGATCACCATCTTCGCGGCGCGTCGGGTCTTGCCACCGGACTTGATCACGCCGGCGAACGCGTCGAATCCCTTCATGAAGCTGACCGGGCCGGAGGCCGATCCCCCACCGCGCAGCCCCTCGCGCTTGGAGCGCAGGGTGCTCAGGTTCGAGCCGGTGCCCGATCCGAACTTGAAGAGCATGCCCTCGGTGTGGGCGAGGGTCAGGATGGAGTCCATCGTGTCGTCGACGCTGTTGATGAAGCACGCGCTGCACTGCGGATGGGCGTCGATCCCCACGTTGAACCAGACGGGGCTGTTGAACGCCGCGCGCTGCTTGAGCAGGATGTCGGTCAGCTCGGCATGGAAGGTGTCGGCGTCGGCATCGGTCGCGAAGTAGCCGTCCGTCCGGCCCCAGCCGGTGATCGTGTCGGCCACCCGGCCGATCATCTGCTTGACCGATGTCTCGCGCTCCGGCGTCCCCAGCGTGCCGCGGAAGTACTTGCTGGCGGTCACCTGGGTCGCGAGCTGCGACCACGCCTTGGGGAACTCGAGGCCCTTCTGCTCGAAGACCGTCTCCCCGTGCTCGTTGGTGATCGTCGCCTCGCGGGCCTCCCACTCGACCGTGTCGTACGGGTCCACGCCCGGCCGTGTGAAGCGCCGCTCGACGCTGATCCCGGTCCAGGTCCGCTCCTCGCCCGGCTGGAGCTGACGGTATCCGCTCAGCTCCTCCGCCGCCTCGGCGGCCACGGCCGCACCGTTGCCCGGCCCGGTCGCCTTGGCCTTCCCTCCCTTGTGCCCGTTGCCGTTGCCGTTGGTCGTGGTCGGGGCCTGGGGGGCTTCGCTGCGTGCCATCGGTCCGGGTGCTCCTTCGGTCGGTATCGGTCGGTTTGTGTGACGGGCGGACCCCTCTGGAGGAGTTCGGAGAGGTCCGCCACGGCTCAATGACGAGCCTGCGCCGGAGGGCATCCGGGCACAGTCTCAGTGGAGGTTCAGTCTACTCCTGGTGGTGGGTCGGGTCAAGGAAAAATCACAACATGTTGTGGTGGTCGCGACGGGCAGACCCTACATGATGCGCACCGGTGCTGACCGCTTGGGACAGCCTGTGGACGGTCTGTGGAGTGCATGTGGACCGTTCGGCCCTCGTCTCGACCGCGGCCCGCAGAACGCACGCCTGTTACGCGGATGTCATACGCCGTCGCCCGGCGCGCCCGGCGCTGCAATGCTCAACCTACGACCATTCCAGACTCGCAACGGAGACACAGACCATGAGATCCCATGTCCAGCGGGCCGGAGTGGCCGCTGCTGCAGTTGCCCTGCTCACCGTTGCCCTGGTCGGGTGTCAGCCCAGTGCCAGCGGCAGCCCGGATGACAGCTTCCCATCCGAGAGCGTCAGCCTCGACAGCATCCCGGGCGTACCAAGCGCGTCGCCTGAGGCCACTGAGTCGCCGGAGCCCACCGAAACCCCTGGCGGGTAACCATCTGGACGAGGCGCGGCCGACAGCTACTCGCTGATGAGGATCGCTCCTTCGCCGTTGTCGATTCCGGCGGCCAGCAGGCCCTCGCCGAATCGGATCACGGAATAGAGGATGGGTGGCGTTTCCTCGCGCTGGACCCAGGCCAACCCATCGGTCGAGGTCCACAGTCGGCCAGGCTGCCCGGTGCCGCATCGGCAGCCGCTGCCGATAGCGAACACTCGCTCGGCTGACTCGTACAGCAGGAAGCCGCCGCCGAGGTCCTCGAGGAACTCGTCGGTCACCGGAGACGGATCCCAGGACCCGTCCGAGGCCTGCCATCCGGCGAACCCGAGGACCGGCCCGGGCGGATCCGCCGGCTCGTACTCGTCGTACCCGATCGCCACCAGGCCGGCGTGCGAATCCAG
>DASTEQ010000145.1:0-4916 GCA_035709505.1 Candidatus Limnocylindria bacterium
GCCCGTTCCCATCTACGTCGCCACGTCCGGGCCGTACAACGCGAAACGGACCGGCCGATGGGCGGACGGGATGATCACGGTCGGCGCGGCCGACGAGAAGCTCGAGATGCTGTGGGCCAAGTTCGCCGAGGGCGCCCGCGAGCAGGACAAGGACCCCGACGCCATGCCCAAGCTGCTCCAGATCCACGTCTCGTGGGCGGAGACTCAGGAAGCTGCGGAAGCGCAGGCGGTGAAGGAATGGCCGAACGGCGGGATGCCGTTCCCCAAGCAGGACATCCGCAACCCGGAGGACTTCGCGAACATGGCGAAGCTGGTCCGGATCGAGAACTACGCCAACCGGATGCTGATCAGCGCCGATCTCGACGAGCACGTGGCCCACATCCAGGAGTTCGTGGACATGGGCTTCTGGGAGGTCCACGTCCACAACGTCGGGCGCAACCAGTCGGAGTTCATCCGCGCCTACGGCGAGCGGGTCCTGCCCCAGCTCAAGCTCGACTGAAGTCGCGGACCGACCGATGAGCCGGCTCGGCCAGCTGGCCAGACCGATGATCGGCCGGTCGCCGGACGAGGCGCATCGGGTCGCGACGCCGCTCGAGCTGTTCTTCGACCTGGTCTTCGTGGTCGCCGTCGCCCAGGTGAGCTCTGAGCTTCATCACGGCCTGTTCGCCGGCGAGATCGGGCGAACCGTCTTCCAGTACGTCTTCGTGTTCGGCGCCATTTGGTGGGCCTGGATCAACTTCACCTGGTTTGCCTCGGCCTACGACACCGATGACGTCGCGTATCGGTTGATCGTCTTCGTCCAGCTGGCCGGCGCGCTCGTGCTCGCAGCCGGAGTCCCCGCCGCGTTCGCAGACTCCGACTGGCGCGTCGTGCTCGCCGGCTACGTGATCATGCGGCTGGCCCTCGTCTTCCAGTGGCTCCGGGTCGCTCGGGACGACCCGCCGCGCCGACCGGCAGCCCTGCGGTTCGCGGCCGGGATCAGCGTCCTCCAGGTAGCCTGGATCGTCGTCATCCTCGCCGCGCCGTCGTGGTTCGTCTTCGGCTTCATGACGCTGTTCGCCTTGGAGCTGCTGGTGCCGGTCTGGGCGCAGCGCACCGCCCGAACGCCGTGGCATCCGGAGCACATCTCCGAGCGATACGGCCTGTTCACGATCATCGTCTTGGGCGAGTCGATCCTCTCCGCGTCGCTGGCGGTGGCCTCGCTCACGGTTGCGGGTCTGACCGTCGAGCTGGTTGGCATCCTGTTTGGCGGGCTGGTCACCGTGTTCGTCATGTGGTGGCTGTACTTCGAGCGACCGGTCCAGCAGCGGACCACTCTTCGGCAGGGATTCGTCTGGGGATACGGCCACCTGCCGATCTGGGCAGCCGCGGCGGCTGTCGGAGCGGGGCTTGCGGTGGCGATCGAGCAGGCCACCGGTCACGGGACACTCGATGCGGTGGCGGCCGGCTACGCGGTCACCATCCCGGTCGCCATCTACCTCGCCGGGCTGTGGTTCATCCACGAGATGGCCCAGGTCCCCGGCTGGGCGGACGCGATCCCGCCGGGGGTGACCATCCTCGCGCTGCTGCTCGTCCCGCTGACTGGCTGGGGCGTGTTGCTCGGCGGGGCGGTGGTCGCTGCCCTGCTCGCCTGGAAGCTCGTCACCGGGCGCCTCGCGACCAGCGGTCGTCGGGCGATGATGGACGCATGACGACCGAGGTCACACCTCTCAATCTCCGCGATGGGCGCCGGCTGGAGGTCTACGTCTACGGGGACGCTAGCGGGCCGGCCGGGACGGTCCTCTACCACCACGGCTCACCAAGCTCTGGGCTGGTCTCGCTGTCGTGGGACGCCGCGGCTGCTGCCGCCGGCGTCCGGCTGGTGTCGCTCACCCGGGCGGGGTACGGAGGCAGCACCCGACGGGAAGGGCGGTCGGTGGCCGACAACGTCACGGATGCGACCGAGGTCCTCGACGCGCTGGATGTGCCCCGGGCTTGGGTGCTTGGATGGTCCGGCGGCGGCCCACACGCCATAGCCTGCGGGGCGGTGGCACCAGACCGCTTCGTGGGCGTCGCGACCATCGGCGGCGTGGCGCCGTACCCGGCAGAGGGCATCGACTGGTTCGAGGGCATGGGTCCGGAAAACGTCGAGGAGTTCCAGGGTGTCCTGGCCGACCCCGAATACAGCATTCGGTCGGCGGAGCGAGACTGGCCAAAGTGGCGCGACGTCACCGGGGCGGAGGTCGCTGAGACGTTCGGTGGGCTCATCGATCATGTCGACCGGGGATCGTTGAGCGGCGAATTCGCGGACTATGTCGCGGCCGCAACGCGGGAGGGGCTGCGGGAGAGCTACTGGGGCTGGGTGGACGACGACTGGGCGTTCGCCAAGCCATGGGGATTCGACCTCGGAGCGGTCAGCGTGCCCGTCCACATCTGGCAGGGGGGCCACGACAAGATGGTGCCGTTCGGCCACGGGGCGTGGCTGTGCGACCACATCCCGACCGCGTGCCGCCACCTCGACCCCGAGGAAGGTCACCTGACCATTGCCCTGGACGCGTTCCCCCGCATCCTCGACGAGCTGATTTCCGCCTAGTCGATCGCGAACCAGGCGCGGATCCGCCGCGTCACCGTGAGGTCGCCCGCGGCGACCTCGGTGGTGGCATCGGCAGACTCCGCCATGGCCGCCATGGCCCGAGCCCGGGGCATGGGTCCGACCCCCATTCCCGGCTCCTCGTCGATCCGGATCACGGCCCCGAGCTTGACGCCGGCGGCGGTCGCAAGCGCCGCCGCCTTGGCCTGCGCCGCCGCGACGGCCTTCTCGAGCGCCTGGTGCTCAGCGGATGAGGGGTCCGACGCGCTCATCTGCGCGCCATGGACCTCGTTCGCGCCTGCGCCGACGATCCCGTCGAGGACCTCGCCCAGGCGCGTGAGGTCGCGGACCTTCGCACTGATCTGTCGCGTGACCCGGTAGCCGATGAGCCTCTGGCCGCGGCGGTAGTCGTACTCGGGATGAATCGCGACATCGGGAGCCTGGAGGTCGGCGTCGGGCACGCCGAGCTCACGCAGGGTCGCCAGCACGACCGATGAACGCACCACGACGTCGTCACGCGTCGGCGCCAGGTCCTTGCCCTGGCCGGTCACGGCCAGGCTGACGACTGCCAGGTCCGGGGCGACGCTCGCTTCGCCCTCGGCGGTCACCGAGATCCCGCGGCGCATCCGTTCCTTCATCTCTCCCTCCTTCATTCCGGATCGGGGACCTCGAACACCTGGGGACCGGTCCCCATCCGGATGACGATCGCCTCGAGCGTGACGTCGCCGAGCGTTCCCTCTCGGTGGACGGTGCCGGCCGGGATGTTGGCGAAGTCCCCCGCCAGCACATCGAATGTGCGCCCGCCGGCGAGCTCGATGTGCGTCCCGCCCGACACCACGTAGAAGTACGTCTCGTGCTCTCCGTGGTGGTGCCAGCCGCTCACCACCCCGGGTTCGGAGCTGACGTGGCCGATCCATCGGTCGTCGGCCGCATAGGCCGCCAGTCGCACCATCCCCGGCGTGGGCGGACCCGGGGTCAGGTCGGCGCGGCGGCGCGGTCCGGCCTCGCTCACTCGACCGACTCCCAGACGGTGGCTATCCCCTGCCCCACGCCGATGCACATCGTCGCCAGGCCGAGCCGCGCTCCGCGGCGGCGCATCTCGTGCGCGAGCGTCGCCACCAGGCGGGCGCCGGAGGCACCGAGCGGATGACCGATGGCGATGGCGCCACCGTTCACGTTGACCTTCTCCGGATCCAGGCCCAGCTCCCGCATGACGGGGAGCGCCTGCGCGGCGAAGGCCTCGTTCAGCTCCACGAGGTCCAGGTCGCTGACCGATATACCCGCCCGCTCCATCGCCAGGCGCGAGGCGGGGATGGGGCCGAGGCCCATGGTCGCCGGATCGACCCCGGCCACCGCCGACGAGCGCATCCGCAGGATCGGCCGCAGCCCGCGCTCCCGCGCCCGCCCCTCGCTCATGACGACCACGGCCGCGGCGCCGTCGTTGATTCCGCTGCTGTTCCCGGCGGTCACCGAACCGGTTTCATCCCGCTTGAATGCCGGCTTCAGGCTCGCGAGCTGCTCGAGGGTGGTGTCCGGTCGTGGATGCTCGTCCCGGTCAACCGCGACCGTCTCGCCCTTCCTCGCGCCAGGCACCGAGATCGGTATCACCTCGTCCGCAAAGCGCCCGGCCTCGGCCGCCGCCGCCCACCGCTGGTGGGAGGAGAGGGCGAATCGGTCCTGGTCCTCGCGGCTGACACCGACCTGCTCGACGACGTTCTCCGCGGTCTCGCCCATCGAGTACGGGTAGTGGGCTTCCGCCAGGCGGGGATTCGTGAAGCGCCACCCGAGCGTCGTGTCGTACACCGTCTGCTCGCCGCGCGGAAACGCGGCGGAGGGCTTGGCCATGACCATCGGCGCGCGGGTCATCGACTCCGTGCCGCCCGCCACGAACACCTCCCCGTCGCCGGCAGCGATGGCGTGGGAGGCGGCCACGATCGCCGACATGCCCGACCCGCAGAGGCGATTCACGGTCTGGCCGGGGACCGATATCGGCAGCCCTGCCAGCAGGACGGCCATCCGACCCACGTTTCGGTTGTCCTCGCCGGCCTGGTTGGCGGCGCCGATGATGACGTCATCGATGGACGCCGGGTCGATTCCCGTCCGCTCGACCACTGCCTGGATGACGCGGGCGGCCATGTCGTCCGGGCGGGCCGTTGCGAGCGCCCCGCCGTATCGGCCGAATGGCGTCCGCAGCCCGTCCACCACCACCGCGGTCCGGGCCGGATCTCCGTTGCGCGTCACCCGAACAGTATGCCGCTCGGGTCAGCGTACGATCGAGCGACGAGCAGGAGGAATGGCGATGAAAGGTTCTCCGAGCTACCGGTTTTCGAAGGAAGAGCTCGACTGG
>DASTEQ010000146.1:0-7089 GCA_035709505.1 Candidatus Limnocylindria bacterium
GGCCCCAACCTGAACGGCTGGAACAACACCGATGTCACGGTGAACTTCACCTGCGCCGACACCGGCCTGGTCCAGTCGGGGATCGACGTCGACACCGTCGCCGCTGACGACGACACGGTGACCACCGAGGGTGCGAACCAGCCGGTCAGCAGCGATGGCGACTGCGTGGACAACGCCGGCAACTCGGCGTCGACTCCGGTCACCGTCCTGGTGAGCATCGACAAGACCGCGCCGGTCATCACCGACGACGGCCCGACCACGGCAGCCAACGTGAACGGCTGGTACAACGCCGACGTCGTCAACGAGTTCTCGGTCGATGCCGGCATCTCCGGCCCAGATGCGACCTGCGCGCCCGCCTTCTCCGGCGGCAGCCAGTCGAAGACGACCACCGGTGAGGGCTTCGCCGTCACCGTCACCTCCGACGGCTGCACCGACCTGGCCGGCAACACCGCCGGCGGGAAGACGAGTGCCGGCTTCCAGATCGACAAGACAAAGCCGACGAGCATTAGCTTCGCCGGTGGCGGAATCAACGAGGGCGACAGCTTCTTCTTCGGCTTCGTGCCGGCCGGCCCGAGCTCGTGCGATGCGAACTACGACATCTCGGGCAGCGATGGCTGCGTCGTGACGGGTCCGGATAACGGCAATGCCGTCGGGCCCAACAAGTACACGGCCACGGCAACCGACCTGGCCGGCAACGTCGGAACGTTTGACCTGAACTACACGGTTGACCCGTGGACTCTTCAGGGCTTCTTCCAGCCCGTGGACATGGGCGGCTTGTACAACACGGTGAAGAACGGCAGCACGGTCCCCCTGAAGTTCCGCATCTTCGCGGGGACGACCGAGCTCACCGACGTATCTGCTGTGAGCTACGTGAATTCCATCACGGTCCCGTGCAGCGGAGCCACGCCAGTTGACGCGATCGAAGAGATCGTCACAACCGGCAGCACCGTCCTGCGTTACGACACCGTCGGACAGCAGTTCATCGACAACTGGAAGACCCCCAAGGGGGCGAGCTGGGTAGGGAAGTGCCTCCAGGTGCAGATGAAGGCCGCTGACGGCTCGAGCCTGTACGCCTGGTTCAAGCTGAAGTAGCCGCCATCAGGGTGAAGTAGCCCCCATCAGGGACGAGGCCGAGGCGCAAGCCTCGGCCTCGTGGTATCCCATCTTCTCTAGCCAATGACGAGGCCCGGGCCAGACGCCCGGGCCTCGGTCTACCTGGGTCGCGACGGACTAGTTGTTGTGCGGGTTGCCGTGCCCATGCTTCGGCTTGTCGTGGGCATTTGCCGAGTTGCCGCGCTGAGCGGCATCGGTCGATTCGACGGTGTCTTCCTCATCACCTTCGGTGTCTTCCCAGCAGGTGACGCGAGCGGCCTCGCTGACCGCACCGCCGTGGTTGTCGTTCGGGCCACCGGTATCGGTACCCATCGCAACGACCCGGACGCACTGGCCGTGGTTGTCCGGCGGGCCATCCGCCGACTCTTCGTCGGTCACCACTTCGTCAGTGACGTCCTCTTCGTCGGTGCCCTCTTCGTCCTCGGTGCCCTCTTCGTCCTCTTGCGTGTCCTCGTCGCCAGGCTCGTCCTCGTCATTCGAGGCTGGGCCCCCGAACAGGAGGCTGTGAACGAAATCCGAAACCTGTTGGCCGTGGTTTCGCTCGTCGTCGGCTGGATCGGCGCCGAACGCGCTCGAGACCGACAGCGTCACGAGCAGGGCGCCGGCGGCCAGCGCCATCCAAACAGCGCGTGGTCGGTTCTTCATGAGCAGGTCCTCTCTGTGTGAGCGCGAAATGCGCCCGTAGATATCGGTCCGAGTGTGGCAGCGGCGGACGCAACCTTCGGCCTGTACCTCCGTCCGGGGTCGGGGCCGACTTTCGGCGGCCAGTTGGCCGCGTATCCTCCGAAGATGGAGACGCCGAGCCCGGAGTACCTGGCCGAGGTCGACGCATGGCATGCCGCTCGTGACCGCCGGCTCCGCTCCCCGGAGAGCTGGGTCGCCCTGACAGCGCTCCATTGGCTGACGCCGGGGGCACATGAGCTCGGCCAGCACCCGAGTGCCGCGATTCGCCTGGAGGGCCACGACGTGCCGCCTCTGGCCGGCCATCTGCTCGTGGGTGACGACCTCGAGGCCACGATCCGCCCCCACCACGAGGCACGGCTCACGCACGATGGAGAGAAAGTCGCCGGCGAGCTGCCACTGGCCGACGACACCGATGGGAATCCGACGATCGTCGAGCTCGGCTCGCTCCGAATGCACCTGATACGGCGCGGCGCGCATCGCGACCGGCTCGCACTTCGAATCCGGGACACGAACGCCCCGGCCTTGGCCGCGTTCGAGGGGATTCCCCACTTCCCGATCGATGCCGCCTGGCGGGTCACGGCGGGCCTGGAAAGAGGCGCAGAGGGAGCGACCGTCGCCGTCCCCGATATCGTTGGCGACGTCCTCCAGGAGCCATCCCCGGGCTCAGTCGTCCTGACCCTGGAGGGCCAACAGCATCGGCTCCGCGCCCTCGAGGAGGACGAGAACCGGCTCTGGCTGATCTTCGCCGACGCGACGAACGGCACAGAGACCTACGCCGCTGGGCGGTTCCTGGTGACCGAACCGGTGGAGGACGATGGTTCGGTGGTCGTCGACTTCAACCTGACGTACAACATGCCCTGCGTGTTCAGCCCGTTTGCAACCTGCCCGCTCCCGCCGGAAGGCAACCGTCTGCCGATCCGGGTGACCGCCGGCGAGATGCTCCCGACCTGGACCGATGGCTGGCAGCCGACATCGGCTCCGGCTCCGGCATCGGTCGAGCCTGCGGCCGACTAGACTGCAGCCCGATGTCGACCGAATTGACCGGCACCGTCCGGGCTCCCGCCGAGTTCCTGAACGACACCGTGCGGAACATCCAGCCGTCCGGCATTCGGCGCTTCTTCGACATGCTGGCCGAGATGAAGGACGTCATCAGCCTGACCATCGGGGAGCCGGACTTCACCACGCCCGAGCCGCTGACCCGGGCCGCGATCGCGGCCCTCGAGGCGGGAGAGACGCACTACACCGCCAACGGCGGGATGATCGAGCTGCGCGAGCTGGTGGCCGCGAACCTCGCCAATCGGTACGGGGTCCGCTACGAGCCCCGCGGGGAGCTGGTCATCACCGTCGGTGCCAGCGAGGGCCTGGACGCGACCCTGCGGGCGGTGATCAACCCCGGGGACGAGGTCATCTACCACGAGCCGTGTTTCGTGGCCTACGGCCCGTGCATCACCCTCGCCGGCGGGGTGCCGGTCGCGCTGTCCACCTCCGACGCCACTGCGTTCCGCGTCACTGCCGACCAGATCGAGGCCGCCATCACGCCCCGCACCAAGGCGATCTTCCTCGGCTACCCGAACAACCCCACCGGCGCGGTGCTCGATGCCGACCAGCTGGCGGCGATCGGAGACGTGGCCGAGCGGTACGACCTGCTGGTCATCAGCGACGAGATCTACGACCGATTGGTCTACGGCGACCACCGCCATACCGCCTTCAGCGCTCTGCCGCGGATGCGGGACCGAACGGTCCTCATCGGCGGGTTCTCGAAGGCGTATGCCATGACCGGATGGCGGATCGGCTACGTCGCCGCGCCGGCCCCCCTGATGGAGGGGATCGCCAAGGTCCACCAGTACGGGATCATGTGCGCACCGACCGCCGCCCAGCACGCAGCCATCGCCGCCCTCCAGGTCGGCGAACCGTTCGTCCAGGAGATGCTGGCCGAGTACGACCGCCGCCGCCAGCTCATGGTCCGGCGGCTGAACGAGATCGGCCTCCTCTGCTTCGAGCCGAAGGGTGCCTTCTATGCCTTCCCCGAGGTAACCGCGGCAACCAGCCTGTCAGCCGAGGACTTTGCCCAGCAGCTGCTGGAAGAGGAGCACGTCGCCGTGGTCCCCGGCGAAGCCTTCGGCCCGTCGGGAGCCGGCCACGTCCGCGCCTGCTACGCCACCGCCTACGAGGACATCGTGGAGGCGATGAACCGCATCGAGCGCTTCGTCGCGCGGCACCAGGCGGGAGCCGGCGCAGCCGCCTAGAGCGGCGTGATCGTCATCGTCTCCACGACCTCGGTGAAGTGCTCGAGGAAGTGGTCGTAGTCCTTCACCACCGACCGGGCCTCGGCAACCAGGATCAAGGTGGCGCTGCCGCCGTCCACGGCGATGACCCGCGCCATCTCATCTTCGTAGAAATCGAACGGGCCACCGACAGGTAGCGTCCACACCCAGATCTGGGGATCGCCGGTCACTTCGCACTCCGGTTCGATAGTCGTCGTCAGGTCGACCTGGAGCGCGGGCCGTCCGCCGATCTCGACCTCGATCGGGTCGGTGGCGGTGATCCCGGTGCGGGTGGTGAGCATCGCCATGAATTCGGCCGGCGTGGTGCCGGTGGTGCTCGTCCCGCCATTCGGGTCGCAGGCGTCGATGAAGTACTCCCCGCCGAACGCGAGCACGCTGATGGCCGCATCGTCGACATCGGCCAGGAACAGGCCGAAGCCGACACCGGGGGTTTCCGCCAGGCCGTACCAGCCGTGGTCGTCGAGCGTGAACTCAACGCGAGCCCCGGTCGCTTCCGAGACGTAGTCGCCGCCGGTGACCGGGCCGTTGCAGATTGTGCCCGGGTCGCAGAGCGCCACAGCAGACTCGGACGGTGCCGCGAGCGAAGGTTCCGCATCGGACTCGGGCACGGACGGCGACGGGGTGGCGGTGACCGAGTGCGAGCACGCGGCCAGCGCCGCCAACAGCAGGACCGTAACCGGACGCCGGGCGCCGCGAGTCATCGGTCAGGCAGCCCAGTTGGAGCGTAGGGCGACAAGGACGGCGCTATTTGTCCAGCGAGGCGAAGCAGGCGCGCGCAAAGTCGAGCAGCGCGGAGACCTGGGTCCGGTCCTGCTCGGTTGACTCAGCCGCCAGCTCGATCTTCGGCTCCTCCGCGATAAGCCTCCATATGGATCGGGCGGTCTTCGCGTTGTCATCCCACTGGGCGTCGCTCTGGAGGCGCATGCCCCGGATGGCCGGCCAGCGGTGGAGCCCTCCGCGCAGCTCGTAGGTCGCCGACCCGGTGGACGTTGGGGCGAAGTTGTAGTCGAGCAGACCGATATCGGTCGCGATCAGCACCCGCTGCCGCTCGGTGTTGTCCGGGTTGATCGTGACGTGCGCCGCCAGCTCGGTGGCACCCAGCTCGCCCAGCTCGCGCTGGACGAGGGCGCGCGAGCGACCGATATGCTCCCATTCGCCGATTCGCACGGGCCGGAGCATACAATCCGGCCGTGGCCGTCGGCACTGCGTACGAGACGATCATCGGGATCGAGGTCCACGCTCAGCTGCGCACGGCCTCGAAGATGTTCTGCCGTTGCCGCACGGCGCCGCTCCCCGGCGAGGTGGACGAGCCGAATACCCGGGTCTGCCCGATCTGCATGGGCATGCCGGGCACGCTGCCGGTCATCAACCGCCGTGCGGTGGAGCTCGTGATGCTCACCGGGCTCGCCCTGGAGGCGGAGGTGCAGACCGATGCCGTCCGCTTCGAGCGGAAGAACTACTTCTACCCCGACCTGCCGAAGGGCTACCAGATCAGCCAGTACGCGCTGCCGCTGACGGCCAACGGCCGGCTCGCGGTGCCGGTTGCGGCGGAGGAACGCGAGATCACGGTCCAGATCACCCGCGCCCATCTCGAGGAGGACACGGCCCGGCTGCTCCACGGCGGGCGGGACCACTCCCTGGTCGACTTCAACCGGGCCGGCATCCCGCTGATGGAGGTCGTGACCGAGCCGGACCTCCGCTCGCCGGCCCAGGCGCGGGCCTACGGCGAGACCCTCCGCGACCTCCTGCGCTTCATCGGCGCCTCGGACGCGGACATGGAGGCGGGGTCGATGCGGATCGAGGGCAACGTCTCGCTTCGCGAGGTCGGGAGTGACCTGTTCGGGACCAAGGTCGAGGTCAAGAACCTGAACTCGTTCCGCTCGCTGGAACGGGCCATGGAGTTCGAGGTCGAGCGGATGACTGAGTCGCTCGCGGCCGGGGTGCCGTTGACCCAGGAGACGCGGGGCTGGGACGAGATTGGCGGTCGGACGGTGCCCCAACGCTCGAAGGAGGAGGCGAATGACTACCGATACTTCCCCGAGCCCGACCTCCCGCCGCTTCGCCCCTCGCCGGAATGGGTGGCGGAGCTCCGCGGGTCGCTGCCGGAGCGGCCCGCCGCGCGGCGGGCACGGTACGTCTCTGAGCTGGGGCTCACGCCGTATGACGCGGGGGTCCTGAGCGCGGAGGTGAGCCTGGGGGACTACTTCGACGGGGTGGTCGCGGCGGGCGTGCCGCCCAAGGCGGCCGCGAACTGGGTGAGCGGCGAGTTCAGTCGGCTGCTGAACCAGCACGCCGCAGAGGGACTGCGCGCGCGGGACGTGGCGCTCCCTCCCGAGGGCCTGGCCGAGCTCATCGAGGAGGTCGAGGCGGGTCGCGTCTCGGCGGGAACCGCGAAGCAGGTCCTGGCCCGCTGTTTCGAGAGCGGGGAGATGCCGCGAGTCGTCATCGTGGCCGAGGGACTCGCCCAGGTCAGCGACGGGGTGGTGATTGGCGAGGCGGTGGATGCCGTGCTCACGGCCGAGGCCGCCGCGGTCGGGGAGTATCGGTCAGGGAAGCAGCAGGTCTACGGCTTCCTGGTCGGGAAGGTCATGGCTCGCCTGGACGGCAAGGCAGATGCGCGACTGGTCAACGAGGAGCTCCGACGGCGGCTCGACGAGGGCGTGAGTGGCTGACCCGGCGGAGCTGCTCGCGTTTGCCCTGGACCTGGCTGACGAAGCCGACACGATCACGCTGCCGGCGTTTCTCGATGGCGTCGAAGTCCATGCCAAGGCGGACGGGACGCCGGTGACCGCGGCTGACACCGCCGTGGAGCGGACGCTCCGGGAGCGAATCGCGACCGCCTTCCCCGACCACGGGATCCTGGGTGAGGAGATGGGCGCGGAACCGGGGCGTGGCGGGGCGAGGTGGATCGTGGATCCGATCGATGGGACGGTGAACTTCGCCCGCCGGATCGCGGTCTGGGCCACGCTCATCGCGGTCGAGCAGGACGGCGACCTGGTGGCCGCCG
>DASTEQ010000147.1:0-16081 GCA_035709505.1 Candidatus Limnocylindria bacterium
GATACCGCCCTCCTGACCGTGGCCGTCCAGCTCGGCTTCGTGGTCGGAGCCCTGACCGTGGCCATCACCGGCGCCGCGGACGTGCTGCCGGCCAGGGTGCTGATAGGGACCGGCGCCGCGATCGCGGCAATCGCGAACCTGGGATTCGCCCTCCTGGCCACCGACCTGGGGTCTGCCCTGCCGTGGCGAGCCCTCACCGGTTTCGGGGTGGCCGCGGTCTACCCGGTCGCCCTTCGCCACCTGGCCGGCTGGTTCAGCGCCCAGCGGGGCCTGGCGGTCGGCGTGCTGGTGGGCGCGATCACCGGCGGGGCGTCGCTCCCCCACCTGTTCCGGGCCATCGGCGACATGTCCGCCGTCGACTGGCAGCCGGTGGTCATCGCCGCCTCGGTCGCGACCATGGTTGGTGGAGGGATCGGTCTGGCGGGCGTGCGCGAGGGACCGCTGCACATCGGCGCCCAGCGATTCTCAATGCAGCTGGCGGCGAGCGCGTTCCGCGAGCCGTCCGTCCGGCTCGCAAACCTCGGGTACCTGGGCCACATGTGGGAGCTGTACGCGATGTGGACCTGGGTCCCCGCGTTCCTCGCCGCCTCGTTCCTCGCGTTCGGGAGCGGGGACGCGGCGATGGCGTCCGCGGCCGCCTTCCTGATCGTGGCGGCGGGCGCGGTCGGATGCGTGGTGGCCGGGGCCCTCGCCGACCGGGTCGGGCGGACGACGCTGACCATCGCAGCCATGGCGGGGAGCGGCGCGTGTGCGGTGCTGATCGGCCTGCTCTTCGGCGCCGCGCCCGCCTTCACCGTGGCCCTCGGCCTGGTGTGGGGCGTGACCGTGGTGGCGGACTCGGCCCAGTTCTCGACCGCGGTGAGTGAGCTCGCCCCGCCCGGCACGGCTGGGTCGGCGTTGGCGCTCCAGACCGCCACCGGCTTCTTGCTGACCGGGATCACGATCCTCGGGATCGGGCTCCTGGCCCCCGTCACCGGGGTGGCCTGGCAGGTGGCGTTCGCCGTGCTGGCGATCGGGCCGGCGCTGGGGATCCTCGCCATGTGGCGCCTGCGGCGACGGCCGGAGGCGGTGAAGATGGCCGGGGGCAACCGCTAGGCGGCGATGACGTCCGGCTCGCGGTCCGCGGCCGCTGGTCGGGCGCGATAGCCGACCAGCAGGAGCACGAGGCCGACCCCGGCGATGACGGCCGACACGACGAACGTCACCGGGTAGCCCGCGCCGTTGGCCACCAGCCCGAGCGTGATCGGCGCCACCCCGAACCCGAGGTCGATGAATGCGCTCGTGGTGCCGATGAGCGTTCCGCGCTCGAGCGCGGGGATCCCCACCTGAGCCATGGTCAAGATGGCCGGCGGGAAGAAGGCCACACCGAGCGCCATGACCACGGTGCCGGCATACAGGCCCAGCGGGCTGCCGACGGCGCCCATGATCACCAGCCCGGCGATGATGAACACGAGCGCGGCGCCGGCGAGCCGCCGCCCGCCGAATCGGTCCGGTGCCCACGGCATCAGGGCCCGGATGACGATCACGATGCCCGCGTAGAGGAGGAACAGGGGGGCGACCCCGGCCAGGCCGAGCTCCTCCCCGTAGGGCTTGGCAAACACGAAGAACCCGGCCATCCCCCATGTGCCGGCGAGGACGATGAAGCCCGGGAGCAGGCCGCGCGGATGGATGAACCGATAGCGGCCCGGCTGCCCGACGGCTTCGGGGCTGCCCTCCTTCGGCCGCGTCTCGGGCACGCGCAGACCGATGACGACGGCAACCACCCCCAGCGCCGCCGCCGTCGCCCAGGCAAGGGCGAATCGGTCCTCGCCAAGGACAAGCTCCCCGATGAACGGGCCGATGGCGATCCCGGCGTACAGCGAAAGCGAGATCAGGCTCAGCGCCTCTCCCCGACGGTCCTCCGGTGTCAGATCGCTGGCCATGGTGAAGGCGGCCACGAAGAAGGCCGCCTCCGACGCGCCCATCACCAGCCGCATCACGATGAGCATCTCCACGGTGGAGACGAGGATGTGGCCGAGCATGGCCACCACCAGCAGCACCGCCCCACCGAGCAGGAGCGGGCGACGGCCGCGACGGTCGGCGAACGTCCCGGACCACGGGCGGAGGAGGAGCGCCGTCACACTGAACGCCCCGAACACCAGGCCCAGGGCCGCGGCGTCACCTCCCAGCGGCCCGGTGACGAACACCGGGTAGATGGGCAGGGTCAGGCCGTCGGCGACGAAGTAGAGCAGGCTGGCGGCCGCCACGAGGAGGAAGGGGCCGGTCATCAGCCGCGGACGCGCGGTAAGGGCTTCGGCCATCGGGTCGGGCATCGCCATGGGTCGGCGCAGTCTAGACTCCCGACCGATGTCCGAGCCCTGCGCCTGCCCCCCTGAGCGTCAGCCCGACCAGGCTGATGTCAACCCGCGCTCGGCGCTGAGTCCCGAGGCGGAGCGGATCGGTCAGCGCTTCGACAAGCGCTTCCAGGATTGGCAGCCGATCGCGCCGGAGGCGACCGACATGCTGTTCGGCTGGCTCCGCGAGGCGGGTCTCGCCGGGTCGACGATCATGGACGTCGGCTGTGGCTCCGGGGAACTCCTCGTTCGAGCGCTCGAAGCGGGCGCGACCCGAGCGACGGGAGCCGACCTCTCGTCGGAGGCGATCGCGATGGCGTCCGAGCTGGCGGAGGAGGCCGGTGTCCGCGACCGAGCGGACCTGTGGGTCGGGGACGCGGCCATCGAGCCTCTCGATGAACACGACATCGTCGTCCTCGACAAGGTCATCTGCTGCTACCCGAACGCCGACGAGCTGATTGCCCGCTCCACGGCAGCCGCGGGCCGGGTCTACGCATTCGCGCTTCCCGAGTCCCGGGGCTTCTGGGGGCTCGTGGCCCGCACTCGATGGTTCGTCTTCGGGCTACTGGAATGGATCCAGGGTGATCGGATGGCGCGCTTCATTCACGACCGGGATGAGGTGGAGGCCAAGGTCATGGCCGCCGGTTTCCGGCCCCTCCACACGGGCCGCCAGTTCGTCTGGTTCGTCGGGGTCTACGCCCGCAGCTAGGCGCCTGTTTCCTCGCTCGACCACCGTCGGACGGCCATGCCGATGGTGATCAGCATGAGCGCCATGGCGGCCAGGACGCCCTCGACCATCGGTCGGGTGTCGGTCGCGGCCGATGCCTCAGCGCCGGTGCTCAGGGCAGGCACGATGGCGAAGGCCGCGAACAGGTAGAGGGCTGCGACGAGGGCTCGCAGCAAGCCGCGGATGAGAGTCGGGCCGAGGCCCTTGGGCGTGATCTCCATGCCACGAGTGTCGGGCCGGGGGCATGCCAATCCGCACTCCGCCGCAACGTTCGCCGGCTACAGATGCATATCAGCTCTCTCAGGCGTTCAGGAGTGCGCGAAGTCCCTCTTCGTCCAGGATGGGAACGCCCAGCGACTCCGCCTTCGCCAGCTTCGAGCCCGCCTTCTCGCCGGCGACGAGGTAATCGGTCTTGGCGCTGACCGATCCGGCCGGGTGGCCGCCGGCGGCGCGAATGGCGGCTTCCGCCTCCTCGCGGCTGAATCCCGGCAAGGTCCCGGTGACGACCAGCGTCTTCCCGGCGAGCGGCCCCTCGCCGGCGGCCGCGGCGGCTCCCGCTTCGGGGGCTTCGGCCATGACCCCGGCATCGACCAAATGGCGGAGCACCTCGCCGGTGTGCTCGTCGCGAAAGAAGCGCGCGATGCTCTCCGCCACCACCGCCCCGACGCCAAAGACCGATGTCAGCTCCTCGGCCGAAGCGCGCTCGAGCCGATCCGCGACGCGTCGGGTCCACTCCGAGTCGCTCTCGCCCTGGACCGGCGGCATGTCCTGCGCGAGCCAGCGCGCGATGTCGATCGCCGTCTGCTCCCCGACATGGCGGATGCCGAGCGCATTCAGGATCCGATACAGGGGACGCTGCCGCGACCGCTCGATCGCCCCGTGCAAGTTCTCCGCACTCTTGCGCGCGAATCGGTCCAGCCCTTCCAGCATCTCGAGCGTGAGGCGGTACACGTCGGCCGGCTCGCGGACGAGCTCCTTGTCGACGAGCTGGACCATGACCTTGTAGCCGAGACCCTCCACGTCCATGCCGCCGCGTCCCGTGAAATGCAGCAAGCCCCCGAGCCGCTGGGCGGGGCAGAAGGGATTCGGGCAGCGGGCGACGACTTCGCCCTCTTCACGCACCGCCTCCGTTCCGCACACCGGACAGGCGGTGGGCATCTCCCACTCCCGTTCTCTGCCGGTCCGAGCCTCGATTACGGGGCCGAGCACCTCCGGAATGACGTCTCCTGCCCGCTGGAGACGCACCAGGTCACCCACGCGCAGGTCCTTGCGCCGGATCTCGTCGATGTTGTGGAGCGTCGCGTTACGCACCGTCGTGCCACCCACGAATACCGGCTCGACGTGGGCCACCGGCGTCAGGGCTCCGGTTCGTCCAACGTAGACCTCGATCGACTCGAGCCGGGTCGTGACCTGCTCCGCCGGGAACTTGTACGCGACCGCCCACCGCGGGGAGCGGGACACAAAGCCGAGCCGCTCCTGTTCTGCGACGTCATCGACCTTCACGACCACGCCATCGGTCTCGTATTCGAGCTCGTGCCGCTTGTCCTGCCACTCCTCGACGAAGGCCAGGACCTCGTCGACGCCCTGCGCCTGGCGGACGTTCGGGTTTACGGCGAAGCCGAGCTCGCGCAGGAGCGCGAGCGAGGCGGACTGGCTCGGGATGCCCGGCACCCCGACGAGCGAGTAGGTCCATACCGCCAGGCGGCGACTGGCCGTCACCCGCGGGTCCTTCTGGCGGACCGATCCGGCAGCCGTGTTCCGCGCGTTTGCGTACTGCGCCTTGCCCTCCGCCTCGAGCTGCTCGTTCAGCTCCCGGAACGCCGTCCGGGGCATGAACACCTCGCCGCGCACCTCGAGTGCCTCCCCCGGCGGGTCGGAGCGCAGGGTGAGGGGAATGGCCCGCACCGTTCGCAGGTTCGGGGTCACGTCCTCGCCGGTGTAGCCGTCTCCCCGGGTTGCGCCCCGGACGAACGAACGCCCCTCGTAGCGGAGGCTGACGGCCAGGCCGTCGATCTTCAACTCGCAGACGTAGCGCACCCCGGGGTCGGCATCGGTGAGGCCAAGGCCCTTGCGCACCCGGCTGTCGAACTCGCGCAGCTCGTCGGCGCCGAAGGCGTTGGACAGCGACAGCATCGGTACCGCGTGGCGCACCTCCGCGAACCCCGCAGAAGGCGTGGCGCCCACCCGCTGCGTCGGGGAGTCCGGGGTCTGCAGCTCAGGGTGGGCGGCCTCCAGCTCGTCCAGCTCGCGCAGGAGGCGGTCGTACTCCGCGTCCGCGATCGTCGGCGCGTCGAGGACGTGGTACCGATAGTTGGCATCCTCCAGCGCCTCGCGCAGCTCGGCCGCGCGTGCCTTCGCCGCCCGCCTGGCGGCCGCCTCAGTCATCCGCGGTTTCGGTGTCCGATCCGGCCGTGAACCAGGCGCGGATGTCGTTCGTGTGCTCCCGGAAGTGATCCGCCCCGTCGTACTTGATGATGTCCTCCAGCGTGTCGCCATCCGCGTCGCGCTCGGCCAGCCACTCCGGGTCGACGGTCAGAATCCGCTTGCGGAAGGCCTCGAAGGCCATCTCCTCGCGCGACCGCACCGTCGCCATGTCCGTCTCCTGAGCCACGCGGGCCACGACCGCATTCCGCTCGTCCACGCTCGGGGCGTCGACCTCGAACTCGTCCAGCCGCCCCTGTTCGGCGAGATGGATGGCCTCCGCCGCGTGGCCGGCCCAGTAGCCCATGTGCGCGACCAGCTCGCGGGCCGACCACTCCCCCACCAGGCCCGGGCTGGTCAACAAGGCCGGATCGATGTCGGCCAGTGCCTGCTCGAATGCGCTGCGGGCGTCCACCAGCTCGTCGGCCAGCGCCTGGATGTTCGGATCGGTCTTGTCCGCCATTGGCCGATGGTAGCGCGGCCCGCGCCGCGGTTCGTCGGCGACCGCGGTCTACAGCACCGGGGCGGCCTCGTCCCCGAAGCTGATGCCGACCGCGCGCGCGGATTGGATGAGCTCTCCGTCGACGGGCACGGTCCGAATGCGGCCCACCCCGTGAGCGAGCGGCACGGGCAGGATGGCCCCTCCCCGCAGGGCGATCATCGTGCCGACATCTCCGTTGGCGACGGCTTCGACCGCGGCCACGCCGTACCGAGTGCAGAGCTGTCGATCCCAGGCGTTCGGCGGTCCGCCGCGCTGGAGGTGGCCGAGGGTCACGGCCCGCGCTTCCCGCCCGGTCCGTTTCTGGACTTCTACGGCCACTCGGGGACCGATTCCGCCGAGCCGCCGCTCCCCGGGGGGACCGCCGCGACCCGATCGCATCACGTATCGCCCGCCGACGGACCGCGCGCCTTCGGCCGCGACGATCAGCGTGTGGGTGAGCCCCGCCTTCCACCGGGCCTGGATGAAGTCGCCGACGGCTGCCCACTCGAACCGGATCTCGGGGATCAGGATCATGTTGGCGCCACCGGCGACACCCGCATGGGCGGCGATCCAACCCGCATGTCGGCCCATGACCTCGAGGACCATCACCCGCTGATGGCTTTCGGCCGTGCTCGCCAACCGATCGAGCGCGTCAACCGCCACCGCCACCGCCGACTGAAAGCCGAACGTGCTGTCGGTCCCGGGGAGATCGTTGTCGATCGTCTTGGGCACGCCCACGATCGGGACGCCGGCCTGCGACAGCGCCTGGGCGATTCGCAGCGAGCCATCGCCCCCGATGCAGATCAGCGTCTCGATCTCGAGCGATCGCACCGCTGCCGCAGCCCGGGCCACGACCCTGGGGTCGATCCTGCGCGGTCCCCCGGTGGGCCGAGGGTCCGTGAACCGGCCTCGGCTCGAGGTCCCGAGGATCGTCCCGCCCCGGAAGAGCAGCGCATCGGTGTCCCGAATCTCCAGCGGCCGGTGGGCCAGTGGCGGGAGGAGGCCCTCGAAGCCGCCCAGGATTCCCACCGTCTCCCACCCCCGCCGGGCCGCGGCCATGACGACGGCGCGGATGACGGTATTCAGCCCCGGCGCGTCGCCACCGCCGGTGACGATCCCGAGGCGCTGCGACTTCGATCGACGGTTGGTCACCGCGCGGCACGATACCGCGCCAGCGCTACCCCAGGCGCTCGAGGCCGGCGTACGAGCCAAGGAGCCGGCGGACGCCCTGCCCGGCGAAGGCGACCGTGACCTCCTCGTCGCCGCTGACCCACTGGGAGCTCACGACGATGCCGTCGCCGAATCGGCGGTGACGGACCTTGTCGCCGGCCCGCCACGCGAGCTCGGGAGGCTCACTTCCCTCGTCGGACGCCCCGTTGCCGCGGTGGCCGAACGTGCCCGAGCCGAGGTCGACGTCGGGCAGAGCCGGACGCTCGGGGACCGACAGATCGGGGAGCCGCTCGGGACGGAGGGGCTCAAGCCCCGGGCGGACGCGTCCCCAGTAGCTCGGCGTCGAGCTCGACTCGTCGTCCAGGCCTCCACCCCGCCAGGAGGGCGCGCCGGTCCAGGTCGCACCCGATCCTCGGAGCTCGCGTCTCCCGCCGGATCCGGCGTCGTCGCGGACCCAACCCAGACCGGTCGGCCCCCGGCGGCCCGCGCCCACCTCCAGCAGGTCTTCCGGCAGGTCGGCCAGGAAGCGGGAGGGCTCGACCTCGACCCCGCCGCTCCCCCACGCCGAGCGGTGCCGGGCGTGGACGAGGTACAGCCGGTCTTTGGCCCGGGTCATCCCGACGTACGTCAGACGACGCTCCTCCTCCAGCTCACGCTCGTCATCGAGGGCACGGGCGTAGGGCAGCAGCCCCTCTTCCAGCCCCACCATGAACACGACCGGGAACTCGAGCCCCTTTGCCGCGTGGAGGGTGATCAGGGTCACCCGCTCCGGCCGCTCCTCGAGCGTGTCCTGGTCCGAGACGAGCGCCACCTCTTCGAGGAAGCGCGCCAGCCCCTCCGGCGCGGCAATCTCGTCGAACTCCGCGGCGTGGTTCCGCAGCTCGACGAGGTTCGCCCAGCGTTCGGTCCCGTCCTCGGTGCCGTCATCGAGCACGGCCCGTAGCCCGCTCCGCTCGAGCGACGCTTCCAGGACGGCCGAGGCGGGCTCGGTGGCGGCCACCGCCGCCAGCCCACGAACGAGTTCCGCGAAGCCAGCGAGCGCGGTTCGCGCCCGCGTCGCGAGGTTGGCGTTCGACCCGGCCGCTTCCACGGCCGCCCAGAGCGTTTCCCCGCGGGCATCGGCCCAGGCCCGGAGCTCGGACACCGTCTTGTCGCCGATGCCCCGGGCCGGGACGTTGATGACACGCTCCAGCGCGACGCGGTCGCCAGGGTTGCGGGCCAGCCGGGCGTAGGCCAGGGCGTCCTTCACCTCGCGTCGCTCGTAGAAGCGGACCCCGCCCACGAGCTGGTACGGGATCCCGAAGCGCATGAACGCTTCCTCGAGGACGCGGCTCTGGGCGTTCACCCGGTAGGCGACCGCGATGTCGCCGAAACGCATCGGTCCCGACGCGCCGGCAACCGCCTGGTCCCCGACCGCCGCTCCGGCTCCCGAGCCGCCGTCATCCGGCCCATCCTCCGCCCGGGAGGTCAGCAGCGACGCCCAGCCTCGACGACGATCCGCCGACGATGCCAGCCGCTCGACCTGGCGCGCGACGAACTCCGCCTCCTCGTACTCGTTGTAGGCGTCGAACACCTGGACCGCGGCGCCCGACCCGCGATCGGTCCACAGCCGCTTGTCCTTGCGGCCCTCGACCCGGGACACGACCGCGTGGGCGGCGTCGAGGATCGTCTGGGTCGATCGGTAGTTCTGCTCGAGCTTCACGACCTTCGCGTCCGGCCAGTCCCGCTCGAAATCGAGGATGTTCCGCAGGTCGGCCCCGCGCCACGAGTAGATGCTCTGGTCGTCGTCCCCCACCACGGCAAGGTTGTGATGCACCGCGGCGAGCAGCGCGCACAGGCGGTACTGGGCCCGGTTGGTGTCCTGGTACTCGTCGACGAGGACGTACTGCCACCGGCGCTGGTACCGCGCCAGCACGTCGGGATGCTGCTCGAACAGGAACACGACCCGGAGCAGCAGGTCGTCGAAGTCGACGGCGTCGCTCTCCGCCAGGTCCCGCTGGTACGCCTCGTACACCGTGGCGGCGGTCTCCTCCCAGAAGTTGTCCGCCTGCCGCTTGGCCGTGGCCGGGTCGGCGAGCTCGTCCTTCCGCTGACCGATGAAGGCGAGCAGGGCCGACGGCGCGAACCGCTTGTCGTCGAGGTCCAGCCGACGGAGGGCCTCCTTGATCACGGCCAGCTGGTCGGCCCGGTCGTAGATCGTGAAGCTCGAGGTCAGACCGATGCGGTCGCCCTCGCGTCTCAGGACCCGGGCGCAGATCGAGTGGAACGTGCCGATCGTCGCCTCGCGGGTCGCCTCCGGACCGATGAGCCCCGCGATCCGGTCGCGCATCTCTCCGGCCGCCTTGTTCGTAAAGGTGACCGCCACGATGCGGTACGGGGGGACGCCGCTGGCCACCAGGTGCGCGACCCGGTGGGCCAGGACCCGCGTCTTGCCGCTCCCCGCACCGGCCAGGATGAGGAGGGGGCCGTCCACGTGCTCGACCGCTTCCCGCTGGGGCGGGTTCAGGGCGGCGAGGATGGCCTCGGTGGTCGGGGGAGTCGCGGACGTGGCCGCTTCCGCGGCCGCCGCCGCGGGCTTGCGGGGCATGGCTCGATTCTAGCCGCGGCCCGCGGCGGCCCCGTTACTCGGTCAGCTCCGCGCAGGCGGTGTAGGTCTCCCAGTCGTTCGAGGACGCGTGGAGGTTGAGCGCGAACTCGCCGGCGAACAGGTCCTCCAAGCTGGCCTCGATCTCGGTCTCGGACGAGCCGTCCACCACGTCTTCGAGTGGGTACGTCGGCTGCGGCACGAGATTGATGCATGTGCCGGGGTGGATGTGGGCGGGCATGCGTGGGTAGTCGGCAGGGTCGACTTCGACCACGACCCTGGTCCTCCCGGCACCCAGATCGGTGAGGACGGCGGTGCCGGAGACGCCTGAGTCGCTCAGGGTCTCCAGCTCGACGGTGCGGCTCGACGCCTGTTCGCTGGCGCAGGCGGCCCCGAGCACGAGAAGCA
The DNA here is from genome assembly GCA_035709505.1 of Candidatus Limnocylindria bacterium. GTDB lineage: Bacteria > Chloroflexota > Limnocylindria > QHBO01 > QHBO01 > DASTEQ01. Next base: position 10,125 of record DASTEQ010000147.1, read on the forward strand.
GCGCGCCGAGTCCGGCAGTACGCAGCGGGGCAGCAAGGCGCGTGCTCACGATCGCAGGGTAGCCGATGGGTCGGTAGCCGGACGGAGGTGTGACCCCAGCGCATCGTGCTCCGGAGTGGGGGTCCAGCCGGCCGCCAGGCGCCGGCGCATGGCGGTGACGAAGGCCATGGCCAGCTCCGGGTCGAGCTGGCTGCCGGCGGCCCGGGCAAGACGGGCGAGCGCCTCGTCGGGAGCCAGCGCTTTGCGATAAGGGCGGGTCGTGGTCATCGCCGAGTAGGCATCCGCCACGGCCAGGACGCGGGCCAGGTGGGGAATGGCCTCGCCCCGCAGGCCGTCGAGATAGCCGGTGCCGTCCCAGCGCTCGTGGTGATGGCGCACGCCGGCCCGTACCTCGGCCAGCTGCGGGACGGCGCCGACGATCGCATCGCCCAGGGCCACGTGCTGCTTGACGATGTCGAACTCCTCCCCGGTGAGCGGCGCCGGCTTGCGCAGGATGCCGTCCGGGATGCCGATCTTGCCGATGTCATGAAGCAGGCCGGCAAGCCGCAGCAGCCGCCGTTCCTCATCGGTCAGGCGCAGCTCATCGGCCAGGAACAGGGCATAGCCGGTGACGTCCTCCGAGTGTGCTCGGGTGTAGTGATCCTTGGTGTCGACCGAGACAAGCAAGCCCTCGAACACGCCGAACACCGTGTTCTGGGCCGCCAGCGAGCCGATGGTCGACTGGTCGGCGACCTTGGTGACCTGCCCGCCGGCCGTCTTGGCCTCGCGCAGCGCGGCCTCTGCCACGGCCAGGAGGTCGAGCGCGGTTCGCCCGTCGCGCGGGACGCGGGAAACGCCGGCCGCGGCACTGAGAGGCAGCCGCTCAGAGTCGCCGAAGCGGAGATCGACCGCCGCAAGGGCGGTGGTCAAGGCGGCCAGCGTGCGCATCAGGCGGTCCGGATCGTCACCGAAGTCGGCGAGGAGGAACTCGTCCGGCCCGAATCGGCCATACAGCTGGCCCGGCTGTGCGACGCCGGCCAGGACGGCCGCGGTCTGACGGAGCGCCTCGTCGCCGGCGCGATGACCGTGGCCGGCATTCAGCAGGCGAAAGTTGTCCACGTCGAGGAGCGCGATCGCGCCCTGGGGCTCGGCATGGTCGAGGTGTCGGTTGAGCTCCTCGAGCAGGAACCCGTGGTTCGCGAGGCCCGTCAGGCCGTCACGGACGGCTCGCTCGCGGAGGAGACGGTTCTGGCGGGCCAGAAGGCGGGACGCGCCCGCGAAGGAGAGCCACAGGACGGCAAACAGGATCCCGGCGGCGGCCAGGGCAAGGACGAGGACGTCTCCGCGGGTCTGGACCACCAGCAGCTCGATCGGTCGCGCGTCCTGGTAGACCTCGAAGACCGCGATCGGAGCCCCGTCCACCATGCCCCGGATCGGGACGTAGAGCTCGAGGAACGGCACCGGCAGCGCGGCGGCGCCGTGCACCTCGCCAGCCTCGTCCTCCGCCTCGGTCCCGTACTCGGCGACCGAGTTGTTGGCGAACGCGCTGGCCAGGTGTGAGCCGATGTCGAAGCGCCGGCCACGAAGCGCCGGATCGGACGAGTACACCGCCCGACCATCCGGGGCCCAGACAATGATGCGGCTCATTTCGCCGCCCTGGACCAGGCGAGCGAGCTGCTCATCGAGCTCCCGGGTCAGACTGCCGTTCATGTCCAGGGCGCTGGCGGAGATCGCAGGATCGAGGTTGGTGCGGACGATGGCCTCCGCGTGCTGGAGCGCGGCCTCCACGGCGAGCTGGCGGAGCCGCTCGGCGAACAGGTTGGCGCTGACGACGGCGGTGGCGACCACGATCGCCACGCCGCCGAGCGTGACCCAGATCCGCAGACCGGGGCGCCAGATCGAGGCGGCGCCGTTCAGCCGACGCGCGTACGGCAGATCGATTGCGTCCGGCGGCATCGCGCCGGTACCCGTCTCCTCCCGGATGGCCATCGAACCGACCCTAACCAGACCAAACCGGGACCTCCATAGCCCCTTGGTACCCCGAAATTCGCTCGATTCGCGACAGCAGAGGTGTCATCGGCGTGCGCGAGGCTGCGCGCATGAAGACGAACGCCTCCCCGCTCCCGGCTCCGGATCGGCCCGTCCTGAACGTGGTCGAGGACCGGATCATCGTGTCCCACCTCGAACTGACGGATGCCGGCCTGGCCGGGTACGTCGCTGGCGTCCCCGAGCCCGAGCGCCCGGGTCTCGCCGTCAACGCCCTGCGCGTCGGCCTCCAGGCCCTCGCCCACGCCGGCACCGGGGCGAACGTCGACCTCGTCCGATCCGAATTTGGACGCATGGTTGAGCAGATGGCGGCCACCCAGGCCCGTGCGGCTGAGGCGCTGGACGCCTCGCTGCGCGCGACCTTCGCCGACGGCGAGGGCAAGCTGCCGCGCACCCTGGAGGACTTTCTGGGCGACTCCGGCAAGCTCCAGCGCCTGACCGGTGCGCTGTTCGATCCGAATCGGCGGGACAGCGCCATCGGCCAGCTCAACGACATGCTGGGCAGGTACTTCGACGGCGACGGCTCGCGGCTGGCCCAGCTGCTGGACCCGACGCGCGAGGCGAGCCCGCTCTATCAGTTCCGCAACGAGGTCAGCGGGGAGTTCCGCTCCCTCGGGGAGCGGATTGCCGCCCTGGAGGCCGCCAGTCGGGCGAGGGCGGATGAGCGTGCCCGCGGCACGGCTAAGGGCGTCGAGTTCGAGGACGCGGTGGAGGCCGGGCTCGCGGAGCTGGCCCGAGGCGTCGGCGACTTCCTCGAGCGGACCGGGACCGAGGCCGGCGACGCGCTGCGGTCGAAGAAGGGCGACTTCGTCCTTACCATTGACCCGAGCCGCACCAGCGGCCGCGAGCTGCGGGTCGTCATTGAGGCCAAGGACCGCTCACTCAGCCGCCGGGTCCTGGCGGAGGAGCTGACCGCGGCCCGGGCCAACCGGGGAGCGGCGATCGCGCTGGCGGTCTTCACCCCCGAACATGCGCCGGCCGGCGTATCCCCATTCGCCCTGGTCGGCTCGGACGTGTACGCGGTCTACGATCCGGAAGCGGATGGGGGCGTCGGCCTCGAAGCCGCCTTCCGGGTCGCCCGCGTCATGGCCCTCCTTACCCTGCGAGAGACTGGCGGACAGGTGGACGTGGCGGCGATCGGTGAGGCGCTGCAGGACGTCCAGTTCGCCGTCGACAACGTCCGGAAGATGAAGGCGCGGCTCACGAACATCGGCTCGGCCGCGCAGGAGATCTCCGCGCTCCTCGACGAGATGCGGGAACGAGTCCTCGGGTCGGTCCGGGACATCGACGACCTGGTGCGTGCCGTCGAGCCGACCTCCGGGGAGCAGCTCCCCCTCAGCGCCTAGACGAGAGCCCCGGCCGGTTGGCCGGGGCTCTCGCATCGGACGTGGAGGCCAAAGCCTCCCCTCGGTCAGCGCGTGCGCTGGCGGTTGGGATCCGTCTGGTTGCCAGGGAGGGTCACCGGCTCATCGAGGACCTCACCATCCTCGATGTCTTCCTCGGTCTTGTCGCCGATGCCGGCTCCTGCGCCCGCGCCGACAGCTCCACCGACGATGGCTCCCGGAGGGCCAGCCACTAGGCCGCCGATGGCGGCCCCGGTCACCGTTCCGGCACCTGCACCGATGCCGGCACCACCCTCTTCGTCACCCTCGGTGGACTCGCCGACCGCCGCCCCGATGGCCGCTCCAGCGGCGCCACCGACTACGGCCCCGACCGGCCCGCCGACCACGGCGCCAACGCCAGCACCCGCAAGTGCTCCGCCAGCAGCGCCAACGGCTTCTGCGCCGGCCTCGTCATCCAGCGGCTTCTTGGTCGTGGGATCGAGCGGATGATCCTTGTCCATGTGCTCGTCAGTGCGATTCATGTTGGACTCCTTCTTGGCCCATCAGAGTTCGTGGGCCCGCTCACTGTCGCCGCACGACGATCCCGTCTTGGTCACGGTGCTGCCTTTCTCCGTTCCATCCGCATATCACTCGGGGCGGAATGACACGAGCCCCGGCCGTGCGGCCGGGGCTCGTTTTCCTGCTGCGTCAGAGCGGCACTTCGGTCACGCGACCGGAACGGGCGCGACCAGCTCGGCGGCGATCTGGCGGGCCCATGCTTCGATTACGTCCCACTCGCGGAAGTCGCCAGCGGGCAGGGCCTGCTTCGCCACGGGCATCATGCGAACCAGGCGCTCCGGCATCGACTTCGGGGGGTCGTTCGGGTCGAAGGCGCCGAGGAACACGCGATGGTCGCGGGGGTGGATCGCCGCCGAAAGCGTCTCGATCCTCTTCCGGCCCCCGCTTCCGGGCCCCTCCTCGGGTCCCAGGGCGACCGCGATCGGGTCGTCCGCCTCCGTCATCTCCGACGAACCAGGCAGCGGCCCACTGCTGAACAGCCAGACGGGCCGAGTGGCGAGGATCGTCTGATTCCTCTCGAGAAACTCGGTGGCTTCCTTCAGCCAGCTCCCGATATACACCCCGCTGCCGATGACGAAGGCATCGAAGCCGCCGGGATCGGGCTTGTTGATCGCATCAGCGACCGTGACCTGAACACCCTCGGCTTGCAGAACCTCCGCGATCCGATTCGCAATTCCCGCCGTGCCACCGTGGCGGCTGGCATAGATCACCTGGACGGTTGGCATCTCAAACCTCCGCAGCAAGAACCGACATCCGTGTCACGCTGTGGATACCCGCGTGGGACCTCGGCGCGCTAGGGCCGAAGGGACCGATTCAGGTCAACGACCGGACCGCGTGAGCGCAGCTCCGCCGCGCGTCGCACGCATACAGGCGAAGGACGAGAGCTCCGGTCGCAAAGGCAAAGCTCCTGAAGGCAAGTGCCATTTGGCACAAAAAAGACTCGCTTGCGGGCTACCCAGAACGGATGGTCGACCGAAACATGCGGTCCATCGCGAGACAGGCCCGGTGGCCTCGGCAGCGCGAAAAGTGGGGGGCAGCAGAGGCCCCCAATGTCGCGGACTCTCCAGGTCGACGACGCGGAGTGGACGCGATCGGAGGGCCTGCAACGGAGGTGCCTCGCATGGATGCGACGACCACATGGTCTGCGCGAGTTCTTTTCGTGTCGGCCGGCGTCCTGCTCGTCTCGGGTCTGCTCGTCTGGATCGGGTTCCCCGTGCTCATCGGAGCTCACCAGCTCGTTGGCTATGCGCTCATCGCCAGTCTGTGGACGCTCGCGTTCGTCGCAGCCCGTAGGGGAGTGCCCATGGGCGTGGTGGTCGGGGCCGTGGCGTGGGGTCTCCTCGTGCTGGCGCTCGGCTGGGGCCAGCGGTACATCCTGCTCGGGAGCTCACACTGGATCGTTCAGGTGCTCCACCTCGCGATCAGCATGGCATCGATGGCATGGGGTCGGTGGCTGCTCGCTTCGATTCGGCAGCGTCGCGTTGTCAGCCTCCACCCAGCGGCGTACGCATCGGAAAGGAGCTAGGTCATGCAACGCGTACAGGACGCCGCATCGGCGTTCTTGGCGAAGAAGCGGGTCGCTGTCACCGGAGTTTCGCGGAGAGCTTCCGGCCACGGAAGTAATGCGGTGTACAGACGGCTGCGCGAGCGCGGCTACGAAGTGTTCGCAGTGAACCCGAACGCCCGGGAAGTCGAAGGAGATCCGTCATACCCGAATCTGAAGGCAATCCCCGGCGGCGTCGACGCGGTCGTTATCGCAACGAGGCCGGAGGAAGCCGCCAATACGGTCCGCGAATGTGCTGAGCTCGGCATCACGCACGTGTGGATGCACTGGGGCGCAGGAGCGAGCAGTGTTTCTCCGGCTGCCGCGGCGTATGGCCGAGAGCATGGAATCACGGTGATCGACGGGGCCTGTCCCCTCATGTTCGAGCCAACCTGGGACTTCGGCCATCGAGTGATTCGGTTGATGTCCGGGAGCAAGGTCCCGAAGGAGGTCTGACGGTGTCGAAGAAGGCGATTACACAGCTGTTC
>DASTEQ010000148.1:0-6569 GCA_035709505.1 Candidatus Limnocylindria bacterium
CGCTCGCCCTGCTCGTCGCGATTGCCGATGCCCAGCCCCGCCCTCCCACCGCCCCGGCGCGCCCCATCCTGATTCGCGAGGTGACGGTGGAGGGCAACCGGCGCGTCCAGGAAGCGGTCATTCTGGGCCGCATCCGGTCCAGCGTGGGCTCGCCGTTCAATCCCTCGCAGACCTCCGAGGATCTCCGCTCCATCTTCACGCTCGGATTCTTCGACGACGTCCAGATGAAGGTCGAGGACTTCGAGGGCGGCGTGAAGATCACCTTCGTAGTGGTCGAGCGGCCCTTCGTGCGGGACCTCGAGTTCGTCGGTAACTCCCGGATCGGGACCACCGAGCTGCAGGAGAAGATCGAGCTCAAGCTGGGGAGCGTCTACAACCCCGTCGAGGTCCAGCGAGCCCGCGAGAAGCTCAGGGACGCCTACGAGGATGAGGGGTACTACGAGATCCAGATCAGCCCCGAGGTCGAGAAGTTCGAGGATGGTGACGTCAAGGTGGTGTTCACCATCAACGAGGGTCGCCGGATCACCATCGACGAGATCGTCATCCGGGGCAACAAGGGGCTGAAGGACAAGGACATCAAGAACGCGATGGCAACGCGGGAGCGGCAGTACTTCATCCTGCGCGGTACCGTTCAGCGGCAGAAGCTGGAAGAGGACATGGAGCGGATCGTGGGCGTCTACCAGGATCACGGCTTCGTCCAGATGCGGGTGGAGAAGTACGACGTGTCGGTGGACCGCGAGAAGGCCCGGGTGACCATCACCATCGACATCGTCGAGGGCGCCCAGTACCGCATCGGGGCCATCAAGGTGGCCGGGGTCACCCTGCTGCCGGAGGAGGAGGTGCGCCGCCAGCTCGGGCTCAAGAGCGGCGCGGTCTTCTCGCGCTCCGCCCTGCGGGACGGCGTGCGCAACATCACCGACCTCTACAGCACCATCGGCCGGGCGTCGGCCGACGTGATCCCCCGCACCGACCAGCAGGGCGCCGGCACGATCGATGTCGCCGTCGACATCACCGAGGGTCCCGAGGTCTACGTCGAGCGCATCAATATCACCGGCAACACCCGAAGCGAGGATCGCATCTTGCGCCGCGAGATTCCTTTCGTCGAGGGTGATCTCTTCACGCTCCAGAAGCTGCAGCGGGCCCGCCAGCGGCTGGTCAACCTGGGGTACTTCGAGACGGTCAACGTGACCACCCAGCCCGGGACCGACAAGACCCGCATCATCGTCAACGTGGAGGTCACCGAGCGGCCGACCGGCATCTTCTCCATCGGCGGAGGCTTCTCCTCGGTCGACAGCTTCGTCGGGACACTCGACATTTCCCAGAACAACTTCCTGGGGCGGGGCTGGCAGCTCTCGCTGCGCCTGCGGGCCGGCGCCAACAGTCAGCAGGGCGTCATCAGCTTCACCGAGCCCTGGCTGTTCGACCGGCCGCTGTCGGCCGGCTTCGACCTGTTCAACGTCCGGCGTGATTACACGGAGTACGACTACGACTCGCTGGGCGGCACCGTCCGCCTCAGCCATCCCTTCGCCGAGTACTGGCGCTGGCAGACGTCCTACCGGCTCACGAGCGACGACATCAGCGACGTGCAAGGCGACGACCCGCTGGTGCAGGAGGAGGAAGGGACGCGATTGACCTCGGCGATCACGCTGGGCCTCACCCGGGACAGTCGTGACGTGGTGGCGGCGCCTACCAAGGGCGGGTTCACGGTCATCACCGTCGACTTCGCCGGCCTCGGTGGTGACTCGCACTTCGTCAAGACGGTGGGGTCGACCGCGTACTTCAAGCCGATCTGGCTCGGCCACATCCTGTCCGGTCGGGTCGAGGTCGGCTACGGATTCGGGTGGGACGAGGACGGATTGACGGGACGCAAGGAGTTGCCGATCTTCGAGCGCTTCTACCTGGGCGGCCCGAACTCCATCCGGAGCTTCAAGGCCCGCCGTATCTCGCCGGTCGACGACGAGGGTGTCCGGATCGGTGGCACCTCCGAGGTGCTCGGCAACGTGGAGTACATCGTGCCGCTGCCGTTCAACTTCCGGGCGGCCGCGTTCTTCGACATCGGCAACGTGTACGGTTTCTCGACGAAGTTCGATCTGACCGACACCCGGGAGGCGGCCGGGGCGGGCCTCCGCTGGCAGTCGCCCTTCGGGCCGATCCGCGTCGACTACGGCATCAACCTCGACCGGCGCAAGGGCGAGGATTTCGGTGCCATCCAGTTCTCGGTCGGCTCGCCGTTCTGAGGAGGGGTTGATGAGGGGTGTGCTGACGTTCCTCGTGTTCCTGACCGTTTCGGTGGCCGTGGCAGCGGTTGTGGCCCAGGCCCAGGCGCCCCCCCCGGCGGCGCCGGCGGCCGGGGGGGGCCTCCATCGGATCGCCTACATCGACGTCCAGCGCGTCCTCGCCCGCTCGGCGGCTGGCGTCGCGGCCCGCGAGCAGCTCGAGCGGGAAAAGGCGACGATGCAGAAGGAGATGGACGCCAAGCGCGTCGAGCTGGAGAAGCTGCGTGAAGAGCTGGAGAAGAAAGGGGCGCTGCTCACCGCCGATGCCCGGCGCGACAGGCAGGAGCAGTTCGAGCGCAAGCGGCGGGACGCTGCCCGCCTGGCCGACGACTTCCAGAAGGAGCTGGAGCGGAAGGAGTCGGTGCTGCTCCAGAAGGTCCTGCAGGAGGTGTCGGGTATCATCGAGCGGGTCGGCAAGGAGAAGAACTATTACCTGATCGTCGAGAAGCGGGGGGCGGGGGTCGTCTACGCCGCGCCCGACGCTGACTTGACGGAGGAGGTCATTCGCGCATTCGATCAGCAGGCCCCCAAGGGACCGGCGCCCGCGTCGCCGGCCGTCAGTCCAGGGAAGAAACCGTAGGGTGCAATGACCAGAGCCGGGTTCACGCTCGGCGAGCTCGCGGACGTGCTGCAGGCGCAGCTCGATGGTGATCCGACGCGGGTCGTCACGGGCGTGGCGCCGCTGGGCAGTGCCGGCCCCGACCAGATCTCGTTCTTGACCGACGCGCGATACCACGACGCCGCTCGGTTGTCCCGGGCCGGCGCGTTCCTCGTCGCCCCCGACGCCGCCGATCTGCCGGGCCCCACCCTGCGATGCGCCGCACCCCAGCAGGCCCTCATCGACCTCGTGCGGCTCTTCCACCCGCCGGCGCCGGTCACGCCCGGCGTCGATCGCACCGCGGTGGTGGCTGCGGACGCCCGGGTCGACGTCTCGGCGTTCGTGGGTCCGCTCACCGTGATCGACAGCGGGGCGGTGGTCGGGCCCGGGGTGCGGCTACAGGCCCTGGTGTATGTGGGCGCCGGCGTCGAGATCGGTGAGGGGACGGTGGTCTACCCTCATGTGAGTCTCGGCGAGGGGGTGCGCGTCGGTCGTCGGGTCGTCATCCACGCGGGCGCCGTGCTTGGCGCCGACGGCTTCGGCTTCGCATTCGACGGCAGCGCGCACCGCAAGATCCCCCAGGTGGGCGGCGTGCTGATCGAGGACGACGTCGAGATCGGCGCCAACACCACGATCGACCGCGCCACCTTCGGCGACACGATCGTGCGGCGCGGGACGAAGATCGACAACCTCGTGCAGATCGGCCACAACGTCGAGGTGGGCGAGCACTCGCTGCTGGTGGCTCAGGTCGGCATCTCCGGCTCCTCGCGCCTGGGGCGAGGCGTCGTGCTGGCCGGCCAAGTCGGCGTCGCCGACCACGTCAGCCTCGGCGACGGCGTCGTGGCCGGCGCCCAGGCGGGCATCCCTGGCAGCCTCGAGGCCGGGGCCCGGGTGCTCGGCACGCCGGCCCGGCCGTTGGGGCTGGCCAGGCGGATCATGGTCGCCGAGAATCGGCTGCCCGAGTTGCTGCAGCGCGTGCGCGCCCTCGAACAGCGACTGGAGCAGCTCGCCGGGCGGCCGGGCGACGCCGGGCCGACAGGGGATCCCCTTGAGTGAGGCGATCCACCCCACCGCGCTCGTGCACCCGCGCGCCCGGCTGGGCGCGCGCGTGCGCGTCGGCGCCTACACGATCGTCGGCCCCGACGCGGTTCTCGGCGACGACGTCGAGCTCGGCCATCACGTTGTCCTGGAGGGACGGGTCGAGCTGGGCGACCGGGTTCGGGTCGGCCACGGTGGCGTGCTGGGGGGCGTCCCTCAGGATCTGAAATTCGAGGACGGCACACCGTCGGGCGTGCGGATCGGCGCCGGTACCGTGCTGCGGGAGTACGTGACGATCCACCGCGCGAGCGGGCCCGAGAAGTGGACCGAGATCGGCCGCGACTGCCTCATCATGGGGCTGTCGCACGTCGCTCACGACAGCTGGCTCGGCGACGGCGTCATCGTGATCAACTACGCGGGCATCACCGGGCACTGCCAGATCGGCGACCGCGCCACTGTGGGCGGGATGACCGGCATGGTGCCCTTCACGAGGGTGGGGATCGGGGCCTACGTCGGCGGGATGGCCAAGCTGAACGCCGACGTACCACCGTACATGATCGTGGAGGGCCAGCCGGCGACCGCCCGGGGGGTCAACGTCATCGGGCTTCGCCGGGCCGGCATGGCGACGGCCGAGCGGCGGATCCTGCAGGACGCATACCGCCTGCTGTATCGCAGTGGATTATCGCCGAAGCGTGCGCTCGAGCGCATGCGCGAGGAGCTCCCGGCCTGCCCGCCGCTGCTCACGCTGCTCGACTTCATCGCGGGCGCTGCCCGCCACGGGATCTGCAAGGGGCCGCACGCCTCCACCGAACCCGCCGACGACACCGAGGAGGTTACCTCCTGATGGCGGCCAGCGGACGGATCCGGGCCGGGGTAGTCGGTACCGGCCACATGGGGCAGTACCACGTCCTGGTGTACGCGGAGCTGCCCGACACCGAGCTGATCGGCGTGGCCGACATCGACCCTGACCGGGCCAACACGATCGCGGCCCGCTACGAGACCCGTGCGTTCGGGAGCCATCGCGACCTGATCGGCCTCGTCGATGTGGTCAGCGTGGCGGTGCCGACCGAGGAGCACTTCCATGTCGCCCGCGACCTGCTGGAGGCGGGCATCAACGTCCTGGTCGAGAAGCCGATGGCTCCGACGATCGAGGAGGCGCGCGAGCTGTTTGCCGTCGCCAATCGCACCGGGGCCGTCCTGCACGTCGGCCACGTCGAGCGGTTCAACGGCGCCGTCGACGAGCTCCGGCACCTCGTGACGTCGCCGATCCTGATCGAGTCGCGGCGGCTGGGACCGTTCGTCCCGCGGGTGCAGAAGGACACCGTCGTGATGGACCTCATGATCCACGACATCGACATCGTGCTCAACCTCGTGAACTCGCCACCGGAGCGGCTGGCGGCCCAGGGTGCCTCCGTGCACAGCGGGGTCGCCGACGTGGCGACCGTACAGATCCGCTTCGCCTCCGGGGCCATCGCCACGATCTCGGCCAGCCGGGCGACCGAGGAGAAGATCCGCACGTTGGCCATCACCCAGCCCGACGCCTACATCGTTTTGGACTACACCGAGCAGGACATCCACATCTACAAGCGGGCCGCCCAGGAGTACACGATGAACCGCGGCTCCATCCGTTACCGGCGCGCGTCCTTCGTCGAGCACCTCAAGGTGCACCGCGACAACCCGCTCAAGCTCGAGATCCAGCATCTGATCGGCGCCACCCGCCGGCGCCGGGTCGGGGAGCCGGTACCGCCGGCCCAGCAGGACGATCTCCGCTCGCTGGCCATGGCGCTGGAAATCGAACGAATGATCAGCGACGGCGTGCCCGAGGTGGCCTGGCGCGAGCCGTGCTAAGCGCCTGTTGGAACACCGCGGCGCGCCACGGCTGCGCCGGGCGTCCCGAGCGGGCTGGGGGTCTGAGGGGCATGTCGAGGCCCCCGGTCCAACGGGCGACGTGAGGCGCTCGCTCGGGCTGATGTGTGGTGCCGGCCCCCTGCCGGCACGAATGGCCGCCGAGGCGCGACGGCAGGGGTGGCGGGTCGTGGCATTCGCGTTCCCAGGGTCTGCCGACCTGGGCGGGGCCGTCGACGCCATGATCCCGTGCCGCATCGACTCCATGGCGCCGGTGCTGGCGTCCTTGGACCGTGAGAAGGTCTCGGGTGTCCTGCTCTCCGGCAAGTTCTGGATGGGGGATCTGCTCGCCGCGCGCGCGCCCGACGCCGCGCACGCAAACCTCGCGACGCGGGCGGGGGCACTGCTCGACGGCAACATCACGCAGGTGATCGTGGGCGCTCTGAACGGCATGGGCATCGAGCTGCTCGACCAGCGTCCGTTCCTCGGGGACTGGCTCGGCGCCGGCCGCCTGTGGTCGGTGCGGGAGCCTGGCGAGGCGGAGTGGCGCGACATCCGCCGCGGTTTCACTGTGGCCCGCCTGAACGCCGTGGCCAGCGTTGGCCAGACCGTGGTTGTCAAGCGCGGTGTGGTCAGCGCCGTCGAGGCGATCGAGGGCACCACCGAGACCATCCGTCGCGGAACGGCGCTGAGCGGATCGGGAGCGGTCGTCGTGAAGGCGGTGGCTCGCGGGCACGATTTCCGCTTCGACACGCCGGCCATCGGCCCCGACACGCTGCAGGCGGCGGCCGCCGGGGGGGCCACGGCGGTTG
>DASTEQ010000149.1:0-9976 GCA_035709505.1 Candidatus Limnocylindria bacterium
GACCATGTCGCGGGGCAGACCTAAGGCGAAGACGACGGTGCGGCGGAAGGCAAGGGGCTGACCCCGGTCAGCTCGGCAATTCGTTCGAGGACGCGTCCCAGCTCGTCGACGGCGTCCTGGTAGGCGCCGAGGTCGCCGGCCACCAGCGCGGCCTGGGCGTCGGCGTACAGCTCCTGGGCGAGGGTCACCAGCTCCGTCACGTCGTCGGGCAGCTCGCCGCCACCACCACCGCCCTCGCCGCCTCCGCCACCTTCGGGCGGCGGAATCTCAGACTCGCCGAGGATCTGGCGCAGACCCTCCTCGATCGTCTCCGCAAACGCGATCCGGGTCTGGTCCGCCAGGATCACGCGCTTGAACTCGGGGAAGCTGGACTGGGTGGACCGCAGGTAGATCGGCTCGACATAGAGGATGGAGTCCCCCATGGGCAGGACCAACAGGTCGCCGCGGACGACGTCGGATCCCGCCTGGCTCCAGAGCGTGAACTGGGCACTGATCCGGGAGTCCTGGTTGATGCGGGCCTGGACCTGCGCCGGGCCGAGGGTCGTGGTGTCGACCGGGAAGCGGAACTCGATCCGTTCGCCGTACACGCCGGGATCCATCCGGGCCGCCACCCACGCGATCATGTTCGGCCGATTCGCCGCCACCATCGGCTGGATGAGGACGAACTCGCTGGTCTCCTCGCCGGGGACCTTCATGATCACGTAATACGGCTCGACTGGCCCGCCCTCGCCGGTGACGTCCGAGACCTGGGTCGGGATCGCCCACCGATCATCCTGGTTGTAGAAGGTGCCGGCGCCCGACTCGGTGGGCGCGAGGTGGTACAGCAGGTACGCGGTGTTCTGGGCGGTGAACAGGTCCTCCGGGTAGCGTAGATGGGCGACCAGCGACTCGGGCATCTCCGAGATCGGCTCGAACAGGCCCGGGAAGATCGCGGACCACGCGGCGATGATCGGCTCGTCGGCATCGGTCACGTAGAAGCGCACGTCGCCGGTGTACGCGTCGACCACCACCTTCACCGCGTTGCGGACGTAGTTCTGGCCGGGGAACTCGGTCTCGATCGGGAGAGGCTGGGCGTTCGGGTAGCGATTGGTGGTGGTGTAGGCGTCCCACATCCAGACCAGCCGGCCGTCGGCGTTGACGAGGTACGGGTCGCGGTCGTACTCGAGGAAGGGCGCCAGCTCGGGGACGCGGACCCGGATGTCGCGCCGGAACAGGATCGCGGACTCGCTGGTCAGCTGGTCGCTGATGAACAGGTTCAGGTCGCCAAAGCGGATGGCAAACAGGAGCCGGGACAGGACGTTGTCCACCGCCACCCCGGTTTCGCCGGTCCAGGCCGTCGTCTCGCCGCCTTCGTCGCCCAGCGGGAAGTCGAACTCCAGGGTCCGGGTCCGGACCACGACGTACTCGGTCGTGGCCTCGCCGAAGTAGATGCGCGGCTCGCCGAGCGGCAGGTCCGGATTGCGATTGATGCCACTGATCAGGTAATCCGGCTGACCCTCGGGCGTGATCGCGTTCGACCGGACGGCGGTGATGCCGTATCCATGGGTGAACACCAGCCGCTCGTTGGTCCACGTCCGGGCGGCATCGGCCAGGCGGTCGATCTCGATCTCCCTCCCGGACAGCATGATCTGGCGCTCGGCGTCATCGATCAGGTAGCGGTCGATGTCGACGTCGAGGAAGTTGTAGTACTGGCGCAGGATCTGCTGCTGGCCGAAGGTCACCAGCAGGGGCCGGTAGTCCCACAGGCGCAGGTTGTCGAGCGTCTCCTGGTTCTCGTCGAACAGCGCCCGGGTCGGCCGCTGCTCGCCGGTGAAGTCCCGCTCTTCGATCGCATCGAGGTCAAAAGCCGCGCGGGTCGCGGCGAGATGGCGTTCCAAGTACACCCGCTCTCGCTCGAGCTCGTTGGGCTCCACGCTGAAACGCTGGACGACGCCCGGGTAGAAGCCGCCGACGACGATCGAGAGGACCAGCCACGCGCCGGCCGCCAGGCCGATCAGCCACAGGGTGCGGAACCAGATGTTCGCCAGCAGCAGCCCGGCCGACACCACCGCGACGATGGTCAGGATCACGTAGGCTGGCGCCTGCGCATTGATGTCGGTGTACATCGCCGCCTGGACCGTTCCGCCGATCCCCCGCGTCGAGTACACGAGCTCCGCGGAATCCAGCTGGTAGCCGGCGGCGATGGTCAGCAGGAGGGCGGCCCCGAGCAGGCTGAGGTGAGCCCGAACCGGTGCCGTGAGATGGAACTGCCAGCGCGTGGCGGCAACCGCGTACGCGCCGAGGGTCAGGCCGATGATCACGGCCAGCGCGATGACGACCCAGCCCTGGACGAAGCGCCAGAAGGCGAGGTCGAAGACGTAAAAGCCGATGTCGCGGCCGAAGGCCGCGTCGGTGGCCCCGAACGCCCCGCCGTTGAAATACAGGAGGATGGTCGGCCAGTTGCCGCCCCAGGCCAGGCCGCTGACCAGGCCGCCGACCAGCGCCAGGCCGACGAGGATGACGGCGGCCGGTCCCGAGAGGTCGGGCACCTCGACCGGACCGACGCGCCGAATCGGGACCTGCGGACCGAGCCGCCGCGCGACCAACAGGCTCATCAGGGCGGGGACCGCGAACAGCCCGAACCCGACGACAAACCAGCCGAGATGGGCGACGAAGCGCGTCAGCAGGACATCTCGACGGCCCAATGAGTCATACCAGGCCAGGTCCGTGAGCAGCTCCACGAGGCCGCCGAGGACCTGGAGCAGGATGAACGCACCGAGCAGGAAAAGGGCCGGCCGAAGCCAGTTGCCCGGCGATCGCTCCGGACGGCCTCGGCGCGGCCGCAGACGGCGAGGCGGTGGCGGCCCGTCACCCCCGGCGTCGTCCTCGTCGTCGGGGATCTGCTCCTCCGGCGGCCCGACCGGGGGGCGCGGCGGGCGCGGCCGGCCCTCGCGGGCGCGGTCCTGCTCGAGCTGCCGTCGCTGCATCTCTTCGAGCAGCTTGTCGAACCACGAGGACATCGGTCCGCGCATCCTACGGCGGATCAGCTACTCCCACTCGATGGTGGCCGGCGGCTTGCTGCTGACGTCGTAGACGACGCGGTTCACGCCTGGCACCTCGTTGACGATCCGGGCGCTGATCCGCGCCAGCAGGTCGTACGGCAGCCGGGCCCAATCGGCGGTCATGCCGTCGTCAGACGTCACCGCCCGGATGGCGACCACGTTCGCGTAGGTGCGGCCGTCACCCATGACCCCCACCGTGTCGATCGGGGTCAGGATCGCAAAGGACTGCCACAGCTCCCCGTAGAGCCCGGCCGCCTTCACCTCGTCCAGGACGATCCAGTCGGCGTCGCGGAGGGTCTCGAGCCGTGAGGCCGTCACCTCGCCGATGACCCGGATCGCGAGGCCCGGCCCCGGGAACGGCTGGCGCTGGATCATGGCCTCGGGCAGACCCAGCTCAGAGCCGACGCGGCGGACCTCGTCCTTGAACAGGTAGCGGAGCGGCTCGATGAGCCGGAACCGCAGGTCCGCCGGCAGGCCGCCGACGTTGTGGTGGGTCTTGATCTTGGCCGCCGCCTTCGACTCCACCGTCTTCGACTCGATGACGTCGGGGTAGAGCGTGCCCTGCACCAGGAACTCGATCGGTCCCAGCGTTGCGGCTTCCTCCTCGAAGACGCGGATGAACTCATCGCCGATGATCCGCCGCTTCTCCTCCGGATCACTGACGCCGCGCAGGCGGTTGAGGAATCGGTCCCGCGCGTCGACCATTCGCAGCCGCATACCGAGGTTCTGCTCGAAGGTCGCGCGCAGGAGCTCCGATTCCCGCTTGCGCATGAGGCCGGTGTCGACGTAGATGCAGATCAGCTGGTCCCCCACCGCGCGGTGGACGAGGGTGGCGGCCACCGCGCTGTCCACTCCGCCAGACAGGGCGCAGATGACCCGGCCGTCGCCGACCTCCGCCCGGATCGTCGCCACCGTGGAACCGATGAACGAGCCGGGCGTCCAGTCGCCGCGGGCGCCGGCGATGCCCAGCGCGAAGTTGGCGAGGATCTCACGGCCGTTCGGCGTGTGGACGACCTCGGGGTGGAACTGGAGGCCCATCAGGCCGTGCTCGTTGGCCAAGGCCGCGTAGGGGGTGGACTCGCTCGACGCGATGGTGCGGAACCCGGGCGGGGGTTCGAGAATCGAGTCGCCGTGGCTCATCCACACCGGCGCGCTGGCCGGCAACCCGGCCAGCAGCGGCTCGTCGGCGACGGCGCGGATGGTGGCGGGGCCGTACTCGCGTCGCTCGGCGGGAGCCACCCGGCCGCCGAGCTGATGGGCCATGAGCTGGACCCCGTAGCAGATGCCGAGCACCGGGATCTTCCCCTCCCACAGGCGGGGATCGGCCTGCGGCGCATCGGCGTCGTAAACCGATGCCGGCCCGCCGGACAGGATGATCCCGACCGGGCGCCGCCGCTCGATCTCGTCCCATGGGGTGTCATGGGGCAGCAGCACCGAGTACACGTTCAGCTCGCGGATCCGCCGCGCAATGAGCTGGGCGTACTGTCCGCCGAAGTCGAGGACGATGATCATCTGCGGGTCGGGTGGCTGGTCATCGAGCCGCTCCATCGGTCCGTGGAGGGCCTGCTCGAGGTAGGTCTCGACCTCGATGTCATCCGGGGCCAGGACCCGGTGGCCGGCGTTCGCCACCTCGCCGTGGACCGTTCGACCCCGCGTCGCCATCGGCTCAGTCTAGTCGCGGCCCGGGAGCGCCGAGCCGACGGTCACCGGTCTCCGGGACCTGCCAGCTGGTGGGACTTGCCCTCGGTCGCGATCGTGGGGGCGAACACCATCTCCACGTCGTGCATGGCGCGGATGGTGCGGGCGCCGAGGGCGCCCATCGATTGGCGGAGGGCGCCAACCAGGTTCTGGGTGCCGTGGGTGGTGGCCGCCGGGCCGAACAGGATCTGCTCCAGCGGCAGGCGCTCGCCGAGCTCGATCCGCGTCCCGCGGGGGAGCGTGGGCGACGCGGCCGCCATCCCCCAGTTGACGCCGCGGCCGGGGGCCTCGTTGGCCGCCGCCAGCGTTGAGCCGAGCATGACCGCGTCCGCACCCGCGGCGATGGCCTTGGCGATGTCGCCGCCGGTCTTCATCCCGCCGTCGGTGATGACCGGGACGTAGCGACCGGTCTCGGCGAGGTACCGGTCACGGGCCTCCGCCACCTCCAGGGTGGCCGACACCTGGGGCACGCCGATCCCGAGCACCTCCCGCGTGGTGCAGGCTGCGCCGGGCCCGATCCCGACCAGGATCCCGGCCGCACCCTGGGCCATGAGCTTGCCGGCGGCTTCGCCGCTGACCGTGTTGCCGACAAGGACCGGCATGTGGAGGGCACCGGTGAGGTCGGCCAGCGAGAGCACGCGGCCCGAAGTCGAGATGTGCTGCGCGCTCGAGACCTGGGACTGGACGAGGAACACGTCGGCCCCCGCCGCGGCCGCCAGCTCGGCGTGGTCCCAGGCCGAGGCGGGGGTGGTCGCGACGGCGGCGGCGGCCCCCTCGGCCTTGATCCGGGTGATGAGCCCGCCGATCAGCTCCGGGCGGATCGGCTCGTCGTAGGCCTCGGCCAGGATCCTGCCGGCAGCCAGGCCGTCCGGAGCGGCGACGACGCGGTCGATGATCGGTCCGGCATCGGCGAAGCGGGTGTAGAGGCCCTCGAGGTTGACGACCGCCAGCCCTCCGTGGCGGTGCAGGCGTACCGCCATCTCGGCGTCGCTGACCGCGTCCATGGCCGCGGCCAGGAACGGAATCTCGAGCCGAAGCTCACCGATCTTGACCGACGTGTCGACCTCGGCCGGGTCGATGGTGACCGCTCCGGGGACGAGAGAGACCTCCTCGAAGCCATAGGCTCGGCGCAAGCGGCGGGCGACCTCGGTGTCAGTCCGGCTTCGGGTGGCGAGGTCCACGGGGAAGTCTCCGGGCGGGCTCGAAGTATAGGTCGACCGCCGCCTGGTCAGGCGGCGGTCATCGGTCTCGCGCGTGCACTGGGATCAGGAGGTGCGAGCGCGGACCTTGTCGAAGCAGGTGCTGCAGTAGACGGGTCGGTCGTTCCGCGGCAGGAACGGCACGAGGGCCTGCCCACCGCACTCGGCGCAGACCGCGGCATGCATCTCCCGGACGCCTCCGCCCGTCCCGATGCCCAGGGCCCGATTTTGCTTGGCCACCGCCCGACAGCTTGGACACCGCTGTGGCTCGTGGGCCAGACCCTTCTCCTGGTAGAACTGCTGCTCGCCGGCAGAGAAGACAAAGTCCATCCCGCAGTCGCGGCACGCGATGGTTTTGTCAGTGAACACAGGCCCTCTCCTCAGCGTTCGGGACGTACCAGCGGCCGATGATGACACGCGGATGGAGCGCGGGGAACCCCCTTAATACGGGGTGACTTCGACCTCTTCCCGGGCCGCGACCGAGTAGAAGCGGGTCTGCGTCCGCCGGAATTGGAGCGGGACCTCTCCGATAGGGCCGTTGCGGTGCTTCGCGATCTTGGCCTTGACCAGCTCCAGGTCCGCATCAGGGTTGGGCTCGCCCTCCGCGCGGTAGAGGAAGATCACGACGTCGGCGTCCTGTTCCAGCGAGCCCGATTCGCGCAGGTCCGACAGCCGCGGCTCCGCGCTGCCGCGCTGCTCCACGTTGCGCGACAGCTGCGACAGGGCGAGGACCGGGACTTTCAGCTCACGGGCGAGGTTCTTCAGCCCGCGGCTGATCTCGCTCACCTCCTGGACCCGGTTCGGCTCGCGGGTGGGAGTCGATGCCTGCATGAGCTGGAGATAGTCGACGATCACCAGGTCGATCCCCTGCTGCTCGACCTCCAGCCGGCGGGCCTTGGTTCGCAGCTCCAGCACGGACAGGGTCGGCGAGTCGTCGATCCACATGCGCGCGCTGGCCATGTCGTTCATGACCTTCGCGATCTTCGACCAGTCCGTCTCCTCCATGAACCCGGTCTGCAGAGGGCGCGGGTTGATCCCGGTCTCCGAGGACAGGAGGCGCAACGCGAGCTGCTCGCGACTCATCTCGAGCGAGAAGATCGCGACCCGCTTCTGCTCGTGGACCGCCGCATGCAGCGCGACGTTCAGGGCCAGGCTCGTCTTGCCCACGCTCGGGCGGGCGGCGAGGATGACCAGGTCCGAAGGCTGGAATCCGCCGAGCAGCGTGTCCAGCCCGGCCAGGCCGGTCGGGATGCCGAGGATCTGGCCCCGGTGCTCGTGGAGGTACTCCAGCCGGTCGTAGGCCTGACCGAGGAGGGTGGCCAGGGTCTCGAAACCGGCGACCGTCCGCCGCTGGCTGATCTCGAACAGGATGGACTCGGCCCGGTCGATGGCCGCCGCCGTGTCGTTGGCCTCCTCGTACCCGACGGCGGCGATCCGCCCGGCGGCCGCGATCAGGTTCCGCAGGACCGCCTTCTGCTCGACGATCCGCCCGTAATGCTCGACATGGACCGCGGTGGGGACCGCGTTCATCAGGGTTGCCAGGTACGCCGGCCCGCCGACGCCCTCCAGCTTGTCATGGCGGGTCAGCTCATCGCCCAGGGTCACGAGGTCGATCGGCTCGCGCTGGGTGTGGAGGGCCAGCATGGCCTCGTAGATGTCCGCGTGCTGGGGCCGGTAGAAATCGGTTCCGTGCAGGAAGTCGCCGACCTTGAGGATGGCCTCCGGGTCGATCAGGATCGAGCCGAGGACGCTCTGCTCGGCTTCGACTGACTGCGGGGCGACGCGGTCAATGCTCATGCTGTCGAGTGACCGTACGCATCCGCGTCGCCGGCGGATACGGCCTTATGAACCGATGTCAAACGGCGTCGGGGAAAAGCGGCACCAACCTGTCGGTGCGCTGTGGAGAACACCCCCGGGTGATACCCGGGTCCCGCGACAGCTCCGCTGTCGCGACGGGGTCAATGCTCGGCGACGACCTCCACCCGGAGCTGGGCCTCAACGCCGGCCATGACGTGCACCCGGACCTCGTGCTCGCCGACGGTCTTGATCGGCTCGCGCAGGTGGATGTCGTGGCGGTCGATTTCGATCCCCTCCTGCCGCAGCCGGTCGGCGATGTCGCGGGTCGTGACCGACCCGAACAGCCGGTCTCGCTCCCCGGCCTTGACCCCGATCTGGAGCGTGAGACCGGACAGCCGCTCGGCGGTGGCCTCCGCATCAGCATGGATTGCCCGGTCGCGCTCGTCCCGCTGGTCACGGTGCCGCTCCCAGTTTCGGACGGCGCCGAGGTCGGCGAGGACCGCCGCCCCAGTCGGGAAGAGATGATTGCGGGCGTACCCGTCCTTGACCTCGCGGAGATCGCCCTCCCGACCGAGTCCTTTCACGTCGCGCTTGAGAATGACCTTCATTCCGCCTCCGATGGCAGGGGCCGCCGCGGCCTGCGGCGTGCCGATCGCCATTCGCCGATCTGGTGCTTGACCGCATCCGCGTCGCCCAGCGCGCCGAAGCGTTCCAGCAACTGGGGCAGGTTGTCGCGGATTCGGTCGAAACGGACTCCCATGAGCGCGCGCAGCTGGGCCAAATCCTCGTCGAGCTGCGCCTCGCCTGTCCTGGCCCGCGCCATGTGCTCCTCCCGCACGGCCGTTG
This sequence comes from Candidatus Limnocylindria bacterium, assembly GCA_035709505.1. Taxonomy (GTDB): domain Bacteria; phylum Chloroflexota; class Limnocylindria; order QHBO01; family QHBO01; genus DASTEQ01. Next base: position 8,582 of record DASTEQ010000149.1, read on the forward strand.
GCGCGTTGCTGATGAACAGGTCGAGGACGAGGAGCAGGACGGTCAGGTCGTCGGCGTGCCCGAGAATGGGTACGACGTCCGGGATCAGGTCGACCGGCGTGACCACGTAGGTCAGCGCCGCACCCAGGAGCAGCTTGAGGCCGACCGGGGTCCGGGCATCGCGAGCCAACCCCCACACCAGCCGGGCATAGGTGGGCAGCTGGAGCATGACCTTTGCGGTGCGCAGGTAGCGCCACCGACCGGGACGCAGCATGGTCGCGGATGATAGCACCGTGTTTGACACTAGAACATGTGTTCTGTTAGTCTCCGCTCGTGACGCGGCACGACGCGGAGCGCCGCAGGCGCATCCTCGAGTTCATCCACCGAACGGTGGCCGAGCGCGGCTACCCACCATCCGTCCGCGAGATCGCGGACGCGGTCGGCCTGGCGTCGACGTCCGCCGTGCATCACCATCTCGTCGCCCTCGAACGCTCCGGTCAGCTGGAACGCGGCGGCCGCTCGTCCCGCGCGTTGCGCCTGACGCCCGCCGGAGAGGCGATGATCGCGCCCGCGCCGCTGCCCGCACGTGGCCGCGTCACGCCGTTCCGGATGCCGGTCGAGCATGACGTCATTCGGCTGCCGCTCGTCGGCGAGATCGCCGCTGGCCAGCCCATGGAGGCGTACCAGGATCCCGAGCCAATGGACGTGCCGCGTTCGCTTCAGGCGCGCGAGGACTCGTACGTGCTCCGCGTCCGTGGCAAGAGCATGGTGGACGCCCTGATCGACGACGGGGACTTCGTCATCGTCCAGCCGCAGGCCACCGCGCAGGACGGAGACATCGTCGTCGCACTGCTGGAGGACAACGGCGTCACCCTCAAGCGGTTCTACCGCGAGGATGGCCGCATCCGCCTGCAGCCGGCCAACGCAGAGCTGGAGCCCATCTACGCCACCGACCTCCAGATCCAGGGCAAGGTCGTCGGCGTCATCCGAAAACTCTGATTCCCTGACCGATGGCGGCCAAATGGCGGCCGCTAGGCTGGAGCCAGACCGATGTCTCCGCCAACCCTCGCCCTCCGCCAGCTGAACCGGGCGACACTTGCCCGCCAGGGCCTGCTCGCTCCAGTGAAGGTCGCACCGGTCGCGCGACTCGTGGAGAGAGTCGGACCGCTCCAGGCGCAGCATCCAGACTGGCCGCCACTCGCCCTCCACACGCGCCTGGCGGCGGATGCCGCACCCGTCGACCTGGCGCGGGCGCGGGCCAGGAAGACCATCGTCCGCGGGTCGCTGATGCGGATGACGGTCCATGTCGTGAGCGCAGCCGACTACTGGCCGATGTCGACGCTCACGCATCCGTTCCGCCTCGACCAATGGCGGCTCCTGTTCAAGCGCGACCCGGTGACCTCACCGCTCGGCAAG
>DASTEQ010000150.1:0-3286 GCA_035709505.1 Candidatus Limnocylindria bacterium
GTAGCACGGGCCCTTGGGACGGCCCGACGGCGCGAACTCGGCGCTAGTCGTTTGGTGCGGCCGGCCCCCGGCTGCGACCGACGCTCTCCAGTCGGCGCCGTGCGGAGTGCGCGGCGAGGGCCAGGCCGATGACCGCGTCGCCGGCCCGATCCAGCGGCAGGTCGCGGGCACCGACCCAGGTGACCTCCGTCCCCCCGAAGCCTTCCTTGAACTTCCGGATGCCGCCGGTGGCCAGGCCCCACAGGTCGTAGGTTTGCAGGCCTTCGGCCCGCATGGTTCGGATGGCCTCCCACTTCAGCAGGTAGTTGGCCCGCGAGCTGGCACCGTCGGGGGTCATGCCGCCATAAACCTCGGCCACGCGATCACCGCAGAGCAGGTGGAACAGGGTTGCCAGCCGCTCCCCGTCGCGCTCGGCGAAGGACAAGCGGGCCCGGCCCGCCGGGGCGAAGGCGGCCCACAGCCGCTGGTAGTAGGCCGGGACGCGGACCGCGAAACCGGCCCGTTCCCCTGTGTGGCGATAGATGCGATCGAAGTCGGCGAGCGCCGCGGCGGTCGTGGCCTCGTCCGCGGCCGGGTCCAGGTGGGTGACGGTGACCCCTTCCCGGCCCGCCTTGGACACGTACTGGCGGTGCTTGCGGGCGAGGGCTGACCAGAGATCGCCCTCCGTCGCACCCAGGTCGATGAGCCGGGTGGTCGGCGGCTGGACGATGGGCGCGGATCGCCACGGCGATGTCTGCAGCGCGACGCCGTACGGACCGGCGGGCGTGGTCTCGGGATCCGCGCGCATCCGACCAATCCGCTCGTCGGCGGCCACCGACCGGAGGCCGCGGATCAATGCCTCGCGGACCGTGGGGTCGTCGAGGTCGCCGATCGGGCCGCGCGGGGCGTAGGCGAGGGCCCAGCCGCCGAGCGGAACGCGCCGCAGGAGGAGCTGGACGCCGGCCCGGGGGGGCCGGCCCGCGATGCCCACCGCGACCCGCAGTGGTCGCCACCCGGCTCCAGCCCGCAGCTCACCCCACGCCCACAGCTGCGGGAAGGCGCGGTGTTCGGCCGCGACCACGAACGCGTCCCACGCGTCGGCATCGGTCACCAGCCAGGCCGTCAAGGCCGGCAGCTCAGGCGACGGGCTGCTCATCGGTCTCGTATCCGATCGAGCGGAGCTCCTGGCGGGCGACCTCCCGCTCGTCCCACCAGCGGCGGTCGTCGCCGTAGATGATGCTCGGTTCGTGGCCCTTGCCGGCGAGCAGGACCATGTCGCCCGCCTCGGCCAGGTGCAGGGCGTGGGCGATGGCCGTCCGGCGGTCGTCGATGATCCACAGCGTCTCGCGGTCGCGACCGCCCGCGGCGCGCGCACCTTGGGCGATCTCCTCGTTGACCTCCCAGGGCGCCTCGCTGCGGGGATCCTCATCGGTCACGATCACGAAGTCCGCCAGCTCGGCCGCGACGCGACCCATCGGCGCCCGCTTGGTGCGATCCCGGTCGCCGGCGGAGCCGAACACCGCGATCAACCGGCCGGCGGTCAGCGGCCGGAGCTCGCGGAGCACCTTCCCGAGCGAGTCGGCGGTGTGGGCATAGTCGACGACAACCCCGAACGGCTGACCGAGATCGATCCGCTCCATCCGGCCGGGCACCCCGGGGACGTCCGCGAGCGCGGCAGCTGCGTGCTCCGGGTCGAGGTCCTCCGCCTCGGCCAGCCCGAGCGCGGCGAGCGCGTTCGCGACGTTGAAGCGGGCGGGAAGCTGGAGCGTGACCCCGCCCTCCCAGCGCGGACCCACAACGTGGAACCGGCTCCCGTGCGGGCCGAGGTCGAGGGCGGAGGCGCGCAGGTCGGCGTCGTTCTCGATTCCAAAGCTGATGATCTTCCCGGCGGCCCGCTGACGGAGGTACTCGTAGTTCGGGTCGTCGGCGTTGAGAATCGCCACCGGCGCCTCCTCGACGAGCATCGCCTTGGCCGCTCGATATGCCTCGAGGGTGCCGTGGAACTCGAGGTGCTCGCTGGTCACGGTGGTCACGACCCCGACCTTGAAGCGGCAGTTCCGCACCCGGGACTGCGCCAGGCCATGCGAGGTGGCCTCGATCACGACGCAGTCGTTCCCGGCCTCCACCATGTCGGCGAGGAGGGCCTGCAGCTCGAGCGCCTCGGGAGTCGTCGTCCTGCTGGTCGAAGCGGACTGCACGTCCCCGACGCGGGTATCGACCGTCCCCACCAGCCCCGGGCGGCGACCGGCCGCGAGCAGGATCGCAAGGGCCAGGAACGCGGTCGTCGACTTGCCATCGGTTCCGGTCACGCCGTAGACCCGCAGCTGCTCGGAGGGCCGGCCGAACCACGCGTCGGCCGCGTCGGCCACCGCATGGCGGGCATTGGTCACGATGAGCTGAGGTACGGAGATGCCTGGCGTTTCCCGCTCGGCGATCACGGCCAGGGCGCCGCGCTCGGCCGCATCCGGGACGAACGCCCAGCCGTCGTGCACCTGGCCCGGTATGGCGAAGAACGCCGCGCCGTCCGTGACCTCGTCACTGTGTGTGGTGAGGGCGGTCACCTCACCGGTGGGGATGCCGACGACCCGCTCGGGCACGATCGCGTCGGCGAGCGCACCGAGCCCCATCGATCGCTCGGTCACGGCACGTCACTTCGGGTCTTGCGCCGCAGACGGGCGGCGGCTGAACGGAGGCGGTAGACGAGGGGGTCGATGACGATCTCCCAGCTCCCCGCCCAGGTCACCTCGCGGCCTCCGAAGCCCTTCTTGAACAGCCCGACCCCGTGCCACGGGTGATCGGGCCCCGCATTCGCCGGCGCCACGCCCCACAGATCGTGACGGCGAGCGCCACGGGCACGGGCCTCGCCCATCATGGCCCATTGCACCGCGTACGAGGCGTACCGCTTGGTCTCGCCCGGCTGTTCACGGCGCGAGCCGGCGAAGAGGTAGAACGACTGCTCCCCCTCGACCACCAGCAGTCCGGTGGCCTGCAGCTCGTCCCCGCGCCGGGCCTCGATCAGGCAGGCCCGGCCAGCGGAGGCGAGCGACTGCCACGCGGTCCAGTACCGCTCCAGCGGCGGCAGGCGGAAGCCGGCGCGCCGCTGTGTCTCGCGGACAAGGCCGTGCAGCCGCTCAATGGCCTCGCGATCGTCGGCATCGGTCACGACACGGGTGTCCACGCCTTCACGAGTCGCGCGCCGCACGCCGTACCGGGTGTCGGCGTCGAAGCCCGCCAGCAGCTCGTCCTCGCCGTCGAGATCCACGATTCGGGTCTGGCCGACCTGGAGTCGCTCCGCTACCCGGTGCGC
>DASTEQ010000151.1:0-3155 GCA_035709505.1 Candidatus Limnocylindria bacterium
CGCCTGTTGGCGCAGGCTCTCGGCTCGCTCGTCCTCGTCGGCCCACGCCAGGTCGCGATCCTCGGGCCGGATGGCCTCGGCGTAGTGATGAGCCAGCAGGGGAGCGAGCTCGTCACGTGCCTCGGCGTGGCGCTCCAGCCAGGCCGCGAAGCCCGCGTGCAGTCGCGCACGGCGGGCTTTCGGGAGGCTGGCATAGGCCACTTCGCGGGTCAGGGCGTGCTTGATAACGTACTCGCGCTCACCCGCCATCGAGGAGCCGGGCCGCCGCCGGACGAAGTCCCGCTCCTCCAGGACGCCGATATCCGGGTTCTCGCCGGCAAGCAGCTCATAGACGGGTCCCGTCCAGAACGTGCGGCCGATGACCGCTGCGGCCTGCAGCGCCGCTTTCTCCGCCGCCGGAAGGAGGTCGATGCGTGCGGCCAGGACGGCCTGGACAGTGTCGGGCACGCTGAACCCGGCCGGGAGGTCGGAGAACTGCCACGTGCCGTTGCTCCGCGCCATCACCCCCCGATCGATCAGGGTGCCGATGAGCTCCTCGACGAAGAACGGGTTGCCCTCCGCCCGCTCGACCACGATCTGGTGGATCGCGGGCGGCACCTTCGTCCCGATCAGGCTCTCGAGCAGCTGGCCTGTGTCGGCTGCGGGCAATGCCTCAAGCCGCATGGCGGACGTTCGGCCCCACGCCCCGCCCCATGCTGGGCGTCGGTCGAGCATCTCGGGCCGTGCCGTGACGATGACCAGGAGCGGCCCTTCGACCTGTGCAACGAGGGTGTCGATCAGGTCGCAGAGGTCGTCTTCGGCCCAGTGCATGTCCTCGACGAGGAGCACGACCGGGCGTTCGCGAACCAGTCCACCGATGAAATCCGCCCATGCATCGTGCAGTCGTTCGCGCGCGACGAGCGGGTGGAGATCCTCGCCAGCCTCCATGCCGAGGGTCAGCCCCAGGTAGGGATGGTTCGCCAGTCGTGACATGGCCGTGGCGGGCGGATCGTCCTCCGACAGGCCGAAGTGCTCCTTGAGAATCTCGCCAAGGGGCCAGTAGGTGGTGCCCTGGCCATAAGAGAGCGTGCGACCTGTCCGCCGGATGGGCTCCGGTGACCGGCCGCCGAGCCACGCCCACAGCTCCCGGGTGAGGCGCGTCTTGCCGACCCCCGCTTCGCCGAGGATCGATACCAGGTGGGGCTCGCCTGTCTCGAATGCCCGGTCATAGCGACGGCACAGGTCATCGAGCTCCGCGCCACGGCCGATGAACACCGACGGCAAGCCCCGCACGCCGCGCGGCCGCATGAGCGTCAAGGCTCGGAGGACCGGTCGCCCGATCACGCCGCCGGCCTTTCCCCTCGCCTCGAACGTGATCGAATCGCTGAACTCGAACGCGCCGCGCGCCGCCGCGACCGTCCGCTCACCGGCAACGATCGTTCCTGGCTCCGCCGCCTGTTCGAGGCGGGCCGCAACGTTGACCGCGTCGCCGGATACGAACGAACTGCCCTCCCTGGGCCGGCCGACGACGACTTCGCCCGTGTTTACCCCAATCCGCAGCGCGAGCTGGTCGCCGAAAAGCGCAGCGAGCCGTCGGTGCATGGCCAGCCCCGCATGCAGAGCCCGCTCGGCGTGATCCTCGAGCGCCGCCGGCGCACCGAAAGCGGCCATCACCGCGTCACCGGCGAACTTCTCCACCGTTCCCCCGCACCGTTCGACCTCCTCGGTCATGGCGTCGTAGAAGCGGTTCAGGATCAGCCGCGTGCGCTCGGGGTCCTCCTCATCGGCAAGCGCCGTTGAGCCGACCAGGTCGGCGAACAGCACGGTCGCGAGCTTGCGCTCTTCACTCGCGGGCTCGGCGTCAGGCACGGCCGCATCGTAGTCCCGCCCGGCCGTCCAGGGGAATGTCCGGCTCAGGCCGGCTGGTCAGTCTCCCTTGGACCGAAGAAGCCACGGAGGAGGACGAGCACGCCGAGCACGATCAGGACCGCCGGCATGGCCCACTCTGGCAGGGGGATGAGACCCCCGGACAGACCGAGAACCTCCTCGAAGAAGATGTAGAAGCCGGCAAGCAACGCCAGACCGATGACGATCTGCCACAGACCCGAGGTCCGCTCCTCCGCGCTCCCCGTCCGCAGCCCGCCAAGGAAGGAACCGACCCCGGCGGCGGTTGGGATCAGGGCCCAGATCCACGCCCAGGTGGCCCACAGTCCGGTCACGTTCTGCCACGCGAGGATGAGACCGATGGTGGCGACCACGCTGCCCCCGATCACCATCCCGGTGTTGGGCAGGATCAGGCCGAGGACGAACAGGACCGCGCCTGGGGCGATGACGAACCAGGGCCACAGGTCCATGCCCTCGAACGCATCGAGATACCGCATGGCCAGAAAGGCCAGACCGATGACGATCAGCAGCGCGCCCAGGACTACGCCCGGGGGCGCCTGGCGTTGGACAGTCATGGGCTGATGCTACCGCCCACGATGCCCTCGAAGGAAGCGTCGTCTACGTTTCCGCCGGTGACGACCACGGCCACGCGGCGGCCAGTCAGGGTCCCGAGCTTCCCCTGCTGAAGGGCGGCGATCCCGAGCGCCGCGCTCCCCTCGAGGCGCTGCCGCGGTCCGCTCCACGCCCAGCGCATGGCGGCCGCGATCGGCTCCTCGCCGACGACCACCACCTCATCCACCATCCGGCGCGCGAGGCGGAGCGTGATCGAGCCGCGCTCGATGTTGCCCGCGACCCCGTCGGCGAGGGTGGGTCCGATCGGGACCCACTTCGCGCGACCGGTGCCCAGGTACGCGTACATCGGGGGCGAGGCCTCCGGCTGGACGCCGACCAGGCGAATGTTCGGGTTGACGGCCTTGACCCACAGGCCGATGCCGCCGATCAGCCCGCCGCCTCCCACCGGCACGACCACGATATCGACCTCCGGCCACTCCTCGAGAATCTCGAAGCCCACCGTGCCCTGGCCCGCCACGACGTCCGGGTGGTTGTAGGGCGGGACGTAGATGGCAGCCCCCAGGTCATGTCGACGGCGCGCCTCGGGCTCGGTGTCATCGGTGTCGCGGCCGAAGATCTCGACCGTGCATCGGTCGGTCTCCAGCTCGCGCAGGCGCTCGAGCTTGGCAGGGGAGACGGACCCTCCCACGAGGATCGTGACCGGCAGGCCGTGTCGGGCG
>DASTEQ010000152.1:0-2496 GCA_035709505.1 Candidatus Limnocylindria bacterium
TGTTCCGGGCGGAGCTCCTCGGCGCTCGCGCCGCTCGCCTGGCCGGCACGCCGGCCGTGGTGGCCACCATCCACTCGAGCCGCGTCCGATCCGCCGCTGACATCGCCGCCCTGGCGGCCGAGACCCCGCTCATCGACCACCTGATCGCGCCGTCGGAGGCGATCGCCAGGAAGGCCCGACACGAGGGCCGGGGAGCGGCCGAGATCTCGGTCATCCCCAACGGCGTGGACCTGGATCGGTTCGGTGCCCATCGGTCTCCCGCGGAGCGAACCGTTATCCGAGCCTCGCTCGGCATCCCGGCCGACGCTCCCCTCATCGGTGTCGTAGCCCGGCTGGAGCCGGAGAAGGGACATCGGTATCTCCTCGCCGCCTGGCCGGAGATCGCGCAGGGGCTGCCCGATGCCTGGCTTGTCCTGATCGGCGACGGGTCACTGACCGATGCGCTTCGCGCGCAGGCCCTCGCCGTTCTACCTGCCGCCCGCAGGCGCGTGGTCTTCGCCGGTGGACAGACCGATGTGGTGGCCATGACCCAATCCCTCGACCTGGCCGTCCTCCCCTCGCTTCGTGAGGCGCAGGGGATCGCGCTGCTGGAGGCGATGGCCGCCCGGGTGCCGGTGGTCGCCAGTCGTGTCGGCGGCATCCCGGAGACGATCCGCGACGGCGTCGACGGCCTGCTCGTGCCGTCGGCCGATCCCGCGATGCTTGCGTCCGCCATCGTCCGCCTCGCGAACGACGCCGACCTTCGCAGTCGACTCGCGGCTTCCGGCCGTCGGCGCGTGGAGGATCGGTTCAACGTGGTCGACGCGGTTCAGCGGATCGAGGCCGTGTACCTCGACCAGCTCGCTCGAGAGGCCCGGCCCGACGAAAGAGGGCGTGCGATCAGTGGCTGACGAGCTGCCGCCGATTCGGGTCGGGTCGATCGTGATCCGGGTGGACGACCTCGAGCGGGAAAAGGCGTTCTGGACCGCGGCCCTCGACTACGTCCCGCGTGAGGGCGACGACGACACCTTCGCCCTGCTTCGGCCGCGCTTCGGCAACGGGCCGAACGTGTCCCTGGACAAGTGGCCTGCCCCAATCCAGGTTCCGCCCAAGATCCACCTCGACCTGTACGCCCAGGACCAGGCGGCGGAGGTGCAGCGGCTCATCGGTCTTGGGGCGACCGAGGTGCGGTGGGACAGGATGCCGCCGGACGCGGACTTCGTGATCCTCGCCGACCCGGAGGGCAACCGTTTCTGCGTCATCGACGCGCGCGGCCACTAGGAGGTTCTCCATGCAGACCCGCTCGTTCCCTTCCACACCGGATGGCCGCTCGCCGGCCGGGGCCGAGATCCGCTACCTGATCGAAGGCGAGACCGGCGGCATGATTCACTCCACCGTCCCGCCAGGCCAGGTGAATCGGGCGACCGTCCACGCCACCGTCAGCGAGTTCTGGCACGTTCTCTCGGGCGAGGGGCGGATCTGGCGACGAGACGGCACTGGAGAGGAGACGACCGTTCTGGAGAGGGGCGTTTCCATCGACATTCCCGTCGGGACCGCATTCCAGTATCGCTGTGACGGCGTAGACCCACTCCAGTTCCTCTGCATCACCATGCCGCCGTGGCCCGGCGCTGAGGAAGCGACGGTCATCAAGGGACCGTGGCAACCGAATGCTCCCGAGAGCTGATGACAGCCATGCTTGACACGCGGGCCGTGAGGGAGTATCTATAACGCACACCTTATAGAACGGGATGGTTATAGAGACACCGATGACCGCCGAACAGCAGCTCGACTCCGTCTTCAACGCGCTGGCGGATCCCACCCGCCGGGCCATCCTGGCCCGGCTGACGGAGGGTGATGCCAACGTGGCGGAGCTGGCGGCGCCGTTCCGCATGTCGCAGCCGGCCGTCTCGCGCCATCTGAAGGTGCTCGAACAGGCGGGGCTCATCTCCCGGCATCGGCGGGCCACTGCCCGGCTGAGCCATCTCGAGGCGGAGCCGCTTCGGGAGGCGACGGTCTGGCTCGCCGACTACCGGGAGTACTGGACCGAGAGCTATGAGCGGCTCGACGAGCTGGTCGCCCGGCTCCTGGCCGAGTCCGTGAAGGACGAGGACGAGGACGAGTCCCGCAAACCCGGCCGCAAGCGCGGCAAGAGCAAGAAGAGGAGCTGATCATGGCCACCACCACCTTCGACGTCCCCGAGGGCCTGCCCTACGTCGACATCACTCGCGAGTTCAACGCCCCGCGGGACCTAATCCACCGCGCCTACACCGATCCGGAGCTGGTTCCCCAGTGGCTCGGTCCCCGCGGCTACACCATGGACCTCGAGAAGTGGGAGGTCCGCGACGGCGGCGCCTGGCGCTACGTCCAGACCGATCCGACCGGCGAGAAGTGGGGGTTCCACGGCGTCTTCCACGGCCCGCAGACCCCGGACCAGATGATCCAGACCTTCGAGTTCGAGGGCGTCCCGGGCCACGTCTCGTTCTCCGAGCTGCGGCTCGAGGAGAAGGACGGCAAGAC
>DASTEQ010000153.1:0-3067 GCA_035709505.1 Candidatus Limnocylindria bacterium
CCACGTGATTGAGGAGCAGGCCGCTCTCCAGGCTGTAGAACGCGGGCAGCTCCGCGGTCCCCAGGCCGACAACCGGAACGCGGCGGGACTCGAGCATCTCGAGCGTGGCGGGCAGGTCGAGGATGGCCTTCGCTCCGCTGCACACCACCGCCACCGGCGTGGCGGCCAGCTCGTCGATGTCCGCGCTGACATCGAACGAGCGCGCCGCGCCCCGATGGACGCCGCCGATCCCGCCGGTGGCCATGACCGCGATGCCCGCCGCGTGGGCGATTCGCATCGTTGCGCTGACCGTCGTCGAGGCGAGGCTGCCAGACGCCAGGAGCGGGCCGAGGTCGCGCGACCCGCCCTTGGCCGGATGGGCGTCGGGATCGGCCAGTCGCTCGAGCAGTGAGCCGGCGACACCAACCAGGGCCTGGCCACCGTCGATGGCGGTGGTGGCGGGCACGGCCCCCGCGCCGCGGACCGCCTTCTCCGCGGCCCGTGCCGTCTCGAGGTTGTGCGGTGGAGGCAATCCCTGGGCAACGAGCGAGGATTCGAGGGCGACGACCGCGCGCCCGCCCGCCAGCGCCTCGCGGACCTCGTCGCTGATCGCGAGCCACCCGCCGCTCGTGGCCCCGCCGCTCATGCCCGAACCTCCGACGGGATCCGGGCCTGCGCCCCGATCTGTCCGGCGGCCTCCGCCCCCAGCCGTCCGCCGGCCTCGAGTGCCCGGCGCAGGTCGTCCTGCGGCGGGGGCCACGGGCTGCCCGCGAGGGCGACCAGGACCCCGGCCGCGTACGCGTCGCCCGCGCCGGTGGCGTCGATTCGTGGCGCCATGCTTCCCAGGAGCGACCAGGACCCGCCAGCCGAGGCCACGGCCGCCCCGGCCGGCCCATCGGTCACGACGACGATCCCGCCGATGCGCCCGGCCACGCCGGCGGCCAGCTCCTCGCCCGACCGCTCGGCGTCGGCCTCGGCGCGATCTCCGACGATTGCCTCGGCCTCGGCCCGGTCGAACAGGGCGAGGTCCGGTCGCGCGGCCCGGAGGCGGTCCGCCAGGCCGGCATTCGGCGCCAGCGAGCCTCCGCCGACGCTCGCGCGCAGGGTCGCCCGACGCGATCCGATCAGCTTGGCCAGCAACGCCCCGCCGGCCTCGTCCGCCAGCGGGTATCCGGAGACATGGACCCAGTCCGTGTCGGCCATGAGCCGGAGCTCCTCGGTCCACGCCGTGGGATCGAGCGAAACGCGGTCGGACAGCATCGACCGCTCACCCGACTCGTCGACGAGGGACACGACGACCCCGCTCCGCCTCGACCCGACGTTCCGAACTTCCACGCCCTCGGCGGCGAGGAGCGCCTCCAGCTGCCGCCCGACGGCATCGGGGGCGATGGCCGTCACCAGTCGAACCGTGCCGCCCTGCCGGGCAAGGCGCACGGCGAGGTTCGCGCCCTGCCCGCCGGGTCCGACCGTGATCGCCGCCGGCCGGTCGGAGCCGGGCACCAGGGTCGCGTCCCGGACCGTGACGTCGAGGGTGGTGTCCCCGACGACTGTGAATCGCATGGCCCCGCTCACCAGGGCTGACGGCTGGTGAACCCCTCGTCGATCGGGTGCCAGTGGCCGACGGTCGGTTCGGCGAGCCGCCAGCAGAGCCAGACGGCCTCCCCGTCCCGCTCGCCGGGGAAGTCCACCAGCCCTTCCTCGAGGTCGCGCACTTCGATCCCGAGTGACTCGAGATGCTCGACCAGGGCCCGCATCCCTCCACCGATCTCCGTCATCTCGGCCTCGGAGCGAGCCATCGCGTCGGCATGCGCCACGTTCCCGTTGCCCGCTCCGCCTCCGGCATGGGCGGCGAGCGACGCCACCACGTTCTCCAGCCGGCCCTTCTCCACGGCCAGCTGCAGGAGCACGGCGCGGACCTCGGGCAGGAGGGCATTCGCCTCCTCGATCGTGTAGCTCCGGCGGCCCTCGCCCATGCCCGGATGGTACGCCCCTCTGCTACGATCGAAGCGCCCGGCGGGCCAGCTCCGCGCCGCGACGGCGCCCCCGGTGACAGGCCAGGTGTCATGACTGAACGTCACCTGCCCGGTCGCGGCAAGGGCGACCCGGCTCCTCCGGACGGCGCGGATCAGCTCCACGAGTGGGACGACTTCAACCTGCCGTCCTACCTCGGCAGCACGACCTTCCAGAAGCTTCCCCTCCTGACCGATGGCGCCGCGCTCGCCGCGCGTCGCCCGGACGCGGTCATCCTCGGCGCTCCCCTCGACGACGGGGTGAGCCACCGGCCCGGTGCCCGATTCGGTCCCCGCGCGATCCGCGCGGCGTCGTATCACGTCGGCGACATCCATTCGCTGCAGACCGGGGTCGACCCGTTCGACTGGCTCGACGTCGTGGATGGCGGAGACGCACCGGTCGTGCCCGGTCGCCTGGAGCGCGGCCATGCGGTGATCCGAGCCCGCGTCCTCGAGATCGCAACGACTGGCGCCATCCCGATCGTTCTTGGCGGTGACCACTCGATCACCTACCCCTCGGCCAGCGCCGTGGCCGAGGCCGTCGCCCCGCGCCGGCTCGGGATCGTCCACTTCGACGCCCACGCCGACACCGGGGACAACACCTGGGGCCAGCTGCTGTCCCACGGCACACCGATGCGTCGCCTCATCGAGTCCGGGGCGGTGGCCGGGCGCAACTTCGTCCAGATCGGGCTGCGTGGCTACTGGCCGCCGGCCGAGACGCTGGCCTGGATGCGGGAGCGCGAGATGCGCTGGCATCTCATGACCGAGATCGAGTCCCGCGGCGCGGAAGCGGTGGTCGCGGATGCGATCGCGGAGGCGCTCGACGGCCCGGAGGTCATCTACCTCTCGGTCGACATCGACGTCATCGACCCTGGCATGGCCCCTGGCACCGGGACTCCGGAGCCGGGTGGGATGCTCACCCGGGAGCTGCTGCGCGCCGTCCGCCAGGTGGCGGGCGCCGTCGACCTGGTCGGGATGGACGTGGTCGAGGTGGCGCCTGCCTACGACGTCTCCGAAGTGACGGCTGCGGCCGCCCATCGGTCCGTACTGGAGGTGCTCAGCGCCCTCGCCGCGCGGCG
>DASTEQ010000154.1:0-5760 GCA_035709505.1 Candidatus Limnocylindria bacterium
ATACGCGGCCCGGGCGGTCGTCCGCGCCGTCAGCTCTGCCGCGGCGCCTTCGCCGAGGAGCGGACCAGCGAGCGCCTCGACGATTGGCTCGGTGGTGACCGCGTCCAGGTGATCGAGGTACGCGCGCGTCGTCACCGGGACCGGCTTCCCCGCCGCCTCGCCCGCGAGCGTTGTCCCGGCCGACGGGTCGTAGCCGTCGACGCCGGCCGCCATTCGGCGCACCGCCTCGCGGAGGCCTTCGACACCCGCCATCGAGGCGGCTTGGTTGGTCATCGCCCACGACGCGGCCTGGGCCCAGCCTTCGGCCGCGGCTGAGCGTTCGCTGGCATCCCATTCGGCCAGGGGGAACGCGTTTGGCGCGAGGCTGGACGCGACGGCTGCCGGATCATGCGGCAGGGCGATCTCGAGCTCCGCCGACACCGTCGCCGCCGCCCACGAGGCGAGGCCCTCAAGCAGCCAGCGGTCACCAATCCAGCTCTCGCCGGCCCAGACGTGGGCGACCTGGTGAAGCACGGTGAACGGTGGCTCGGTGAAGCCCACCGCGATTCCGTCCTTGTCCGTCGGGACGTCGGGCCCGCCGGCGGTGACCGTCTCGGTGATCACGAGGGGGCCGTGGGCCGGGTACGGCACCCCGAACGCTGCTTCCAGCCGGGGCAGGGCGTCCGCGACGAGATCGAGCATCGCCGTTCCCCACTCGGGGTCGTCCACCCAGTGACGGACCTGGAGATCGGCCGTCCCCCCGGTCAGCGGAATCGCGCGCTGGAGCGTTTCGTAGTCGGGCTCCCGAGTGGCCCCGATGTTGGCCAGCCAGTGCGTCGGGTCGGAGATCGTCCCGCTGGTGAGCACCGTGGTGTCGCCGTCCACCTCGGCATCCAGGTCGTCTCCATCAAAGCGGACCTCGTAGTCCGCTGCCAGCTCGATCCGGACCTCGCTCTGAGTGCCGAATCCCCAGGCTGGGAAGCTCACGAGGTGCTGGCCAACGCGGAGACCGGGGTCGCCGTCGCGCAGCTCGTAGGCGAGCTGCATCGTCGCCGTGTTCCCGTACTGGACCGGGGCACGGGGCGTGATGGTCGCCACGTTGACCCCGCCGCTGGCGGCGACGCTTACGGTCAACGCGCCGCTCCCGTCGCCGGCCGACACCGCTGCCGCATGATCGTGAATTGCGAGACGAATGGTGTTGAACACGCTCACCTGGCCGGCCGGCGCGGCGAACGTGTTCGTGAAGGCGATGTCGACCACAACCAGGACCTTCTCGGCGGCGTCATCGACCACGTACCGGGCGCTGGTGACCATCGTGTACTCGGCGCCGGCCACGCCCGCCGGTGCAGACAGGGCCCCGACCACGAGGGCCACGACCAGCGCGAGCCGCGCGCGTCGCCGTCTCATCGGTCCGCCCCCTCGTCAGCCGGCCAGTCCGGGAGCGTGGATTCCACCTCGGACCGGTATCGGTCCATGAGCTGCGGGTTCCGACTCACCCGACCCGCCCAGTCCGGGAGCCGGCCGCGATCCGCGATGGCGGGAGCGGTCTCCTGGACGAGTCGATCGGCAACCACCACCATCCGGGTCAGGGCACGCCCAAGCTCGTCCCGATCAACCGCGGCTGGCGGGAGCTCGGTGATGAGCATCGGTCGGTCCTCCTCGGTCACCGCGAACTTCACGAATGGATACTCGGCGTTCGCGCCCAGCAGCCGAAGCAACGTCCGCCGGGGCAGCTCCATGGCGTCCAGTCCGTAGTAGCCCCACAGGTGGAGCCCCATCCCCGCGGCCCACGCGATCGTGACCCGCAGGTCAAAGCGCCGCTCGCCGTCGAGGACGACGTCGCGGCTCAGGGCCTCGTCGCGCGGCGCCGCCATGCGGCTGACCGTCTCCAAACCAAGGTCGGCCAGCCAATCATCGAGAGGCGGCGCCATTTCCATGGCGCGCATGTCAGCCAGCGTGGGCCACCGTGTCACCCGCCGCCACCCGACGACGGGGGTAGTCCGATTCGGTTACATACGGGTCGATTCGGCAATTTCGGCCGATGCGGGCCTGAGCCGGCACATGCGCCTGCTTGCCGACCAGGGTCAGTCCACTGAACAGCCGCTCGGGCTCGCTGCGGTTCGGGCGCAGCACCCGCCCATCGCCGATCCTGGCACCGGCCCCGATGACGCATTCCTTGTCGATGATCGCTCGGTCGAGCACTGCGCCGGGGCCGACTTCAGTGTCGAACATCACGATCGACTCGCGGACGACCGCACCGGCCCTGATCCGGACGCCGGGCGACAGGATGCTGCGCTCGACGGCACCCTCGATGATGCAGCCGTGGCTGACGAGGCTGCGGGTGACGCGGGCATCCGAGCCGATGTGGGCCGGGGCCCGCTCCTCGCTCCGGGTGTAGATCAGCCACCCCGTCTCGTACAAGTCCATGGGTGGCTGGTCGGCGACGAGATCCATGCTCGCCTGCCAATAGGCATCCACGGTCCCGATGTCCTGCCAATAGCCGTGGTACTCGTAGCCGTGGACTGAGTGACCCGACTCGACCATGAAGGGAAGGACGTCGCGCCCGAAATCCAGCCGTTCGGGCGAGAGAAGCTCCCGCAGGAGCGGCCACCGGAACGCGTACACGCCCATGCTGACCAGGTTCGAGGTCGGATTGGCCGGCTTCTCCACGAAGCGAGTCACTCGCCCGTCGCCATCCAGCTCGAGGATCCCGAACCGGTTGGCATCCGCCAACGGCACGCGGCGGACCGCCACGGTCAGATCCGCGTCGCGCGCAAGGTGGAGGGCGACGAACGGGCGGTAGTCCATCTTGTAGACGTGATCCCCGGCCAGGATCAGGACCAGCTCCGGATCGCGGTCCTCGATGAACTCGAGGTTCTGGAGGACGGCGTCCGCCGTCCCTCGGTACCACTCGCGCTTGCGGCCGCGGCCGACGTACGGCTGGAGCAGGCTCACTCCGCCGCGGCTGCGGTCGAGGTCCCACGGGCGGCCGACGCCGATGTGGTCGATCAGCGACCGCGGGGCGTACTGGGTCAGGATGCCGACGTCGGTCAGGCCCGAGTTCACCACGTTCGACAGCGAGAAATCGATGATCCGGTACTTCCCACCGAAGGGGACACCGGGCTTGGCGCGCACCTGGGACAGGACCGACAGGCGCTCCCCCTCACCTCCAGCCAGGATCAGGGTCAGGACAGACCGAGCCACGCGGGCGGCGTTCGGTCAGTGACGGCGCCGCGCGAGGCGCAGCAGGAACGGGGCGGCGCCGACGGCCAGCGGAATCACGAAGACCGGCACCAGGAGGCCGGCGTCGATGGGCCGGCTGGCCACGGTCGCCGGTAGCGCGGCCTCCGGGGTCGGCGACGGACAGAACGGCTGGGGCAACGGGCAGCCTCCAGGCCCGCGGGACGGGTCAGGTTGCGGCGTCGGTGCCGGTGCTTTCAGCTCGCCACAGATCGGGGCGCCATATCCGGGACGTCCGGGGACCGAACCGATCGCGTACCGGCTGCCGGACGTGGCGTACGTGCCGTTGTTGAACTTGTCGGCCCAACCGGCAGCGGCCGCCACCCAGCGGGCTGGCCGCCCGGCCTGCTGCACATACTGGACGATGTCGAAGCAGCCGCCCGGGTGCCACTGGTCCGCGTGATGGACGTTGTCCGGCGGCGGCACGGTGCCCTCGAGGAACGGCACGCTGATCGTCCCGCTGCCGCAGTTCGGAGGGCTCATCCCGCTGAACCGGCAGACCTCCGACATGACCACGCCGGCCGGCTGCGCGAAGTCGAGGTTGGGAACCGCCTGGTGGCCATTCCAGTCCCACGGCTGGTTGATCGCGACGTCCATGAAGTCGTGCCAGAGGTAGAGCGGTCCGTCGGCCGCAAAGAGGCCGCCGCGGATACGGTTCGACATCGGCTCCTGGTTGTTGTTGCCCATCCAGACACCGACCGTCAGGCTGCCCGGAATGTAGCCCATGCCCGAGACGTCCTTGAAGTCGTCGGTCGTCCCTGTCTTGAAGGCGGCGTGGCGGCGGACGCCGGATGGGTCGAGGAGCCGGGCCCGCGGGCCCCAGAACAGGTTGGTGGCGGGGTTGGTGTTGCCCTCGATGATCCAGTGGGTGAGGTAGGCCTCGGCCGGGGTCATCGGCTGGGTGGTCTCCGGCCCATCGGTCTCGCGTGAGTAGATGACGTCGCCGTCTCGGTCACGTATCTCGATAATTGCCGTGGCCGGGTGGAGCGTCCCCTGCTGGGCGAAGGCGCTGTAGCCCTGGGTGAAGTTCGTGAGGTTGACCGGCACCGTTCCGAGGCCGAGGGTCACGCTCGGGTCTTGGGCCATGATGTACTCGGCGCTGGCGATGCCGAGGTCCTCAGAGAACTGGGCGGTCACCTCCGGCCCGACCAGCCACTGCATCTGGACCGACGGGATGTTCAGCGAGTAACGCAAAGCATCCATGGCCAGCAGCGGACCGGCCTCCCGGTTGTTCGCGTTCGTCGGCTCGTACTTGAACTGGTCGTTGCCGAAGTTCGTCAGCGCATCGACGAACATCGTCGACACGGTCGCCCGGCGGTTCATGAAGGCTGAGGTGTAGGTGATCGGCTTGAACGCCGATCCCGGCTGGCGTCGAGCGAGTCCGGCGACGTCGAACTGGCCCTGGACCCGTGGATCGGCCTGGTTGTAGTAGTCGATGCTGCCGATGTAGGCCACGATCTCGCCGGTCGCCGAGTCGATGGCGACCAGTGCCCCGTTGTGCACGTTGAAGCTGACGAGTTCTCGCACCTCGCGCTGCACCAGCGAGCGTGCGACCTGCTGCAGCGGGTAGTCGAGGGTGGTGATGACCTGGTAGCCGCCGGTCCGGACCGCCTGCTCGGGATCAGGCACGCCCAGGTCGGCCAGGATATGGGCCATCTCACGCTGGACGCGGAACGTGAAATGCGGCTCCAGCAGCGGGTGGACGATTCGGCTCGGGCCCATCTCCTCCCAGGTGGTCTCGATTGCCTCCTGGTACTGCTCGAGGGTGATGTACTCCTCCTCGAGCATCCGGAACAGGACGCCGTCACGTTCGCGCATGGCGTCGCTCGGACCATCCGGGTTCTGGTACGGGTCGAGCGCGCTCGGTCGTTGGGGCAGCGCGGCGAGGAAGGCCGCCTGGCTCAGCGTGAGCTGGGACAGGTCATCGATGCCGAAGTAGTTCGCCGCGGCGGCCTTGATCCCGTAGGAGCCATTGCCGTAGAAGATGAGGTTCAGGTAGGTCGCGAGGATGAGCTCCTTGCCCTCGCGGCCCGGGTAGGCGGCGGTCACCTGG
Organism: Candidatus Limnocylindria bacterium; assembly: GCA_035709505.1. Lineage (GTDB taxonomy): Bacteria > Chloroflexota > Limnocylindria > QHBO01 > QHBO01 > DASTEQ01. The sequence goes on from DASTEQ010000154.1 coordinate 5,273, forward strand.
AGGGCCATGATCTGCTCGCGGATCTTGTCCTCGAAGCCACGTCCCTCGAGGAAGGTCAGGCGCGGCGGCGGGCACACCTCGTCCGCGGTGGGCTCGCCGCTCCCGTCGATCGGAGCGATGCTCGGGACGACGATCGTGTCGTCGGCGGCCTCCTGCTGGACGACGATGGATCCGGCGTACTTGATCACCTGCTGGGTGATGGTCGAAGCGCCCTGCACGATCGAACCGGCCTGGAGGTTGGCGTAGGCCGCTCGGGCGATGGCCTGCATGTCGACCCCGCTGTTCGTCCAGAACGTCTGGTCTTCGCTCGCGACCGTGGCGTCGACGATGACGTCTGGGATCTCGCTGAACGTGACCGACTCGCGGTTCTGGCACTCAAAACGGGCGAGCAGGACACTGCCGCTTCGGTCGTAGACCAGGCTCGACTGAGGCAGCGGGACGTCGTCGAGGAGATTCGGGTCGGGCAGGCCCGAGGCGAAGTAGTTGTA
>DASTEQ010000155.1:0-6189 GCA_035709505.1 Candidatus Limnocylindria bacterium
ACGATGGCCACGATGTCGTTCTGGCTGATCACCCGGGACTCGCGGGGCGTGTCCGGTTCCTCGGTCGGCAGCTCCAGCTTGAGCTTGGCGGCCACGTCCGACAGGGCCTTGTTCAGCTTGTACCGACCGACGCGGCCGAGGTCGTACCGGCGGAAGTTGAAGAACAGGCTGTTGACCAGGGTCCGCGCGTTCTCGACCGTGGGCGGATCCCCGGGGCGCAGCTTCTTGTAGACCTCCACCAGGGCCTCCTCCTGGGTGGTGGTCGGGTCCTTCTCGAGGGTCAGCTGGATGTACGGGTGCTCGGGGTTGTCGTCGACTGTCGAGAAGATCTTCAGCATCTCCTGGCTGTCGACCAGGCCCACTGCCCGCAGGAGGGTGGTGACCGGGATCTTCCGCTTGCGGTCGACCTTCACCGACAGGACGGACCGGTTCGAGGTCTCGAACTCGAGCCACGCTCCGCGGTTCGGGATCAGCTTGGCGGTGTAGAGCATGCGGCCGGTGGCCGGATCCTCGTCCGCGTCGTAGTAGGCGCCCGGCGAGCGCACGAGCTGGCTCACCACCACGCGCTCGGCGCCGTTGATGATGAACGTGCCCTGGTCGGTCATCCACGGGAAGTCACCCATGAAGACCGGGGTCTCCTTGTCCTCGCCCGTCTCCTTGACCTCAAGGCTGACGGTCGCCCAAAGCGGGCGGGCGTAGGTCAGGTCACGAGTGCGGCACTCGTCCTCGCTGAACTTCGCGTCCTTGAAGTAGTAGTCGCGGAAGCGAAGGTCGAAGTTCTTGTTGGTGAAGTCGCTGATCGGGGTGATCTCGTCGAACAGTTCGCGGAGCCCGGTCTCGACGAACCAGGTGAACGATTCGATCTGAGTCTGGATCAGGTTGGGGAGAGGGAGAACCTCTGGGATGTGGGAGAAGTTTTCACGGCTCGGTGCAAGCGCCGAGCGGCCGGCGGAGTCGGCCAGGGGCATGCAGCACTCCTTGCAGGGGCAACGTGGGAGGTCAAAGACGCAGCGTGGGTCGCGGACACGCGAAAGAGGAGTATAGCAGTCGGCGCCGCTTCGTCAACCGAAGCGGTCCGCGTTGACTCCCCCTTCGCGACCGGGTGCTACTTGACCTCGACGGTGGCGCCGGCCTCGGCCAGCTTCTCCTTGACGGCGTCTGCCTCTTCGCGGTTGACGCCCTCTTTCACCGCCTTCGGGGCGGCGTCGACGAGATCCTTTGCCTCCTTGAGGCCGAGGCCGGTCAGCTCCCGGACGGCCTTGATGACGAGGATCTTGTTCGGGCCCACGTCGGTGAGGACGGCCTCGAACTCCGTCTGCTCCTCGGCGGCGGCCGGCGCAGCGCCATCGCCGCCACCGGCGGCCGGCGCGGCCGCGGCCGCGACCGGAGCCGCGGCGGTCACGCCGTAGCGCTCCTCGAAGGCCTTCACCAGGTCGCTCAGCTCCAGGACGGTCATGCCGTCGATGGCCTCGAGGATCTGGTCTTTGCTCATTGTCTTGGTGGCCATGGTGGTGTCGGTTCTCCTTCTTCGGTCAGCTCAGGTGCTGGTCAATCAGTCTGCGTTGGGTTTGCGTCAGTGGCGGCGTCTGCCTCGGCCGCCTCGGCCGCTGCGTCGGCCGGAGCTTCGTCGGTCGAGTCCCCGCCGGCGGTAGCCTCATCGGCAGCGCCCTCGTTCTCAGGGCTACCTGCGTCTTCCGCGGAGTCATCGCCATCGGCGGAGTCCGAGGCACCGCCGGCGGTTTCGGTCGGACCGGCGTCTTCAGCGGAGGCCACGTCTTCAACCGGGCCCGCGCCATCAGGGGGCGGAGCAACCTCGGCGGGAGGAGCGGAGCTCGCCTCGGCGGCCGCGGCGGCATCGGCGGAGCCGACATCGGTCGCACGCTTGGATTCGACGACGGCACTCAGGACGCCGATGAGGTTGCGGAGGTTGGCGGCCAGGACGCCGGCCATGCCGGTCAGCGGCGCGGCCATGCCACCCGCCAGTCGGCCGAGCAGCACCTCGCGGCTCGGCAGGCTTGCCAGGCGCTGGAGGTCGGCGGCGTTCACCGGCTGACCGGCGAGCAGCCCGCCGCGGAGGCTCACGACCTTGTAAGGCCGGAAGGCGTCCTGCAGGGCGCGCGCCAGGCTGACCTCGTCCCCGCTGGTCGCGGCGATGGCGGTCGGGCCCTCGAGCATCGGCTTGAGCTCGGCGAGGCCGGCCTCGTCGGCGGCAATCTTCAGGAGCCGGTTCTTCGCGATCTTCAGGCTGACCCCGTTGGCGCGCAGGGAGCGGCGCACGGTGTGCATCTCCGAGACGGTCAGGCCGCGGTAGTCGGCCACGGCCAGGGCCGCGCTCCCGCGGAGCAGGTCCGCGAGATCGGTCACCGCCTGGCGCTTGGCATCGGTTGGCATGTGCGTGTCCTGTACTCCACCTACGAAAAAGTCCTCGCCGCGGCGAGGACAGGCCCACATCGTGGGCGGAGCGTCCTGCCTCGGCGTGCCCCGGACGGTGTCGCCACCGGCCGGTGATTAGCCCGGGCCGAAACCCGGGTCACATCGCTGTCTTGGGCTATGCGGTCTCTGCGGTTGTGGCCGCGGGCGCGTGCCCGCGTGAGGATCGGTCAGGCCTGGGCGGCGGCCAGGGCCGACGGGATGTCGACCGCGACGCCGGGGCCCATGGTGGGGGCTAGCGTCAAAGTCCGCAAGTACGTCCCCTTGGCGCCGGATGGCTTGGCCCGGTTGATGGCGTCAACGAGCGTAGCGACGTTCGCCTGGAGCTGGTCCGGCGAGAACGAGGCTCGGCCCACCGGGGCGTGGACGATCCCCGCGCGGTCGACCTTGAACTCGATGCGGCCGGACTTCACCTCGCCGACGGCCCGCTCGATGTCGAACGTGACCGTGCCGGCCTTGGGATTCGGCATCAGGCCGCGGGGCCCGAGCTTCTTCCCGAGCCGACCGACGACGCCCATCATGTCCGGCGTGGCAACGGCCACCTCGAACTCGAACCAGCCATCGTCGATCTTCTTGACCAGGTCCTCGCCACCGACCTCGTCGGCGCCGGCGCGCAGGGCCTCGGCCGCCTTCTCGCCCTGGGCGAACACGATGACCCGCGTCGAGCGCCCGGTGCCGTGGGGCAGGACGACGGTCCCGCGGACGAGCTGATCGGCATGGCGGGGGTCGATGCCGAGTCTGAGGTGGGCCTCGACCGTGGCGTCGAACTTCGCGGTCGACACCTTTGGCAGCAGCTCGCACGCCTCCTCGATTGGATATCGGCGGCCGGTCTCGAGGAGGGCGGCCGCGGCGCGGTATTTCTTCCCGTGCGCAGGCATCAGTCGCGCACCTCGATGCCCATGCTGCGGGCCGTGCCGGCGATGATCTTCATCGCCTGCTCGGTGCTGTTGGCGTTCAGGTCGGCCATCTTCATCTCGGCCAGCTCGCGGAGCTGCGCCTGGCTGACCGATCCGACCGTCTCCCGGTTCGGCTGGGCCGATCCGCTCTCCACGCCGGCCGCCTTCTTCAGCAGCGCGGCGGCCAGGGGCGCCATGGTGGTGAAGGTGAAGGACCGATCCTCGTAGACGGTGATCTCGGCCGCCACGGTGTAGCCCGACATGGTGGCCGTCCGCTCGTTGAAGGCCTTCAGGAACTCGAGGATGTTGATGCCGTGCTGGCCCAGGGCCGGGCCAACGGGAGCGGCGGCAGTTGCCTTGCCGGCCTCGCCCTGGACCCTGAGGATGGCGCGTACTTTCTTGGCCACGGGGTACCTCCGAGGTGCGAACGGGGCGGGTCGCGCCCCTCCCTCTACAACTTTTCGATCTGCAGGAAGTCGAGCTCGACGGGTGTCTCGCGCCCGAAGATGCTGACCAGGACGCGGACCTTGTTCCGTTCCGGGTGGACCTCGTCCACGGTTCCGATGAACTCGGCGAACGGCCCGTCGGTGACACGCACGCTCTGGCCCTTGGCGAACTGGACCTTGAACTTGGGCGCTTCCACGCCCATCTGCTTGAGGATGGCCTTGACCTCGCTCTCGCGGAGCGGGGTGGGCCGGTTGCCCGAGCCGACGAAGCTGGTGACGCCCGGCGTGTTGCGGACGACGTACCACGACTCGTCGGTCATGATCATCTCGACCAGCACGTAGCCGGGGAAGACCTTCTTGTTGACGGTCTGCCGCTGGCCGTTGCGGATCTCGATCTCCTCCTCCATCGGCACGAGGACCTGGTAGATCTGGTCCTCGACACCCATCGACTCGATGCGGTGCTCGAGGTTGGTCTTCACCTTGTTCTCGTACCCGGAGTAGGTGTGGATCACGTACCACTGCTTCGTGGTCCGCTCGGCAGCGTCGGGGTCGTCCGGCTGTGGCGCCTCGCGGGAGAGGCGGGCGGCCTGGCGCGCTTCTTCGGTCCCGGTGGATTCGGCGACCGGGATGTCGACGGTGGGGCTGTCCGCGGTCTCCGCCTCCGCACTTTCAGCCCGCGCGGCCACATCGGTCTGCTCAGCCGCTTCGGTCTGCTCGGCGGTCTCGGTCTGCTCGGCAGCCTCAGTCGCTTCGGTCGTTTCGGTCGTTTCGGTCATCGGTCAGGTCCAGTCGTCATTGAGTCAGCAGCTGGTCCATGCCGAACAGCAGGATCAGGTCGAGGATCGCGATGTAGGCACCCACCAGCGCGGAGACCGCGATCACTATCAGGGTCAGGTTGAGGACGGTGCGTCGAGTCGGCCAGGCGACCTTGCGCAGCTCGGCCCAGCTCTCGCTGACGTAGGTGCGGGTCCTGCTGATCACGATCGGTGGCGGCTCCTGGGTGTGGATGGGGAGACGGGGCTGGCAGGGGCGGCGGGACTCGAACCCACAACCGCTGGTTTTGGAGACCAGTGCTCTACCAGTTGAGCTACACCCCTCCGGCTACTTGGTTTCTCGATGCAGCGTGTGGTGCCGACATCGGGGGCAGAACTTGTTCAGCTCCAGCCGCCCGGGGTCGTTCTTCTTGTTCTTTCGCGTGCTGTAGCTGCGTTCCTTGCACTCGGTGCACGCGAGAGTGATGACCGGTCGGTTCTCGGCCTTGGCCACGAAATAGCGTCCTTCGAAAGCCTTCCCGACAGACACGCCGAAACAGGGCCGGTCACCTGGGGAAGCCTCGTGATTCTAGGCGGGGGGCGCAGGGGTGTCAACGACGTCAGCGGACGGCCGGCGGATAAGGACGATCCGGGTGAACGGGACGCGGAGGTCGCTGAAGACCTCGAGGCTGATGAGGAATCCGGCCAGGATAAGCGCCACCCCGATCAGCTCCCCGAGGTAATGGCCCCAGGTGATCTCGAACCGGGTCAGTCCACTGGTGAAGCTGGGGAAGATGCCGCCCAGGGCGATGAGCAAGGTCGCTGGGACGCGGGAATGGAGCTCCCCGCGCCGCCCCGCGCGGATCGCCGCCGGGATCGAGGCGATGAAGTTGACCACCACGGCCAGCCCGCGACCGACCGCCCCGACAACCGGGGTCGTGGACGAAACGCGTAGAACGCGGGTCTTGGGCATGAAGATGTACGCGGAGTAGAGCGCCCCACCGACCAGCGCCACGGCACCCGGGATGTTGAACAGCGGGCTGAGGATGCGGACCTGCTCCGGGAAGGCGGACCCAACCGGGACCTGGGTTTCCGGGTTGAGCGCGTATCCGGGCGGAGCCAACGGAGCGCTGAGCACCAGCACGGCCGCCGCAAGTGATCCGCCGACCAGCAGCAGGGCCGCCACCGGTGCCACCCGGTCTCGCTGCCGCCAGGTTGCGATAGCCAAGGCGGCGGCACCGAGGGCCGCGACGATCAAGGGGATGCGACTTTCCCCTGCCAGTGTGATCGTGCCGCTCAGCAGAAGCGCCGCGGCCACCAGATACCCGAAGCGGGTCTTGCGCAACAGGAACACGGTGCCGAGGCCCAACCACGAGGCGACCCCGAACGCTCCGAACAGGTACCACGCCCGGTAGGCCGGCTCGCTCCACCCACGCGCACCGCCGAGCGCCTCGGCCCCAGCCGCGACCATGTACCACGCCAGTCCCAGGGCCCACACCAGCTGGTAGGCGCGGCGCTTGCGGAACCACTGGTCCAGCACGGCGAAGGCCGTGATCGCGGCCAGCGCTGCGGTCAGGAGCGGGAGGACGACGTGGGGTTGCACCGCGTTGACTGCCTCCAGGATGTGCGTGGAGCCCACGTCCGGGCTCGAACCGGAGACCTCTT
>DASTEQ010000156.1:0-5444 GCA_035709505.1 Candidatus Limnocylindria bacterium
CTCGCGACCGCGGTCCTCGACGGCGTGCGACCCGGCCACCAGGTCGTGAAGCTGGTGCACGACGAGCTGGTGGAGATCCTCGGCCGCGAGCGTTATGCCCTTCACCTGGATGCTGCCGACCCGACGGTCATCCTGATGGTCGGCCTCCAGGGGTCGGGCAAGACGACCTCCGCCGCCAAGCTCGCAAGCCGCCTCGCGCGTGACGGCCGCCACCCGGAGCTCGTCGCCGCGGACGTGTACCGTCCGGCAGCCGTCGAGCAGCTGGTACGCCTCGGCGAGCAGGTCGGGGTGCCGGTGCGAACCGCCGCCACCGGCACGGCGCCGCTCGACATCGTCACCGGGGCGATTCGCGAAGCGGCCGCCGGCGAAACGGACGTGGTCATCGTGGACACGGCCGGCCGCCAGCACGTCGACGGCCCGATGATGTCCGAGCTGGCGGAGATCGCGACCGCGACGAAACCGACGGAGATCCTCCTGGTGGTCGACGCGATGACCGGCCAGGAGGCAGTGCGGGTCGCGGAAACGTTCCTCGAGCGGCTGCCACTCACCGCGCTGGTGCTGACCAAGCTGGATGGAGACGCCCGCGGTGGAGCGGCGTTGAGCATCCGGAGCGTGACCGGCCTGCCCGTCGCGTACGTCGGAACCGGGGAGGCCGTCGACGCCCTCGAGGTGTTCCATCCCGACCGAATGGCGCAGCGAATCCTGGGGATGGGGGACATCGTGACCCTGGTCGAACGGGCGGAGGAGCGGATCGATCGCGACGAGGCAGCGCGCGCCGCCCAGCGACTCATGGAGGCGCGCTTCACGCTGGAGGATTTCAAGGGCCAGCTTCAGCAGGTCAAGAAGATGGGACCTATCGGCCAGGTCCTCCAGATGGTGCCCGGCGCGTCCAATCTGGCCGGTGCCGCACAGGACGCGGTCGATGACGGAGAGCTGAAGCGGGTGGAGGCGATCATCGACTCGATGACGCCCGCCGAGCGGCGTGATCCGCACGTCATCAAGGCCAGCCGGCGGCGGCGGATCGCGGCTGGCAGCGGCACGACCGTCGCCGACGTCAACCGTCTTCTGCGGCAATTCGAGGAGATGCAGAAGCTCGTTCGACAGCTGAGCGGTGCGACCGGTCGGACGGGCGGCCGTCCCGGATCCCTACCGCCGCTCCCGCGCCGGTAGTCGCCAGCACCGCCCCAAGGCGGTATCCTGTCGCGGCGCTCGGCCCTACGTCAGCCCCTCATGGCAGCCCGCCGGCGCGTCGTTTCATCCCGATGACGGAAGGAATCACCACGTGGCCGTACATATCCGGCTGACGCGAGTGGGTGCTACCCGGCGCCCTGCCTATCGCGTCATCGCCATCGACAGTCGCCGTTCGCGGGACGGTCGCGCCCTGGAGATCCTGGGCTACTACAACCCGCTGACCGATCCGATCACGCTGAAGCTCGACGACGAGCGGATCGCCTTCTGGATGTCGCATGGCGCTCGACCCTCGGACGCGGTGCAGCGCCTGATGAAGGTCGCCGCGGAAGGACCGCGGCCGGCAGGCGCGAAGGACGAGGCCCGCGCGAAGGCGCGCAGCGCGAAGAAGGCCGCCGCCAAGGCGCAAGCCGAACAGGCGGCCGCCGAGGCCCCGAAGCCTGCCCCCGAGCCGGTCGCCGATGCGGTCGTCGCCCCCGAGGAGGCCGCCCCGGAGATCACGCCGGAGCCCGAGGTCGAGGCAGCCCCACCGGCGGCCGAGCCCGAGCCGGCGACCGCAGCTGAGCCCGAGGCACCGGCCGAGGCGGTTGCCGAAGCGGACAGCGAGCCCGAAGCGGCACCGGAAGCTGCTTCCGAAGCCCCGGCCGAAGCGGCCGAGACGCCGCCAGAGCCCGAGACTGCCGTGGAACCCGCGCCGAAGCCGGCCCGAGGCCGCAAGGCGAAGGCCGCAGCCGAGCCCGCCACCGAATCCGAAAGCCCCGAGGCCGAGAGCCAGGAGACTGAGTCATGAAGGCGTTCCTCGAATACGTGGCCCGCTCCCTGGTCGACCACCCCGATGCCGTCGAAGTCGAGGTCGAGGAGGATGGCGACGAGGTCACCCTGACCCTGGTGGTCGACGAGCGGGACATGGGTCGTGTCATCGGTCGAGACGGCCGCATTGCCAACGCCATCCGGAGCCTCCTCCGCGTGATGGGCGCGAGGGACGGCCGGCATGTCGAGCTCGACATCGAAGCCCACGAGTGAACCGCTCGCGGTCGCCCGGGTGATGGGCGTCCGCGGGCTCAAGGGGGACCTCCGGGTGATGACCCTGACCGATGCGCCGGAGCGCCTATCGGTGGGACAGCAGGTGGTGGTCGAGGGGGAGACGACCCCCCGCGAGATCGTCGAGGCGGGGACTTCCAAGCATGGTCCGGTGCTCCGCCTGGTGGGGATCACCGATCGGGATGGGGCGAGCGCGCTCATCGGTCGACATCTCCTGGCCCCGGGGGCGCCGGAGGTTCTTCCCGCCGGAACCTATTGGTGGCACGAGCTGGAGGGGCTCGAGGTGATCACGCCCAGCGGCCGCACCATCGGTCGGCTGGAGGAGGTCTTCCGGGTGGGCAGCAACGAGGTCTACCGCGTCCTGGGACCCGAAGGCGAGGTCCTCGTGCCGTCACTCCGGTCCATCGTCGTCACCATCGACCTGGCCGCTGGCCAGATGACGATTCACGACCCCGCGGAGTGGCTGGAGGAAGCTTGACCGTGGCCGCATCGCCGCTGCTCCGGATCGACGTCGTGACCCTGTTTCCGGATCTCTTCCGCCCGGCCCTGGCTGCCGGTGTCTTGGGCCGCGCCGTCGAACGAGGCGTGGTATCGGTGGAGCTCCACGATCTGCGGGAGCATGGCCTCGGCCGCCATCGACAGGTGGACGACACGCCGTACGGCGGGGGAGCGGGGATGGTCCTGCGCCCGGAGCCTTTGGCCGGCGCCCTGACGCCGCTTCGCGAGGAGGGCGTCCCGATCATCCTCCTCGACCCGGCGGGGGAGCAGCTGACCGACCCGCTGGCCCGCGAGCTGGCGGTGATGCCACGCTTCGCGCTGGTCTGTGGCCGGTACGAGGGCGTGGATGATCGTGTCCGGGCCTGGGTCGATCGGGAGATCAGCATTGGGGACTACGTCCTGACCGGCGGCGAATTGCCGGCGCTCGTCGTGATCGACGCGGTCAGTCGCCTGGTGCCGGGGGTCATCGACCCTGCCTCCAGCGCGGCAGACTCCTTCTCGAGCGGCCTGCTGGAGCATCCGCAGTACACCCGGCCCGAGGAATTCGACGGGATGCGCGTGCCGGCCGTCCTCTTGTCGGGCAATCACGGCGAGGTCGCCGCCTGGCGCCGCCGCGAGGCCCTGCGGCGCACCTCCGAGCGCCGACCGGACCTCCTCGACCGCGTCGAGCTGACCGATACCGATCGCGCCGATCTGGAGCGCCTGCGCTCGGAGCCGGACGCGAACGACTGACGGCAGATGACGATTGCGCTCGGGTGTCCGGCCACTGCTATACTCGCCACCGTTCGCGGCCGCTCCGGCGGTCGCGTCGTTGCGTCAGCCCCAAGGGCAACCCGGTGTTGAGCCGGCGGTAATCGAGGATCGTGACCATGGACCCCATCCAGGAGCTGGAACGCGAGCAGCTCCGGACCGACATCCCGCAGATCGCCCCCGGGGACACCGTGCGTGTCTCGGTTAAGGTCGTCGAAGGCAGCCGCGAGCGCGTCCAGGTGTTCGAGGGCACGGTCATGCGGATGCGTGGCGGTGGCCTGAACCAGACGATCACTGTTCGGCGCATCAGCAGCGGCGTGGGGGTCGAGCGCACGTTCCCGGTGCATGCTCCTCGCGTCGACAAGATCGAGGTCGTCCGCCACGGTGTTGCCCGCCGCGCCCAGCTCTACTACCTCCGCAATCGCGTCGGCAAGGCTGCCACGCTCCGCGAGCGTCGCCCCTCGCGCTGAGCCGATGAGCGCCAGGGCTCCCGCCCGCCCCGCTCGCCGCCGCCCCGTCCACCGACCCCGCGACGCCCGACTCGCCCACGAGTACGAGCTGCGCCGCGCCGGCTTCCGCCGGATCGCTGGCCTCGACGAGGTGGGGCGCGGCTCGCTCGCTGGCCCGGTCGTCGCGGCCGCTGTCATCCTTCCGGCGCGGCCGCGGATCAAGGGGCTCCGCGACAGCAAAGTGATCGCCCGCAGCCGTCGCGAGGCGCTCTACGAGCAGATCGTCGCCCGCGCGGACGCCATCGGCGTCGGGTGCGTGGAGGTCGAGGTCATCGACCGCATCAACATCCTGCAGGCGACCAAGCTCGCGATGCGTGAGGCACTGGCGCACCTGCCGGAGCCGCCGGATCACCTGCTGATCGACGCCCTCACGCTCCGCGAGGCGACCTACCCGCAGCGCGCGATCATCGATGGCGACGCCATTTCCGCGTCGATCGCCGCGGCCTCGATCGTGGCCAAGGTCACCCGCGACCGGATCTGCGACGAGATGGATGACCGATTCCCCGGCTACGGGTTCGCCCGGCACAAGGGCTACGGCACGCGCGGCCACTACGCTGCGCTGGTCCGCGAAGGCCCATGCGAGTGGCATCGACGCTCGTTCGCGCCGATCCGGATGTTGCTGGCCGGAACCCAGCTCCCGCTCGACCTCGAGTTCGCAGAGTTCCCGCTCGTTGACGAGGACGCCTTCGAACCGAACGGCAACTGACCGATGGCTGATCCGCGTCACGCGCTGGGGCGACAGGCCGAGCGCCGAGTGGCGTCTTGGCTTGCGGCCAGCGGCTGGCGAATCCTCGCGGAGCGGCATCGGTCTGGTGGGGCGGAGATTGACGTCGTGGCCCTCGACCCCCACCGCGTCCTGGTCGCCGTCGAGGTGCGGCTCCGCCGATCTGACCGGAGTGGCAACGCGGTCGAATCGGTCAGGGAAGCGAAGGTCGTGCGCCTTCGATCGGCCCTGACCGCGTACGCTCGAGCCACGCCGATCGAGCATCACGGCCTCCGTGTCGACCTGGTGGCGATGAGTCCCGGGCCCGAACCTCGAACCTGGCGTCTCCGGCGACTGCCGGGCGTCGACGCCTGGTGAGCCCGTCGCGGGTCAGCGGCTGAACGTCACCTCGAGGGCGAGGATGCTGTTGACGTACGGCTGCGACGAGACGAGCACGCCGATCTGGTCGACCGAGGTCATGCCCTGCAGGTAGGCGGCCAGCACCTCGGTCTTGTTGCCCTGGTATCGGGCGAGGTAATACGCAAGCAGCCGCACCCCGGCCCGCGCGTTCCAGCGCGGATCGTTGATCGCTGGCCCGTCGTTGAGCATCGTCCCGGCCACCCAGTCCGCGGTGGCGGGCATGAGCTGCATGAGACCCACCGCCCCGGCGTACGAGACCACGCCCGGCTGCCAGCCCGATTCGTGCCACGAGACCGCCAGGACGAAGGGCGCCGGGACGCCGAACTCGGCGGCTG